>DASRBN010000025.1 GCA_035653615.1 Ktedonobacteraceae bacterium | reverse complement strand
CTTGCTCGCTGCTGAGAGCAGGGAGGACACATTGGCGTGCGATACACTCCATGAGAGGCAACTCCTTGAGACAAGATTTGATGGATATCGCTATCTTCTCTCTCGTGAGAAGCCTCTCTCAGCAATCATTCACAAGCCCTGTCTGGCTATCGTCGTAGAGTTTTCGCTTGACATTGACTTGTACAATTGGAGTACAGTATCAGAAGCAAGGAGCAGACAACTATGACAGAACAGGAATTTCCCCTCGCTACGTTCTACAAACCAGGTTGGGAGAACTATCAACACGCCCTGGTCTAAATCATCGCAGCACTTTCACCTGAACAACTTGCCCTCTCTGTTGGACCACAGCAGCGCTCGATCGGCGAGCTTCTCGAGCATATGATCGGTGCGCGCTTCAACTGGTTCCACCTCTGGATGGGTGAAGGAGATCCCAATCTGGACTGGGACGATGAGGAGAACAATGGCGAGCCAGGCGTGTACAAGGCAGCTTCACTGGTCGCTATGTTTGAAAAGAGCTGGCGCGTGATCTCTTCCGCCCTGGAGCGCTGGACTTCCACTGACCTGGAGCAGCTTTTTTTCCCTCCGGCCTCTCATCAGACATGGCTACGGAATCAAGGGCTAGAAGAAGAGCCTGCGCATACCCGGCAGTGGATTGTCTGGCATGTCATGGAACATGAGATATACCACGGAGGCGAGCTTTCCCTCGCTCTCGGAACGTATGGCCTGAAAAGTTTCTATACCTGGTGATTGTCACTCGCAGGACACCCAGAATCTTTGTGTGCATGAACGGAGGGAGGAGCGCATGGAATGTCATCTTGGAGATCTCGCAATCTCCTATGAGACCTACGGCAGCGGGCGACCCATCGTGATGTTGCCCGGGCGACCGAGCGATCACGGCATCATGGAGCGGTTCATGGAACCGCTCTTCACACAGCGAGATGACTGGCTGCGCATCTATCCTGACCTGCCCGGTACCGGACGCACTCCTGCCCCCGACCGGCTGGCTACGCATGATGCTATGCTCGATACGATGCTGGCCTTCATCGATGCGATCATCCCCTCTCAGCGCTTCGTACTTGCTGGCTATTCCTATGGAGGGTATCTGGCCCGTGGCGTCGTCTCGCGCAGGACAACGTTGATCGACGGCCTGATGCTCTGCGCACCCCAGGTGAAGGCCGACCCTGCACAGGCTCGGCTGCCAGAGAAGACCATCCTGGTGGAAGATCCGTTGTGTCTTTCCGAGCTTGGGCCGGTCGCTGACATGATCGTGGTGCAGACTCCCAGGGTGGTCGAGGCGGTGCGCCAGGTACTGGCAGAGGTCCAGCTCGCCGACTTCCCCCACCAGGAGCAGTTGGAGGCGGCAGGCCCCTCTTCCTTTGAGGTGGCGCCACCCGTTCCTTTTGATGGCCCCACCCTCATTATCACCGCGCGGCAGGATCAGGTTGTTGGATACCGGGCCGCCTGGGATCTGCTGGACACCTATCGCAGAGCGACCTTCTCTGTGCTGGATCGCGCCGGACATTTTGTGCCTATCGAACAGGATGCTCTTTGCCACGCTCTCATGCGTGAGTGGCTGGATCGGGTGGAGGAGGCCATCAACACCTGATCGCCCATACATGGCGTAACGCCCTGATAATAAAAGCCACTTTCTGTTCTTTGCTCATCCTGTAGTGCGTCGTATCTTATCGTCAGGATTGCGACTTGCAGGCCAGAGCTATTCACGAAGGAGGAACTTCCATGCTGTCATATATTGGAAGCGGCGATTATTGTTTTTCCAACAGCCTCCACATGAGCCTGCTGGGAAGTGGGGCATCCGCCGAAAGTCTGCTCGCAACCGGCTTTCTCGAATGCCTCACCACGATGCCCTTTGGCTATACGTACTTCAAAGAAGCTGAACTCTTCTTTTTCAGCAGCCCCAATCCCGATCTCGGACTAACACGTGCGATAGAGACGCTTGGGTGAACATGCAAATTGGAGTGCAGTGGCGACGAGAGGGAGGCGTTGGCGCGTCTGCTTGCAGCCGTTCAACACGGTCCGGTGCTGATCGGCCCGCTGAATATGGGCGATCTGACCTACAATCCCAATTATCCGTATCTGCACGGTGCAGATCACTATGTTGTAGTGCTCAGCGTGGAGGAGGATCACATCCTGGTTCAGGACCCCAAGGGCTTCCCTTGCGTGGTCTTGTCGGTGGAGAACCTGCTCAAAGCCTGGCGAGCCAAGGGGATGGATCTCGCGTATACCGATGAACCTTACATCATGCGCACTACCCTTCGACCCGTTGACACAGTCAGTCGGCGGCAAATGATCGAGCGAACTTTGCCATCTATTGGTGCCAATCTGCGGCAAGAACTGTGGAAGCCAGGGATGTTTGGCGGGGTTGTGGCCCTGCGCATGCTCGCTCGCACCTTTCACACCCAGGTGCCTGAGCGGCTCCCCATGCATCTCTTCTACTTTGCCTTGCCTCTTGGCTTACGGCACAAAGTGCATGCCAGCTCTTTTTAAGAGAGGCGAACCAAGTCGAGGTCGCGGAATTGATCACAAAGCAGGCGCAGTACGCAGGAGTGCAGCACCCGTGGTCATCAGTTGCTGCCTTGATCGAGCAGGTTGCTACGCTCGAGGAACGCTTGCTCGCCATCTGCCAGTCCTGCGAGCAAGCCTTACTCAGCAGGAAGCATTGAGAATCCTTTAGCTCTTGTGCTATACTCATTGGAAATTGGGGGATAGGGGTAAAACACCCAATGAGAGAAGGAAGAGAGCCGTGCCCAGATCATCACCATATACCCTCCTATGGTCGGAAGAGCACCAACAGTATGAATTGCACATCCGTGGGCAAGTTCACCGACGTTTCTCTTCTGGGGAGAGTGAAGCCTTCTCGCGCTGGTTGAGCGAGCAGAGTTCTTTTGCCTTTGCAGGGCAGGCTGGCCGGGTCTCTGTCGTCAAAGAAGCACGAGCGGCGGGAGATGGCTACTGGTACGCCTATCGCACCCAGGACCATCACACGCGCAAGCGCTACCTCGGACCCAGTGCCAGGGTGACCTTTGCCCGTTTAGAGGAGCAGGCCAAAGCGCTTACGAGTTTGCAGCCCTCTCCTTCTCTTGCTCGTACTCTCGCAACACCAGCGTCCGGGCAAGCAATCTCCTTACTTGCCACCAGGCTCACACCGCCGCGTTTGCCACTCGGGCTTGTGGAGCGTGCGCGCCTGCTCCGCGAGCTAGATGCCATCCTCACTCACCCGCTGACCCTCGTTTCTGCCACTGCCGGCAGTGGGAAGACCACCTTACTCTCGGCATGGGTGGCCTCTGCCTCGTTACAGACAGGGCGAGAATTGGCGCCCTATGCTCACATGGCTGTTGCCTGGCTCTCCCTGGAGACGCTGGATAATGATCCCATTCGCTTCTGGACATCCTGCGTTGCGTCCTTGCAGAATTGCCTGCCCTCGCTCGGGGTGGAAGCGCTTGCCCTGTTGCGCGCTCAAGAGGCCCCTCCGCTCTCAACCATCCTGGTAGCCTTGCTCAATGAGATCATGCAGTTTGACCGGGAAGTCGTCTTGATCCTGGATGATTTCCATCTCATCTCTGAACAGGCCATCCACGAAGGGCTGTCATTCGCGCTCGATCATCTGCCTGCCAACCTCCATCTTGTCCTCGCCACGCGCACGGACCCACTCCTCCCGCTCTCGCGGCTGCGAGCGCGCGGGCAGTTGCTCGAGATCCGTTCCGGTGATTTGCGCTTTACGCAGGAAGAATCGACTACTTTCCTTTTGCACCAGATGGGTTTGCCCCTTTCGCAAGAAGACGTGACTACGCTGAATTCCCGTACAGAGGGCTGGATCGCCGGTCTGCGCCTGGCTGCGCTCTCCCTGCGCAAGCAGCAGGACCTTTCGGGCTGGGTCTCGGACTTTGCTGGCAGCCATCGCTACCTGCTGGACTATGTGCAGCAGGACATTCTGGCGGGGCTGCCGGTTCCACTTCTGCACTTTTTGCTGCAAACATCAGTGGTGAGCAGGATGAATGCAGCCTTATGCCATGCCATCACCGCGAGTCCTTCGTTGCAGGACAGCCAGCAGATGCTGGAGGAGGCGGAGCAGGCCAACCTCTTCGTGGTTCCGCTGGATGAGCAGCGGCAGTGGTACCGCTATCATGACCTGTTTCGTGAGGCCCTGCACGTGCAGTTGCACGCATCTCAGCCACAACTGCTACCGCTTCTACACACGCGAGCAGCGCGCTGGTACGAGACGCAGGGCGAGTGGCGCGAGGCCATTACGCACGCTCTGGCCGCGCCTGACCATCCTCTGACCGCTTCCTTGATGGAGCAGGCAGCTCCTCACTTCTGGCTGAGCGGCGAAGCCAGAACCATGCAGAACCTGGTGCTTGCTCTGCCAGACAGTGTCCTATGTGGGCACGTGCGCCTGGCCCTCAATGCTGCACTGCGCTTCCTCAACTCCGTCCACATCAGCACTGAAACGGTCCATGCCAGCATGGCCGCTCAGGTACAGAGAACCATCACACGTATGGAAACCATCCTGCACGGGCAGGAGGCGCACTTGCTTTCAGAGGCAGAGGTGGCATTGATCGAGCGGCGTCTATGCCTGCTGCATGCCCTGCTGGAGGCCAGAGCCATCCTGGGACATGGAAACAAAGAGCGCCTGCGTCTGCTGACTCAGGAACTAGAAGTGCTGCCTCGCGATGACGAAGCGATCTGGCAACTGATTCCACTCTCCTTCGCCTTCTGGCTAGCATTGTCGCTCCAACAATCAAGCGCGTCGCTGGTGGAAAAGCTGCGTGAGGCCCTACAATGGATCAGTAAGGCCGGAGACCACCTGGTGACGTTCCGCGTGATGACCTGGCTGGCTACGGCGTATCTTGAAGCCGGACAGTTGCAACAGGCGTACCGGGAATGCCTCTCTGCCCTCACCCTGCACGAGCAGATCAGCGGCGGAACGCCAGTAGCAGGCTATCTGCTCTTCGCCCTTTTCAATGTCTCCTACGCCTGGAATCGCCTGGATGAGGCTGCGGATGCCCTGCGCCGCTTGTTGCGTATCGCACAGGATTGGCAACAGGTGGAGCTGTTGATGATCGGGGAACGATCAACCGCGCGCCTGGCTCTCGCGCGAGGAGATCTGCGTGCGGCACAGGAGGCGCTGCAAAAGGCGGAGACGCTCTTTGGGCAAGAGCAGTTCGCTAACAATGTGCGCTGGGTCGTCGATACCCGCGTCCAGATATGGCTAACCGAGAGCAACCTGAATGAGGCAAGCGCCTGGGCCGCCGGGGCGGAGTCTACCCTCTCCAGGGAAAGCTGGGATCCCCTGCGCAAATGGGAGGTACTGCTCCTGGCACGGGTCGCCCTCGCACAGCAAAAGCCGCTCCAGGCAGTCGAGACGCTTGAGCGCTTCAACTGGCACCAGGATCAACCGGCAGATATCGAAAAAACACTTGAATGGATGGCTCTGTACGTAGTAGCGCTCTTGCAGGCTGGCAAGACCGAGCACGCACAAACAGTGGCGGCTCGACTCCTCGCAATGACCGAGCCGGAGGGCTACATTCGCCTCTATCTGGATGCTGGCCCGTCTATGGAAAAGGCGCTCACGATGCTCTTGGAGGCACAATCAGAGCGTAATGCCTCTACCGGCACCATTTCTCCATCGTATGTGTTGCGCTTGCTGGCAGCCTTTGAGCAGGTGGAAGATAGACTTCCGCACAGTAGTGAAGCCGCATCTACTGCTACTCATAAGACCTTAAACCATTCACAGCAGAATGCAGTGCAAGGAGGGCTCATCGAGCCACTTTCTCGACAGGAGCAACAGGTGCTGCGGTTCCTGGTTGAAGGGCACACCTATGCTGAGATGGCAGCAGCTCTGGTCGTTTCCCCCAACACGATTAAGACCCAGGTCAGCAGTATTTATCGCAAATTGGGTGTGAGCCGCCGCGCCGAGGCCATTGCCGTCGTGCAGCGCCTGCACCTTCTCTAGCCGCCAGAGGCCCGGGCATCCTTTTGATCTGGATAACAAAAATCACCCGGACGAACCCGGAGACCTCGTCTAAAATCACCCGTTCAATCACGAATACAGGTGATGTTTGTTCTCTCTATAAAAGCTATACTGTTCTCAACGACCTTTGAGAAAGTACATCATAACAGGAGAGGAGGTGACTCATGCACGTTGCGATCCGCATTCAAGGGCACCTCGACCCCTCTTGGCAAGAGTGGCTGGAGGGGTTGGAGATTGTGCATGAGGAGGATGGCACCTCACAGCTTTCCGGTATGCTTGCAGATCAAGCCGCCCTGTATGGAGTACTCACCAAGATCGATCACTTGAGTTTAACTCTGCTCTCGCTCGAACGCAGCGAAACCAGCACAAAGGAGAAAAGAACATGAGGTTACAAGTGTCCGAGATTTTGACCTTGGACGGAGTCATGGAAGCGCCCGAAAACTGGGTGTTCCCATACATGGATCAAGAAATCGGAGAGTATGTCATGACCGCGCTTCAGGAGGTCGACGCGATGCTCTTCGGACGTAAGACCTTTCAGGAAATGGCTGCCGCCTGGTCTGAACGCTCTGGCCCAATGGCTGACATCTTTAACGGCGTCCCCAAATACGTCGTCTCCAGCACTCTGAAAGACGTAAGCTGGAACAACTCCCATGTCATCACAGGCAATATCGCGGAAGAAGTGGCGAAACTGAAAGACCAACCCGGCAGGATTATGCTGGTGCAGGGAAGTGCCGACCTGGTTCGGTTGCTCGCACAGCATCACCTCATCGATGAGTACGCCTTGCATGTTGCTCCTCTGGTTCTGGGGAAAGGAAAGCGTCTCTTTCAAGAAGGGGATCAGGCCCAGCTTCAACTGGCGAATACGAAACCCTACAAGGCTGGGATGCTGACGCTGATCTACGAGGCAGCTGGGTAACAATAGAAGACATCCACGGAGCCATATGTTAGACTGGCTCCGTGGAATCGAAGGAGCCAGGACCACCGAGACAATCACCAAAGCCAGAGAAGAGGAAGTACCCCTGTGCTGGCTACCTGGGGCATCCATCGGCACGGTGAGGCCTTTGAGAGCACCCCATTCCACGCAGGGCGATGGAAAAGTCGCGAGAACGAGCTTGATTTTGTCGGAGCGCCTTGGTACAGTTGACCTCACTTGACTCGACTTTTCCATCGCCCTGCCATTCCACGCTAGCAGCTTGCCGATTCCTCAGAGGAAGAGTACAATGGCAAGCATTCACTTGCCTATCTTCACCAAAGGAGCACGTCGACTGTGCATGGGATTCTCACCTGTTTCAAGCGGTTCGCAGGTCATGGCTTTCAGTCGCTGCACCACCGCTTTGTCGCCTGGACCAAACCCAACACCACCTCGCTGCTACTTGGAATGCTAACGGACCTTGCCAGAAACAAGTCCGAGCTTGTGGCAGAAAACGCGCTCCTGCGTCGCCAGGTGAAACGGCCTGCTTGCACCAAGAAGGACAGGATGCTGCTCGTCCTGCTGGCAAGCCTGGTGCGGACCTGGAAGCAGGCTCTTTTTATCGTTCAGCCAGAGACGAGGCTCGCGCTGGCATCGTCAGGGCTTTAAGCTCTTTTGGAAGGATAAGTCGAGGGCGGCTTCTCTCACACCAAGGATATCTCAGGAAACTGTGGCCTTGATTGGCGGAGATGGCAAGGGACAATCGCTTGTGGGGAGCAGAACGCATCCGGGGCGAACTCCTCAAGTTAGGCCTTCACGTGTGCAAGCGCACCATTGAGAAGTATATGAGGCCTGCTCGCACCCCAAGACAGCGAGGACAGACCTGGGCTCCCTTCCTGCAGAACCATGCCAAAGACATCTGGGTGTGTGATGCGCTTGCAGGTCACCGATCTCTTCTTTCGTTCGCTGTTTGCCTTTTTCATTATCGATATGTCCTCACGCAGAGTCCCCCACGTGGGCGTCACTCGCTCTCCTACCGACGCGTGGACGGCGCAACAACTGCGCGAAGCACCTCCTTTTGGACAAGGGCCGAAGTATCTCATTCGCGCTCGTGATAGCAAGTTTGGACCCAATTTCTCGCGCGTGGCTGCAACCAGCGGCATCAAGATACTGAAACCACCCTATCACATCCCCCGGGCCAATGCGATCTGTGAATGGTTTCTGGGCAGTGTAGGGGTCCCGACAATTTTACCCCCCAAAATCCCCGCTAAGGATCTGTGGGGCTGATGTTGCTCCAGAAGCTCCCCGCTAAGCGTTGACCCTGTCTCCGTTCACGACATATTTTTTAGCGCCCTGATTTCCTTGTTGCGTAGGCATATTCACGCTCGGAGAGGCCGAAGTTGTTCCTGTGCCGGTGTCTCCAGAACCGCAAGCGGTCAGCAACAATGCCAGCAGGAGGCAGCCAACGCTCAAGGAGAGCCAGATACGTGAAAAAAAGGAGGGCAAGTGGTGGTGGTGTGTGTGATACATGGTGATTTCTCCATCGTAGTAAAAAGCAAGAGGTGTTGGTACACCCTCCTTACATGAACTGCAATACAGGTACGATTTCCACGCTCGCCTGCTCCGCGCTCGACTCGCTCCACCTGAGAATTCGCGTTACGGCTCAGGTGAAGCGTTCGCATGGCAGGGCCGATGACGACGAGCATGCTGGGAGAGGGTCCGGTCTTTGCGGAAACCCTCCCCTAGTGTCCGCGAATAAGAGCCTCGCCGCTTGCAACCGGGCGCATCGGTATCGCACCGAGCTGTTGCATCCAGCCAAGCATATCAATCACCGCCCAGCTATCCTTCATTTGCCCATTCACGATGCGGAGCAGGCGCATTTGCTGAATCTCGAAGCGCTTGCCAGAAGGAGGGACGCCGAAGAATGCGCCTGGACCCTGGTGCGTTCCGCTCATCGTGGTGCGGGCAGCAACCTTGTCTCCCTCGGCAATAACATCCTCGAACGCGAAGTGGAGATCAGGGAAAGCGCTCCGCAGCAGAGTGGCGACTTGCTTGAAGTGCTGGCGGCAATCCGTTCCGAGCGGCTCGTTGTGGTCGATGGCATCGGCAGCAATGAGTTCATCAACGATGCCCAGATTTCCCTTGTTAAAGAGTTCGTCGGCGAGACGAGTGGCGATAGATTTGGTGTGTTCGGTTGACATGGAATTTCTTTCTTTCTTTTCTTCCCCGTTGAGCGGGGTGACGATCTTTCTGTTCATAGTCTACCCGGCTTGCCTGCAAAGATCATCGGCAGGATTACGTGATGGCATTACCTATTTGTGCGACGCGTGTCGAAAGCAAGGAAGAGAGAATCTGTGCGCGTGCCTTTCCCGACTACGGCTCCGCACTCGTCACAATGTACAACTTCGACCAGGCAATCTGCCCATCTTGAATTCCTGAGATAGTCACACCTCGCGTCACCTGTTTCTTTCCGTCGGTCTGTGTTCCATAATAGGACAGTTCGGCCCACACAGTCTCTCCCTCTACCACTGAACTTTGTACCTCTGCACGGAAATCTGGCATCGTTGAGAAGAAGAAGCTCCAGTTTTTCCGTACACCTGCCTGACCAGTGAAGTTTCTTTCCGGGTAAAAAGGCTGCTCGCTGCGAAAGTTCGGCGCAAAACACGCGACCATCGCGTCCAGATCGTGGCCATTCGCGGCCCGGATCATGCGCTCGAATACCAGTTTGGGGGACGATTGCACGTGTGCTGCTTGTCTCTGTTCTTCTCTCATCGAAAATGCTCTCTTTCTTGTTTGTCGCTCATCTTTTCTCTGAACTCATCCGTCAGAGATTACTCTTCCTCGAACTGTCTCTAACCGGGCTTACTCACAGTTTCAAGATGATCAGTATTCGTCGCGATGCCACGAGCGAACTCCTCTAACGGAGTGAGTTGGATGCCAAATTCACTCGCAGTTTCGCTCATGTCGTAGCGGAGATCCGCAGTATCCATATAGATGCCAGCACGTATCTGACGGCTCAAAGCGGGATTGATTAGCTGCATCAGGATGGCCATGACACGCATCATCGGCAGAGGGATGTGCCGCGTTTTCGCCTGGTGTCCGCTTGCGCGTTCACATATCTCGGCCACCTGATTCAGCGTCAGGTTCTCTGGCCCACCAACCTCGATTACCAGATTGCGTGCGCGAGCATCCTCCAACGCAATGCCGACAAAACGAGCAACGTCCTTTACGGCCACAAAATTGATCGGATTGGTGCCCCGCCCAAAGATAGTGGTTTTGCCCTGTTCTATAATGGGTTGGCCTACCAACTGGACCCACAGGTCCATGAAGGCACTGGGGCGCAGGATGGTGAAGCTCAGGCCACTGGCCCGGAGATACTCCTCTGTACGGTACTTGATACGGAAGAACTCCAGTGGAGAATCGGGGTTGGCACTCCGAACAGACACAAAAATGAAGTGCTTCACGCCTGCGGCTTTGGCCGCATCAATCAACTGACGATTGCCCGCATCATCAACCGTCTGGGGATTGTTGTCGCCCTTTCCAACGAGGGCATGGGCCGCTGCCACCACCTGCTCAACCCCCTGGCAGGCACTCAGAAGGGATGCCGGATTGCGGAGATCGCCACTCACCACTTCTGCCCCTTGCTGCTTGAGATGGCCGAGGTTGAGCGGGGTTCGAGTCATTGCGCGTACTGCTTTGCCTTGTGCAAGCAGTAGCTCAGCGACCTCGCTGCCAAGACGCCCACTGGCTCCAACGATCAAGATCATGTTCAACTCCTTTCACACAATCATAGTCACCACTTCAGGGTGATACTCTGTCAAGGTAGTTCCTGCTGAGAGTATAGATGATTATGCTTCCTTTCACCATGAATAATAGGCACATCTTTCTCACATATCTCTCCCCGTCACGCTCATGTGCTATCATAGAGCAGAAAGAACAACTGACAGAAGGACGAAGTATGAAGGAACAGAGCCGCTTTGGTGCGCTTCTCAAGCGCTATCGCCAGGGTGCAGGTCTCTCGCAGGAGGGGCTGGCAGCACGCGCTCGCCTTAGCGCGCGAACGATCTCCGATCTGGAGCGGGGGGTTCATGGCGCCCCGCACGCTGACACGCTCGCATTACTGACCAGCGCTCTATCTCTCTCAGCCCAACAGCGTACCTTGCTTCTGGGCGCTGCCCGGCCAGAGATTGCCGCTTCTCTTGAAGCCCCTCCTGATTCCCTTTCGCCTGGTTTCCCTTTTCCTCCGACCAGACTCATCGGGCGTTTGCAGGAACACACCTACGCGCTTGATGTGCTGCGTCGCAGCAATACCCGCCTGCTCACGCTGACAGGAACGAGCGGGGTTGGCAAGACGCGGCTGGCACTTCAGCTTCTTCAAGATCTCGCTCCTGACTTTACCGATGGCGTCGTGTACGTTCCGCTGGCACCCATCCGCGATGCGACGCTCGTTGCCGGTGTGATAGCCCAGACCCTTGGGATCCGCGAACAGGCGAACTCCTCGTATGCCTCGCAGGTGCAGGCGTTCATGAGCAACAAGCACCTGCTGCTGGTGCTCGACAATGTTGAGCAGGTCCTGGACGGTGCAGCATCGTTCGTCGCCGATCTGCTGGCAAGCTGTCCCCGCTTGTCAATCCTCGTGACGAGCCGCACGCCTCTCCGCTTGCGTGCCGAGCAGGAGCTGTTGCTGGCCCCACTCCTGCTCGAAGACGCGGTAACGCTCTTCTACGAGCGAGCTCAGGCCAGGCAAGCGGGCAGAGCCTACGCGGGAAGTGAGGTGGCGGCCATTTGCGAACAACTGGATTGCCTTCCCCTGGCTATTGAGATGGCCGCTATGCATCTCAAGGCGCTTTCCTTAGCCGAGTTGCGTAAGCAGTTGACTCATCGTTTGGAATTCCTGCGCGGAGGTGCTAGAGACCTGCCGACGCGCCAGCAAACCATGGAGGCCGCGATCGCCTGGAGTTATGAGTTGCTCACGGAGCAACAACAGCGGTGTTTTCGTCGCCTTGGCGTCTTCATCGGGGGCTGGACGTTGCAAGCGGCGGAGGCGGTCTGTGTAGCCGAGGGCCAGGTTGCGGCAGAAGAAACTATCCTCACGCTTGCCGCCCTGGTTGATGCCAGCCTCGTACAAGCGGAGATGCTGGCACATGGCGTCACGCGCTTCACCATGCTGGAAATTCTACGAGACTATGCCCTGAAGCAGCTGCGTGCTGCAGGGGAAGAAGAGGAGTGCCGACGTCGCCATGCCGCCTATTACGCCCGCCTGGCAGAGACCGTCTTTGCACACTTTGGGCCGGAGGAGGGAGCGCGCGATGCGCAATTTCCACTGGTATTGACACACGAATTGTCCAATGCCCGTGCGGCATTGCAGTGGGCGGATGAGAAACATGAGGCGGAACTGGGGTTGCGCCTGACAGGCTTTGCGCGCCTCTGGCATGTCCACGGTCAGATGAGCGAGGCCGAGCAGTGGCTCGAACGCATGCTGGCACTGGACCTCAAGGCAAGAGAGCAGGGAGAGCATACTGCACCACTCACACTGCGTATAGAGAGGCTCTGTGGCTTAGGGCGAACCCTGGTGCGCCACGGAAAGGTGGATCGTGGGGCAGAAGCCTTTGCGCAGGAAGCCTTACAGTTGGCTCAAAGGATTGCCGACCAGAACGGTATCAGCAATGCCTTCGCGACACTTGGTATGATCGCCCAGGAGAGCAACAAGCTTGATGAAGCGGAGGTAGCCTTTACTGAGAGTTATACACATGCCAGGCGAATAGAGCAGATGGGCCTCATGAGCCGTGCCCTGTCCGGTCTTGCAGATGTGGCAAGGATGCGGGGTGACGCAGCACGCGCTACTTCCCTCTTAGAAGAAGCCCTTACCAATGCACGAGCCACCGGGATCACATGGGATATCCCCATCATGACGACCCTGCTCGGCCACCTGGCCCGCCAGCAGCAAAACTATGCGCTGGCCACAGCGCGCTACCGCGAGGCTCTTGCGCTCTATCGTACTTTCAGTAGTCCCCTCTACACAGCCGGGTGTCTGGAGGGCTATGCCGCCACCATCTGTGCAGAAGGACACTACGCGCAGGCCACACGCCTCTGTGCGGCAGCGGCGAGGCTGCGCGAACAAGCGCAAGCACCACTTCCACCAGCCGAGCGCGAAGCCTTCGAGCAGGTTGTTGCAACCGCAAAAGCGGCACTTGACAGGCCAGCCTTTATCAGGGCATGGAACACAGGGACAACGCTCACGCAGGAGGAAGCGATTGACAATGCGTTATCAGACTGAAAGGCGCGAAGCCTCGTCGTGGAACGAGTGCATTCGTGACGAAACCACTTTCGCCGTCTGCTCGCCCACTATCAACAAAAAGCTGGGGCATTCTCTGGCCTTTCCCCATTTCGCCTGTGACTTGATCGCGCATCTAGCCGCCGGGTTATTCGGATAGGTACTTAGATCAGTTTGTGGTCAATGGCGTAACGCGTTGCGGCACTGCGCGAGTTGACAGCGATCTTGGTATAGATGGAGCGCAGGTGGCCCTGCACGGTACGGGGACTGATTACCAGCTTGCCGGCCACCTGGGCATCGGGTAATCCGAGCGCGACGAGACGCAGCACTTCCACCTCACGCATGGTCAGCCCGTCGGGGTAGGCTGATGGACCACGCGGTTTGGCGCTCATAGTCGGTTCCGATGCTGTGAGAACCTGTTCCGGGCTCATATTGCGCCCCTTCTCTCGTGCTTGCGCATAGGCCTCTTGCCCCAGGTAGGTACGCGTCACTGCGACCTCGCGTTCATAGTCGGTGCGTTCAGTGAGATTCAGATCGATGGTGACATTCAGGCGTGCCTCAGCGGCTCCAAGCAGAATTGCTGCTCGCTCATAGTGTCCCTGGACACGGGCTACGCGAGCCAGACCCAGGAGAGACCACCCCACAACCGCTTTGGCCTCGAACGTCTGCGCGAGCGAGAGGCTCTCACGGTAGAGCGCATTTGCCTGAACTATGTCGCCCTGGCGGGAGGCAAGCTCTCCCAGGCGCGAGTACACCAGGCTGATGTTGCGCGCCGTACCAGTTTCCCGGGCAAGGGCCAAACTTTGCTGATACAACGAGAGGGCCTGCGTATCATCTCCCCGGCCTTTCGCGATTGTTCCTAAGAGAAACAGCGCACTGAAGGCCGATTCCCTGTCACCCACCTGCTGGGCAATGGCGAGCAGTTCCTGGGCAAGGGTCTCAGCCTGGGCATCATCGCCCTGAGCAAGTGCGACGGCTGCCAGGAGCTTGCGCGGACTGATCTGGGCTCGTGTTTCACCGCTTTCCTGGCCGAGCCGCATGCTCTCTCCTGAGAGCCGCCGTGTTGCTTCAGCGTCACCTTGTTCCCAGGCCAGCCGTGCCAGGCTATCCAGCGCGTGTCCAAGCAGCCACTGGTCCTCTTCTGCCCGGCAAAGGGAGAGGCTCTGCTCAATCAAGGTACGGGCTTCTGTAAAGTTCTGTTGATAGGCCCGCACTAATCCTAAATTCAGCAGAGCCTCCGCCAGGCCTGACGTGTGCTTTAGCTCCCGGTAGCCAGCAATGCTCTCCTCAAGCAAAAGGGCAGCGGTGCTATAGTTTCCCTGTCGCAGGGCCAGATCTCCCGCTCCACAGAGCGCTTGCGCTCGCGAGGCGGGAGACACCGCGCTGGGTGGGAGCGCAAGGGCTGCTTCCAGAAAGTCGCTTCCCTCGCGAAAAGTGCCGCGTGTGATCCAGTACCAGGACAATGCCGCACAGAGTCGCACCGCCAATGTTGATTCCTTGTACTCGATCAGTTTCAAGAGTGCTGCACGGAGATTCTCCTGTTCCTGGTTGAGCAGCTTGAGCCACCGAATCTGCTGGCCGCCTCCCCGCAGGCGAGGCGCAATGTCTTCAGCGAATGTCAGGTAGTACAACGCATGTGCCCGTTCGCTCTCTTCGGTCTCTCCCTGTTCGGCCAGGCATGCCAGTCCATACTCACGCACCGTTTCAAGCATGCTAAATCGTGGTTGCTCATCCTCCTGGCTGGCCCGTTGCACCAGGCTGTTATCGAGCAACGCTGCCACTCCACTTAATGCGTCACTGGTCGAGCTACCTCCACTGCGACAGATTTCCTCGACTGCTTCGAAGGACCAGCCGCCAACGAAGGCAGCAAGGTGTCGGAAGAGCCACTGCTCAGCGGATGTGAGGAAATCATAGCTCCATTGCAGTGTTCTGCGTAATGTTTGCTGGCGTTCTGGAAGAGTGCGCGCTCCCCCGGTGAGGATCTGCAGTCGCTGTGCGAGAAGAGCGAGCAGGGCCTGGGGGGAGAACAGTTTGATGCGGGCCGCTGCCAGTTCGAGCGCCAGCGGCAGTCCATCCAGACGAACGCAGATTTCCGCAATGGTGTGCGCATTCGCCGCTGTCACCTCGAAGGACGGGAGCGCAGCCTGCGCGCGATCCCTGAAAAGGGCAATCACGGGATAGTGGAGCAGGATATCATGTGCTGGAAGCCGTGTCAGGTCAGGCAAGGCCAGGGGAAACACCGGAAACTCGTGCTCTGCCTGGAGATGGAGGACGCTGCGACTGGTTACCAGTACCTTGAGATGGGGACACACCCGCAGGAGTTCCTCCACCTGTAGAGCGGCGACGGCTACCTGCTCGAAATTGTCCAGGACCAGCAGCAGGTGCTTCTCATGGAGGAAGACACATACGCGCTCGAACACTGATTGCTGGTCGAGTGCCTTGAGATCGAAGGTGTGAGCAATGGAAGGAATGACGAAACTGGCGTCGCGAATGGGAGCCAGGGAGGTGAAGGCCACGCCATCAGCGAAATCATTGAGGAGTTCCATCGCCACCTGTACGGCAAGGCGCGTCTTGCCGACGCCACCCATGCCAATCAGGGTCAACAGGTGTATATCCGGGCGGCGGAGCAAGGTACACACGCTGGCAATATCCTGTTCGCGCCCAACGAGTGGGGTGAGTTGAAGCGGTAAGTTGCGAGGAGGGATGTGCGCTCTGAGTGATGTCTGATCAGGTTGAGTTGAGAGCATCGACATATCTTGTGATGCCCCAGGCGAGGATCCATATGCAACGTGAACATCGCTCTCACTGCTGGGCAGGCGAGCTTTACCCGCCAGTTTTGTGGCAACCACATGTAATCGTTCGAGCGTGACACGTTCCGACTTGCCTAAATAGGCTGAAGAGAGCTTACCTCCATCCTTGCGGTACGCTTTCCAATACCAGCCACCACGCCGGTTGCCGGCCTGTTCTTTGCGGGCCGTGAAGGTGCCGCTGGGACTCGTAAAGGCGAACGTCTCGGCATCGGCCAGCCAGGCATACCACTCAGGTGTTCCGACGGTCAGCATCTGCTCGTGTTCCTCCCGTCGATCCACCAGGAGAGTGTCGCGTACGAGAGGGATCGGCTTCGGCATGGTTTTGCTCCTTGAGACCGTCTCTGTTCGCTGTCGCAGTTACCGAACCAGTATAGCAGATGTTCGGTAACTTGTCACGCTGCGTGCAATTCCCGCCAGAAGGTGTTTTGGAGAAGATGCGCGGGGTACATGGCCTATTAGGCTGGAAGTGAGCGAAACTATTAGTACAGATGAGAGGAGACTTGTGAGCAAATGGCCCAAATTTTTACGAATCCTTGTTGTATCCCCTAAGAGGACAGTGGAAGTGGGATAATGAGAGTGTGGTAGAGGACAGGAGGCATGAGGAGAGCAGGCGCTCGCTCTCTATCGAGGCGAGCGAATGGAACGGCCTGTTGACCATGCCGCCTTGAACGATTTCGCAGCCTATATACAGGAAACGATTCAGTGAACACGAACAGTTTCTGTTTTAACATTTTTTTAACACTCCCTGTAACGCTGCGTGATTAGTATATCAGTAGATGGAACAAAGTAGCGGGCGATGGCGAAAACGATCTGGCTGTTGGCTTCTTGGTGGAATTTGATATTATGTATAGCTACAACGAAGGTGAAATATGACTAAACACATAGGAACTTTGGATTATCGTTCAGATCATTATTGGGTAGTTGGTATGCCTGGACACGATGACTATGAGCTGCAATCAGGAGATCTCATAGAGATTTGGCTAGAGACGCACTGGTTGTTCACGAGCATTGGGTCCTATTCGGATACCTGGAGGCGGCTTTGGAGATTTCTGGATATGGACGGTACAATGGTGATACCACTCCTGGGTATGAGAGTGCAGTTGTAGTTTCTATAAGAGGCTGATAGGGAACTGAATTTTGCTTTTTGCGTCCTGGCCTCTCTCTTAACTTTGATAAATGTTGCATTTCTGTCAAAAATAGTGTATAGTTAAAGAGTCTCATAGATCTTCGTATGAGACATGTCCCTCCAACCATATCCCTTTTAGCACCAGCCACCTGCATACTATGCAGTACCTTTTCCTCTCGTCAAATCCTACTCGCTGTGAGCAAGAAGTACGTCTGGAATACAACAGCAAAGGACAGTATTATGCCATACTTCATCTACCTGTTACTGCTCAGCGCGATCTTTGTTGGCTCACTTTGGTTCCATGATGTATGGTTCCCACCCGAGGGCCGAGCGAAGCATAAGAAACCGAACAACTACCAAGAACCCGTCTAAAGTATCAATGAAAAAAGTAGTAATAAGGAAGTGAACCATATGGCAAGTCAGAAAAATCTTGATCTTCTTTTTTCAGGGAAAACGCCCTGGAATACCTGGCGACGGGAATACCCTGAACTCCAGGCTTTCGAGCCAGACCTTCACAACGCAGATCTCCACAGCGTTGATCTGCGCGGAATAGATTTCCACGGAGTCGATCTGACCGAGGCCAATCTACAAGAAGCGGACCTGCGAGGGGCAGACCTGCGAGAAGCAGACTTGCGCCATGCCGATCTCCGGGGCGCCAATCTGAGCGATGCGAATATGCTGCAGGCACATCTCCATGCGGCAGACTTACGTGGCGCTGCTCTCCGCAGCACGAGCCTGAAGGGGGCAGACCTCAGCAACGCAGATCTGCGAGGAGCTGACCTGAATGGTGCCATCCTGTGCAAAGGTTTATTCGATCAGGCAAACTTGTCCGGGGTAGACCTCAATGGGGCAGACCTTCACACGGCAGATCTACGAGACGCGGACCTGAATGGCACCATCCTCAGCAAAGCAACCTTTGAGAAGGGCGACCTGTCCGGGGTAAATCTCAACAAAGGCCTGAAAGCAAAAGAACGAAGAACAGGAAGTGTCGCTATTCCGGATGACACGGCGGCATAGTGATCAGTCCAAATTGATAGTGAAAGGACCTGGCAGCGAACTACTGCCGGGTTCAAGGACGGCCAACCCTTAGATCCCCGCTTTTCCTGATCTTGCAACAGTCCTAAATAAATGCTAAATCGATTTGATAATAATGAATAAATATGTTATAATAGAATTAAGAAAAAGAGCAAAAGCTTGTCTCTTTCTTCCAACAGGAACAGCTTCGGCACTTCCCTGCTTCTGTATCTGCCCAGTAATGCCACTGACATCCCCTCTGTCGATTTGACGAGGAGCCAGGCTCACAACAACGGTGATCTGCCATGCCAGAAGCCGCACCAAACACCCTGACTTACAACATCCGTACGAATGAGCCATCCACGTAGCCAGGTAAAGCTGAGCAGGAACGATGAGTTACCTGTATGCATAGAGAGTAAGAGACGGAGTGAATTCTGATGAGTACTCAAGTATACACTACGGAACAGCAGGCATACTCGCCTGGGTTCCACATGGCCGAAAATTATGTGTTCAAGTCCGAGCGGGGACTGAGTCGCAAAGTTGTTGAGCAGATTTCCGAAATGAAGGGCGAGCCCGATTGGATGCGCAAGTTCCGCCTGAGGAGCCTGGAACTCTTTGAGAAGCGCCCGATGCCGACCTGGGGTGCCGATCTATCAGGCATTGATTTTGATAACATTTACTACTATATCAAGCCAGTCGCTAAGCAGGGGAAAACCTGGGACGATATCCCATCAGACATTAAGGACACCTTTGATCGACTGGGTATTCCGCAGGCAGAGCAGAAGTACCTGGCGGGCGTGACGGCGCAGTACGAGAGTGAAGCGGTGTACCACAAGGTGCGTGAAGACCTGGAGAAGCTGGGCGTGATCTTCACCGACATGGATACGGCGCTGCGCCTGTATCCCGATATGCTAAAAGAGCACTTCGGCACCGTTATCCCACCGTCCGATAATAAATTTGCATCACTCAACAGTGCTGTGTGGAGCGGCGGCAGCTTTGTCTATGTGCCAGAGGGCGTGCGCGTTGAAATTCCGCTGCAGGCCTACTTTCGTATCAACGCACAGAATATGGGTCAGTTCGAGCGTACGTTGATTATCGCTGCTCCTGGTTCCTATGTGCATTATGTCGAGGGGTGTACGGCTCCGACCTATGCCAGCGACAGCCTGCACAGCGCCGTCGTGGAGATCAAGGTGATGAAAGGCGCGCGCGTACGCTACACGACCATCCAGAACTGGTCGAAGAACGTGTACAACCTGGTAACCAAGCGCGCCGCTGTGTATGGAGATGCCACGATGGAATGGGTCGACGGGAACCTGGGCTCGAAGGTCACCATGAAGTACCCGGCGGTGCTCTTGATGGAGCCAGGCGCTCGTGGGGATATTCTCTCGGTTGCATTCGCCAGTGATGGTATGCAACTGGATGCTGGAGCCAAGGTCACGCACCTTGCTCCGTATACAACTTCCCAGATTCTCTCGAAGTCGGTCTCGAAGGGGAATGGTCGAGCCTCGTATCGCGGCCTGGTCCGCATCAACCGGGGAGCGCACCACACCAGGTCCAGTGTGCGCTGTGACGCGCTCTTGCTCGATGAGAACGCTCGCACCGACACCTATCCAACCATCCGTGTTGAGGAGAACCAGACCGAAATCGGCCACGAGGCCACCGTCTCGAAGGTCGGTGACGACCAGCTCTTCTACCTGATGAGCCGTGGCCTGGATGAGACCGAGGCCTACTCGCTGATCGTCAACGGATTCATCGAGCCGATCACCAAAGAACTCCCTATGGAGTACGCGGTTGAACTGAACCGCCTGATCCAGTTGGAGATGTCCGGCAGTGTAGGCTAACCCCCCTGCCCCAACAGTAACAAGAGATGACCTCAAACAGTCATTTCAAAAATAATTTATCGCATTGATAAATATGGAGAACCTAGCGACGCTAGTGAAAGAGATGTGTGAAAATGCAACAGGTCAAAATGTATACGCCAGGAATGTTTAAGAGAGAAGCGAGGCAGCAGTTTTGGAGGGACATAAAGAAAATGCAAAAGGATGGCTGGCGTGTTCACACGGTCACCAATACGGGAGAGGGGAATGATCAAGCACATACCGGTCGATTGACTGTGGTGTATGAGAAATAGGTGAAACAGTACTTGGGGTATTGTTCCAATGACAATGCAAAAGCGAAAGGACACAACTGATGACCATCATTGCCCCATTTTCAGAGCAACTCAGTGAACAATGGCTGCTGGAAAGAACGTACCATGCACAATTGCGCAATGGAGAGGAACTTTCTGTTCCCGACCTCACTCGTGCCATGAAGCAACTCATCGACTTCGACGTTCCTCCCTCATCGCAGTCATCGAAATCAAAGTTGCCAGAGAGAGCGTCTCTGAAGAAGAGTAGCAACTTCTCTGTTCCTCTTTCCACCTGGAGGGAGGTTTCACAAGAAGAGGCCCGTACAACCTATCAACAAGGCATACCCATTCTGCTCTTTAGCGAGCATGCCTCGGAGCATCCCAAAGGCGGCTCTGGCTACTGGAGCGCGAGTAAAAACATGCGCGTCATCATCAATGGGGATGAACGGGAGCATCTAGGAGCCGTTTCTGGAACCGACTACGCCGTGTGCTATCTTGACCTCCAACGAGGAACGTTCTCGAATGCCTCCTGGAGAAAGTGGTTCTCTGCTGACTGCACGATCTTAGAGAGCAGCGATCATAGCGACATCACCTTCCTTGTTCCTTGTATGCAGTTTCCCTCTACCACTCATTACACGGTGATTGCCGCCGATGGGCAAGTCTATGAATATGCTGGCCGTGCCGAAGCGATCCAGCACTTCCACACATTGCCACCACAACAGGTGAGCAATGGCAGCGCTGTCCAAACCGTTTTCCCACAGTTCTGCTACTATCATGAAGTCACGTGTCCCAGCGGCGTCTACCGTCTTGAATTCTTCGGACCCCGGATGGATGAGCGAGGATACGAAGTCAGAGGGACAGCATTTAGTGGGAGAGAAAGAACGCAGGAAGTCCTGGCGTGACTTCTCGTAATATGATCCCATGTGCCACATCGCTCTTTTCGGACACGTTCTTTCAGGCATCATCTCCGACCTGAGGCGTTCTGCATACCAGCGAGAAAGCGTAACGAAGTTACTCCCCAGGAACTGTATCCAGGAGGAAGCCGCGAGAAGGAAAAGGAGCCTATGACCATGCCCACCCTCGACCAGACAGAGAGGATCTGGATTGGACGCACGTCCAATCAAGGATATCACTATGTGCAGGTGGTGTTCCCAGGAAATACGCCGCGTGAGCAATGGCATCAAGCCAATTGCCGGGTGCTGATAGCGCGAGGACATCTCCAACCAGAGCAGGGGAACGATCGTGATACAACTCAAAAGGCCTGGGATCCGACACGCCGCTATACGCGAATTCATACATGAGCTGAAGAGACGTGTAGAGACACTCTTAATATTCTACACCTTGCAAAAGGAAAAACAATGTCACAGCAGATCACCACACAACAAGCATCGAAGAGTTACAGACCCGGTCTGTTCCGTTCATCACATCGCAAGTATGAACGTGACTTGAAGCGACACGTAGAACAGGGCTGGCGGCTGGTCTCTTGTACAGAAGCAGGGCGGGATATCTTCCTCCGTACATGGTTCACTGCCATCTATGAACGATAAAGGCCTGTGAGGGAAGCAATCTAGACCCCTCACAGGCTTTGTAGCATATCCTTATCAACTGGCTGTTTTCGCTTCTAAAAGGTCACGATGGATGTAAAGAAGAGATGAAGCGACCTACGAAAGCGACTTCATTGTTGGTTCTGGATCGCCCGGCGTCTCTGTAACGGTTTCCTCCACCTTTTCAGTCATGTCATCTTTCGCCCTCCGGAACTCACCCGGGTGGGTTACGCGCCATTGTGACCAGATGGCAATCAGCAGTGCCTGCAGTACCCCTGCGACAGGCGAAGCCAGGAGCGCACCAGCGATGCCAAAGAGTTCGGCCCCAGCGATCAGCGCAGCCAGAGAAACAACCGGGTGCAGGCCAATGGTCTTCCCGACGATGCGCGGCCCCACCACATCGCCCTCAAGCACATGCACGACAACAAAGTAGACCAGCACGATCACAGCGAAGACCCACCCCCTGGTCAGGGCGAGAAGCACGCAGATCGCACCAGAGACCAGCGTTCCCAATACTGGAATGAACTCTAAGGCGAACGCCAGTACACCCAGTAAGAGGGCAAACGGCACGCCGATAATCTGCATCCCGACTCCCACGAGGAGGCCAATCAGCCCACACAGAATCAACTGACCGCGAATGTAGCCACCCACGACACGCTGCAGGGTATCTAACAAAAACCTCATAGCTCCTTGCTGCTGATCCGGCATGTTCCGGCGTAACCAGTCGGACACACGAGAGCCACTGGCGAGCAGGTAAATACTGAGCACTGCCACCAGAATGACATCCAGAAGGGCACCAACGAGTCCTGTGAGCAGCGGGACAACACTCCCTGCGAAGCCTTCGATGCTGGCTACGATCTGATCACGTGCCGAGTCAATCTGGCTCTGCGAGATGCCAAGGGATCTCACTGTTTGTTCTAAGGGCGTGAGCTGGCCACTTTTTCCTGGCGTCAGCAAAAACCGCACATAGCCGGAGAGCGCGATGAACTGCTCGATCGCGGTCCTCACAATCAGGTAGAGCAGCACACTGAGAAGACCTAGCACAATGAGGTAGACAATGAGGATGGCGAGGAAACGCGGCATCACGCGCTCCAGCAACTTCACAGCAGGCGCGAGCGCATAAGCGAGCAAGGCCGCAATCGTGAGTAGAAGCAAGGTTTGGATCACGTGTCCTGCAAGCCACAGGATGAGCAGGGCGACTCCCGTCCATGCGAGAATGGCGAGTGGCAGGCCGCATCGTCGGATCCATTTGGCGATCACTGCTACAGAATCAACGTCTCTGATATTACGAGGACGAGTATCTGAAGACATAAACTTTCTTCCTTTTAGGAGACAACTTACCCTGACTCTGAACCGACAAGGCGCTGTGCCATTTGCATCAGGTCCTCGTTCCTAAAGCGCGGTCTCGCTTGCCTCCGCATGAGATCCCTTAATCCACTAGGACTTTCAAGCATGAATACTGTAGCGTGCCGCCCACCAGCTAAGTCCCAGAATGGCTACCGCTGGCAGATATATGACCGTCTCGATCCCTGGCGTATCCGCAATCACGCCTGCAAAGAGCAGCACAGGAATAGATCCCTTCGACCAGAATGTTCTCGGGTTCCAGTCCAGCCATAGGAGATGCGACCATCAGGCGCTCGTCTGTTCGGTAAACCTTGACCGCAATATGCTGTTGCTTCACTTGTTCTTGCACGCTATTTTCTCTCTACCATGCTTTTTCCCTCTTGAAGAGGTCTCCTCAATGCATACGGCTCTTAAGGAGAGCTACGGAGCGTTAGAAAAAGCGTTATGCAGTCGTTCCTTCAGGAGATGCCTGGCCCGAAAGAGGTGGGTCTTGATCGTGCCAACAGGTATGGCGAGGGCCCCGGCCATCTCTTCATACGTCATTTCCTGCAGGTAGCGCAGGATCAACACCATGCGGTACCTGGCTGGCAGGTTCTCCATCTGCTTGCGCACCATGATCTGCCAGTCGCGTAGCTCCAGAATAGCTTCTACCTGCCTCTCCTTATTCACCTCCTCGCGGATCTGTTCCTCCTGTATGGCCGCTTGCAAAGCTCTCCCCCGCTTGTGCTGTTCAAGCTGTCGCAAAGAACAATGGTAGGCAATGCGATACAGCCAGGTTGCAAAGCGCGCCTCGCCACGGAACGACGGCAGTCCTTGCCATGCAGCCAGAAACGCTTCCTGCGTGACCTCGCTGGCCTCTTCGTAGTCCTGCAGCATACGCAAACTTATATTGAAGACGCGGCGCTGGTGTCTTTGCACGAGCAGGGCAAAGGCATCCTGGTCCCCCTGTTGACTGGCTTTCACCAGTTGCGTATCGTCCTGCTCTGCTTGCCAGGAGACGGCGCCTGGGAGGGATACCTCCAGGTTGTGTGATACTTGCATCAGATTCTCGTTCCTATAAAGCCTGGTATTGCTGGTCTCTGTTCGAGATGGGCTTACTCAAACATGGGCTTCGAGTTTTGTTTTTTTGTGAACTGATCATGGTGCTTCTGCGCGATCAGCGCCACAATTTGTACAACCTAAGGTGTGGTATGTTCATTCGATCAAAATTTGATCGAACGGACCTCTGGGCGGAAATTTTTATCACTCCACGAACGTCCCTCCTGGTTGAGCCGGCACTGGAGTTAGTTCGCATTGCGCGTGAGCCGATCCAGGATAGTGCTCCGTATGCGGTAAATCTCCTGCACATCGCTCCACTCCTGCGGGCAGAACTGCACAATCTCTTTGGGCTGGAGCCCGCAATGATAGAGCAGATAGGTCAGCCGCCGCTCACGCCGGTGGGGTAGCGACGTTTGGAGAATCTCCCAGCCCGCGAGGCTATCAGTCTGATCTTCTGCGCCAGCCTCACCCGGCTCCGGCAACGAGGACTCCTTAGGCTGCGAGTAAGCGCGCAAGGTATCCAGGATCGCCCCGTGGAGGCTGGCTTGCAAGTACTGCAAGGCAGCTGCTAACGTCTTGCATGACACCTGCTGGGTCAAGGCGGTCGCCTGCCAGAAGCGCTCGAAGGTAAGCGCTATGAAGTTCTCTTCGCTCTCCAGGCGGCAGGCTGTCGCTCCGCTCGGATGGCGGCGCAGCCAGGTGAGCACGATCTCGCCGAAGCAGCGTTGCACCCATTCCCGCGCCTCCAGGTCACCCTCGACGGTCGCGCGGCGGAAGAGTTCAAGCCCAAAGGGCTGGTCGCATGGCTCGCTACGATGATAGGCACCCAGTTCCAGGAGGCATTGTTCTGCAAGCCCTGCATTACTCAGCGCGATGTTTGCACTTGTTCTTAGAAGGAGAGCAGGTCTGGCCTGCTCAGGAAGAAGCTCCTGCGTCTTTCGGCTTACATTATTGCTCATACCTCACCTGCTTTTCACGGGCTTCATGTTGCTTCAAGCTGGAACCAGGCTTGATCAAGAATCTCCCTATGTTTGCCGCAATACGTCCTGATGATTTGTAGCTAAGAGCATACTAACCACCCGGCGTTAAATAAAGCGTTAAAAAAATGTTAATCAGAGACAGAGGATAGTCATTGGCCCCCTCAGCCACCTATTCCACAGCACTACCCCTATCTACTATCCCCGGTTGACGACCGCCGAAATGCCATTGTTCTAGCCGAGCTTTCCAAGGTCAGGAATCGGCGTGTTGGCAGGAATGGTGAGGGAACTGCCGCCGTAGTTATTGTACTGGAAGTACGTCACCCTTGTGCCGGTACCGGCCAGTGAACTGATGGTATCGTTCCAGTCGTCACATGACCAGAGGAAGCAGTTCCTTAGAGGAGGTCATTGCGAGAACCTGGTTTCTGTGCAAAGGTACGCTTGCGAGACGGATAAGATTACGCACCAGATGGCCTTGCCGTTGGGCAACTTCGCCTCTGTTGCACCTGGAGGGCCAGGACTCGTGTACCAGCCTGTTCTTCAGGGATAGGACAGAGCACTTGAGGGTGCAGCGACATATCAGTTCTCCTTCAGCACCAGTTGATGCATGTTCTTTCCTATGATATGCCTCTATCTTAGCAAATACTTTTCTCTCCTGTATATCTACTAGGAGGATTCGCCAGTGGTATCATTGTTATGGTGACCCGTCAGCGACGCAGAATTGGAGGAAAGGTGACTGCACGCAGCGAGTCTATGCGAGTAGCATCCGCTCACCGCACGCTTCGGCAAGCCATCGCGCTGCCTCGAGTAGATACCAGATCGAAGGACTATCGCGTGGCCAGGATTGCCAGGTGGTTCTGGGCGGTGCTCTCCATCACCGACTGACAGGCATCCTGAGCATACGCGAGCATCAAGGTATACACCGCCCGCGCCTTCTCCCACTGGGCGTTCAGTTCATATGCTCGTCCCAGATGAGTGTAGAGGTGCTCGATCTCCGGCGCAGGGAGCATGGCTCCCAGGTCATTGCCATGCAAGCGCTCGTCCATCAGGTGCTGTGCTTGTTCGTAGTAGGAGATGGCACTGGTCACGGCTACCACCTGCATCGCCTCATCGCCTGCCGCGAGACTCCAGTGGAAAGCTGGTTCTACCAGCCCCGCAGCCAGGGCATGATATGCCAGTTCCGCCGCAGGTTCAGGCACCGCTTGCAACACTTCCAATGCACGGCGATGAAAGATGGAGCGCCGCGCCTCCCCCGCCTCAGCATAGATCACCGCACGTATCTTCGCGTGCGCGAACACGTAGCGCCCATCACTCATTGGCCTTACCTGGCGCTCCGACTCTAGCAGTAGACCGCTGTGCAGCACCTCGTCCAGGGCAGAGAGTCCGTCACGTTCTGTGAGGTCGGCCACCTGACACAGGCGCGCAAAGGTGATTCCCTGGCCGAGAATGGTTCCTGCCACCAGCAGCGCAAAAGCGTTCGGTGGAAGTCGATACAACCGGGCGCAGATGACTTCGCGCACGCTGGGTGGGAAGAACCCACGTACCACCGTCTCATGCTCCATGGCGGCGGTAAAGTCAATGGTCCATCCGCCATCGTCGTTCGGGTGAGAGGCGAGCACGCCATGCTCGAGCAACACCTTGAGCGTTTCCATCACATAGAACGGTTGCCCCTCTGTTTCAGCAAACAGCCACTGTCCAAAGCGTTCCAGGTCCGCCGTTCGCCGCTCGTCTTTGCCCGCTGGCCCCCCAAGTGCCTGGAGCAAGCGTACAATGTCTTCAAAGGCGAGGGGGCCGAGCGGCAGGCGGCTCAGCGGTACGGCGCGTTCCATAGCAGTTCGCCACTCGGCAAGCGTGGGCCTCATCTCTCTCTCTTCCATGCGCAGCGTCAGGAGCAGGAACGCGGGCGCCTGGCTCTCCGCGAAGCGCCGCGCGAGATAATGCAACACGTCGAGCGAGGCGGCATCGGCCCACTGCACATCATCGATGAACAACACCAGCGGCGTCCGTGCCGCCAGAGACTGTCCCAGGCGCGCCACCGCTTCGAACAACCGATTGCGTGCCACCAACTTCTCCCCTACAGGAGCGGGCAGGTCGGGATAGCGGTCGTATAGTTCGGGGAGCAGGCGCGCGAGTTCCGCCAGCCATATATCTGAAAGCAGGTCGTCCGGGGCATTCTCTCGCTCAATGCGTGGGCGCAAGGCTTCGATCACGGGCCGGTAGGGCAGCTGACCACCACTTTCAAAGGCCTGTCCCCGCAGCACGTCTGCCCCCTCTAGCTCTGCCCAGGCCAGAAACTCGCTCGCCAGCCGCGTCTTACCAATGCCGACCTCTCCCTCCAGCAGCACGACCTGCGTCTGGCCCTGTCGCGCCATATGGTAGACCTTGATCAACGTGCTCAACTCCGTCGTTCGTCCCAGCAGGGGCCCATCGAGGAACGCTACCGGGGGCTTGGGTGTTTCCCTGCGTCGAGGAGGAGCAACGGCGCGCATACGGCTGGCCAGCCCGACAGTTTCAGAGGTTGGCTCTGTCTGCATGCTGGTGATCAGCATCGTCCGGCAAACATCATAAGCGTGCAACGCGGCGACCCGGTCACCGGCCGCGAAGTGCAAGCGCATCAGACGCTGGTAGGCATCCTCATGCAGTGGGGAGAGGACGAGCCAGCGCCTGACCGTTTCAATAGCAGCCTCAAGCTCTCCTGCCTCGAATTGTAGCTGGGAGAGCCGGTCGAAGACCTCATTTGTACGCAGGTGCCAGTATTCGCGTTGGAAACGCACCCAGTCGTCGAAGGCCGGGGCATCGCGCAGCGAGAAGCCTTCCAGGAACTCGCCGCGCGGGAGGCCGGCCGCATGTTGGAGATGGGCGAGCAGCCGGTGACGCGTGACTTCCGGTATGGTCAGCGTTGTACCGGCCGAGGCACGCGCCGACTTCCAGGCTTCCAGGAGGATTTGGAGGTCAAGTTCGAGAGCGGAGGTGGGATCAAGACCGAGGGTGTCGCGTTGGATGAGCAAGTGAGGGACAGGGGAAGCATCGGCGCCCTCACCCAGCATATGACGCAGATGGAGCAGGCTAATACGCAACGCTGCGCGGCCATGCCTCGCGTCCCCTTCTGGCCAGAACTGCTCGGAGAGATGCTTGCGCGAATGGACGCGGCCTTCCACCGCCAGGTAGATGAGGAGCGCGAGTTCCTTGCGTGTGGAGAACAACAGCACCTGATCAGCATGGCGCACTTCTGGTGGACCCAGTAATGTCAAGTACAGCTTGCCCATTTAACGTTCCTCATAACGCTACGCGGCTATCATGTGAGAAGAGTAGATACAGACATGAGAACTGACTCGATATATCGACCTACAAGGAACAAAGAATGTGAGAGCGTTTCAATGTACCTATCACAAGTAACCTATCCATTATCGCACAAATACGACTTGAGTGAAAGGAGTGCTCCCATGCCCAAGAAAAATAATGGCCTGCATGAGCAGGACAGGCTCATCGAACTGTTGAACCGCCGCCTGGCAGACGCCATCGATCTGCAGTTGCAAAGCAGGCAGGCGTACTGGAACGTCAAAGGGCCGCATTTCATGACCCTGCGCGAACTGTTCGACAAGGTTGCCCGGGAAGTGGAGGAGTATGCGAACCTGATTGCCGAGCACATTGTGCAACTGGGCGGCATGGCTGAGGGAACGGCACACGCGGTCGCCAGGAGGACTTCGCTCGATGAGTATCGGCTTTTAACAGCAGATGGCAACGGCCATATCGCTGCGCTCTCGACGACGCTCACCGCCTTTGGCAAACATGTACGCTACGCCAGCGAGCAGGTGAGCGAACTGAAGGATGCTGATACCGCCGCTATCTTCACCGAGATCGCCCGCGGCATCGACAAATGGCTCTGGTTCGTCGAAACGAGCCAACAAGCAGGCAGTTGAGCGGGGAAGACGGCGTTTAACGTTTGAACAACGCTTTCTATAACGCTCGGTAGCTACACTGAAAGCAGAACCTCTCTTTCCTCCCCTGCCCGAGTGGGTGGGCCTGACGGGAAGACGGTCAAGAGCAGAGAGTGATACTTCGGTATCAAGAAAAGGACAAAATCATGACACTTGCGTTAGTTCTGCTTGCTGCAGTGAATCTGAGTCTGACAAATGTACTCTGGTGGCTGCTGGTTGGGTTGGTGGCTGGCTTTCTTGCCAGCCGGGTGATGCGTGGGGGAGGCTATGGGCTGATCGGTGACATAGTGGTGGGCCTGATTGGAGCGTTCATCGGAGGATGGTTGGCTGATTTCCTGGGGCTGGGAGGCTCTTCTAGTCTGATTGTGACGATTGTGATCGCTTTTATTGGTGCCTGTATTCTCCTGGCCATCTTACACGTGGTCACTGGTGGAGGCTCCAGGCGTAGAGGATGGGGGCGGCGATAAGGAGTACCGTGGACCAGAGATAGGGAAAAAAGTGGTACTCGATGTCCAATGAGTGTCATGGCTTCCCAGATTCGTGAGATTGAGGGCAAGCTGCATCATATTCATCGTGATCTTTTAGAAGCGAAAACAACATCAATTCATTAATTTAAGGAGAAACAAGATGCAAGACTCAACGTTGCAGAGCGATCTGCACTCCCCTCACAGCGATGGAAATCTCTTACCCATCACCAGCGAGCCAGCTGGACCGCCCGGCAACGAACCAACTGGGACGCTCAAAGATGCACCTCAGGTACCACTCAGCGGCCCACGTACTCAGCAACGCACTTTCCTTCCACAAAGGGGGTTATACTATGCAGCGATTGCCGGTGTCATTGCAGGGGTGTTGACTGCCCTGCTGACGATATTGGTCACCCTCGTGTTTGCGGGGACCTTTCATGCAGCCAGCAAGCAAATTGCAGTGGATACGTTGACCGTCAAGACGGCTCTTGCCCTGGCAGGATTGGAACTCCTCAATTTCACAATCAGCCTGCTCATTGGCTTTGTTGTCGGTTTGATCGTGGGCAGAATAGCTGTCCGACGCCGGCTCGGCTTCCTGGCAGGCGCGCTTGCAGGAGCCATTTTCTACCTCATCACCTTTCTGGTGAGTCTCATCTCCAGCTATCCAGGCAACCTCGTAGTAAACGGGACGGCCAGAACGACTGGGAGTCTGGTGATCTCGTTGCTGCTGCTCTGTCTCTGGTGTATTGGTGGGGGGCTCGTGAGTCTGTTCGGTACATGGGTAGCGACCGCGAGACATCCTCACTATTTGAGGTTCGAAGAGTAACAAGGATACATGTATGCAAACGCACCTCATGTCAAATAAACACCGCTCAGAGCCGACAGATGATATCCTGATCCAACAAGCACACATCGGCGATCAAGATGCGTTCGAAATGCTGGTCAACCGATATAGTGCCTTGCTTTTGCTCCTAATTTCCCGCATCGTGCGCGATGAACACCTTGCACACGATGTCTTGCAACATGTCTTCCTCCAATTGTACCACTCGTTACCCACACTGGTATCGGGGGACACGCTCAGGGCATGGTTAAGCCAGGTGGCACGTCGCCGCTCTATCGATGAGCTGCGTCGCAGGCGGCCCATCCTCTTTTCTGAGATCGAGCCGTTCCCAGGCGGGGGGGAATACGCATGCCTTACCAGGCTCCCTGACCCGGATCTCCAGCCAGAGGAGCAGGTCGAACTGCACGAGCTACGACAGCGGCTCCTTGATGCGATTGAGACATTACCCGTACGCTACCGCGCGGTCGTGCTGCTCCGCTATACTACCCAACTGAGCTTCCGCGAGATTGGTCAGGCGCTTAGCATTCCAGAAACAACGGCTAAGACGTACTTTTATCGCGCGAGAAAGCCGTTGCGTACGCTGCTGGAGTCGGAGTTTATGTACTACTGAGACAAGAAGCTATGAAAGAGCCTGCTGCATTCTATGCAGTCTCTCTTCCTCTCGTCATATCGCGCTCAAAGTGAGCAGGAAGGACGTCTGGAATACAACCGGAAAGGACATCATTATGCTAACGTCCATCTCCCTATTGCTGCTCTTCGTGATCTTTGTGGGCGCCCTGTGGTTCCATGACGTCTGGTTCCCTCCCGAGGGGCGAGGATACAAAACGAAACGGAAACTCTACCATGATGGAGTCTAAAGACGGCACCACACATACGATCATACAGCCCACACGTGCGCATCGTCCATTTGTCTACCCAGCCTGGCCGACATCCACACCTGGGCCAGAGGCGACCTGGTGCAAACTCAAGAGAGGTGATTGGGAATGTGGTATACTGAGAAGCATGAGACCACCTATCTTTGTACGCTCCTTGAGCCAGGACGAACGCGAGCAGATCGAAGCGGGTTTGCGTTCATCGGATGCCTTTGTCCTTCGTCGCTGCCAGATTCTGTTAGCATCCGCTCGTAGCAACGAGGGCCAGCCGATGCCCCCATCCGCGACCACATGTCGCTGCGCTTTGTGGATGGTCGTCCGGTGAGCGACATCACCACCCAGTTTCTGGACGGGTGCTGCACGCAATTGCAAGCCCAGGGAAAGACTTGCTGGTTGCTCATCTGGGACAACGCCTCCTGGCATGCCAGCAAACTCGTGCGCAGCTGGATTCGTGAGCACAACGTGCAGGTCAAGACCTCGGGCAAAGGCCTGCGCATTCTCCCATTGTTTCTGCCCAAGCAAAGTCCCTGGCTCAATCCCATTGAACCCAAGTGGGTGCATGGCAAGCGCGCCGTGGTCGAACCCAATGGCTTGCTCAGTGCCAAGCAACTGGCTGAGCGCATGTGCGCCTATTATCGCTGTCCCTATGAAGCTCATTTATCCATTCCTGAAAAGGTCTCTTGAGAAAGCACTAGGCATCGCCCGCAATACGGTGCGGCGCTACTTACGGGGCAAACCGGAGGCGGTGCCTCATCCCAAGCGCGGCTCGGTGCTCGACCCCTACAAGGGACAGATCCGCAGCTGGATGGAGCAGGATCACTTGTACAACTGCGAGACGATGCTGCTGCGCCTGCAAGCGCAAGGCTACAGCAGCCTCTCGACGCTCAAAGCCTTTGTGCATGGGTTGCGTCCGTCTAAAGCAGGCCATTACCTGGTGCTGCGCTACGAAACCAAGCGAGGCAACCAGTGCCCCTTGACCTTCACGCTAGTCAGATCGGCTCCCAGTGCAGGAGTGCGCAGTCCCTGGAAGACCTGCTCGCGCTTGAGATCGGGCACCCGACTGCGGCTTCCTGCACCGCATCATAGACCCGACTGCGACACATCGAGACACCAAGAGCCTCTAACGCCAACGAAGTCGCTCCATAACTTAAGCCCAACAGATAGAGCTTGACGGCCAGTCCTTTGACGCGCAAGGAGCTCTGCGCTGCCGTGACTCCTTGGGGATAGACGCGAAAGGTGCGTTTGCATTTGAGGCACTGATAGCGATAGACCTGCACTTCCTGATAGACTGTATCGCGCAGCACTTTTTTGACTGGCTGATGCAGGCGAAACTTCTGACTGGAGCACTGTGGATCCACACAATGGGTGGGCGGCGTGATCTGCTCGAGCTCCACTTTCGCTAACAACAACTGCAATCGCATGCGTTTCCTCCTTCGGCTTGTTTCTCTCCTTCCCTTTTTTATACCACTTTTACCAACTAACCAACAATCACGACCAACATGAAGATCTTGACAAGGCTACATCCATCAGTATACTTATCTGATAAGATGTCAGACATCTGATATCTGTTATCAGTTATTTGTCTTTTGAGGAAGGGTGAGTTGGCATGGCTAATCTGGCGATTGCACGGCAATCGTTGGTGGAACAGGTGCGCGAAGCAGTGGTTGATCTGCTGCGAGACGAGCAATATACAGCAGGTAGTGCTCTTCCCTCGGAAAAAGAACTGGGCGAGCGTTTTGGGGCTAGCCGGGCGACGGTACGCGAGGCACTCAAGGGGCTGGTGCAGGAAGGTCTGCTTGATTGCCGTCATGGCAAAGGCTATTTTGTGCTCTCACGCGAGGCGGTTTTTCACAAGCCCATTACCCAGTTGCAGAGCGTCACCGAACTTATGACAGAGATGGGCTACACCGTCGAAAATCGTGTCCTGCGCATTCGTGAGGAGATGCCCACGCCACAGGTGCGGCGACAGCTCCAACTGGATGAGACTCAATCTATCCTGCTGCTTGAGCGTGTACGCAGTTCGCGTGGTGAACCGCTCATCTATTCCGTCGATATCTTCCCTCGCACGCTCATTCCGGGCGCGTGGCAAGAGCTGGACTGGTCGGGTTCGCTGCTGCGTCTCTTCGATGAGCAGGCTGCGCAGATTGCCAGTAGCCGCACCACCATCCGGGCCGTCACCCTCCCGACAGAGTTATGTGCGCAGATTGGCGTTTCAAGCCGTACAGCCTGGCTGTGCATGGAACAGCTCAATTTCACCAGAACGGGGAAACCGGTACTCACCTCGCATGATTATCACCGGGGCGAAAATTTTCAGTTTTATGTCAATCGGCGACGCTACTAGCTTTCATGGAAGCCATTCCAAGGCATCGTCCCTGTCGTGGCGGTCACGCTCGCCTATTTCTTCTTCCTTGGAGAGATGCATGTTGCAAGAAAATACCGGGCAGAAAATCATCAATACATCCACTCCACCTGTCAGAGCAGGCAGCGAGGTTTCCCCCATTCCTGCTGAAGATGTAGCACGTCAGTATCAACTGATTGAGCGGGAAATTCACGAAGCCATTGATCGCACTCTGCCGAGTGGCCGCTATGTAATGGGGCCCGAACTGGTAGCTTTCGAGCAAGAGTACGCGGCCTTTTGCGGTACCCGTCATGCCATCGGCGTCAGCAACGGCACAGATGCGCTGCATTTGGCACTGCTGGCTTGTGGCATTGGCCCCGGCGATGAGGTCATTACGGTTCCCAATACCTATATTGCCACCGTTTTTGCCATTACCTACGTGGGAGCTACCCCCGTCTTTGTCGATGTGGAAGCTGATACCTATAATCTAAATCCTCTCCTGCTTGAAGAGGCCATTACCGGGCGTACACGCGCCATTATTCCCGTGCATCTCTACGGCCAGCCTTGCGACATGGAACCAATTCTTGCGATTGCCCGGCGACATGGACTGCGCGTGATTGAAGATGCAGCGCATGCACACGGGGCATTTTATCATGGTATACCTGCCGGGTCATCTGGTGACCTCGGCTGCTTCTCTTTTTATCCCACCAAGACCTTCGGAGCATTCGGCGATGCCGGAGCTATCGTGACGAACGATGCAGCGCTGGATGAACGCATCCGGCAATTGCGCTATATGGGACAGAAAGTCAAGCACCACCATGAAATGATTGGCTACCAGAAACGCATGGATGAGATACAGGCCGCTATCTTGCGTGTCAAGCTGCGCTATCTCCGTGGCTGGATTGCGCGCAGGCAGGAGATCGCTGCCCGCTACCGGCAGTTGCTGGCTGATCTAGAAGATGTATCTCTTGTCCTGCCCTCTGTCGCGCCTGGTCGTACGCATGCTTATTACCTGTACACCGTGCTTGCGCCTCGGCGCGACGAGTTGCGTGCCTATTTGACAGAACACGAAATCGGCACGCAGATTATCTATCCGGTGCTTGTGCCGGATCAGCCTGCCTATCGCGATCAGCATTTCCACTGCGGGCCAATTCCTGTAGCGCGACGTCTGTTCGAGCAAATCCTTTGTCTGCCGATGTTCCCGGAACTGCGCGATGACGAGATCGAACGTGTAAGCGCAGTTATCCATGACTTTTACCGCCGGTTGAGTTAATACATGTTCATTGTCGTCGGGATGAACACTGGAGGTGAAGATGCCCCCAATCACACTTGCCGTCCTGGGAGGAAGTGGTGTAGGCACTCCCGAACTCTTCCATGCTCTGCTCCATTGGCCTGCCAATGCAAGGCCAGAAATGCGCGTTATACTGCTTGGGCGTCCAGGCCGTTCAGAACATAAACTGGAGCGGGTACGCCAGATCAGTCAAAGGCTGGTCAGGCAGGCCAATCCGCCCATAGAGGTCGAGTCTACCACAAACTGGCGAGCAGGATTGGCAGGAGCCGATTACGTATTGAACCAGGTGCGCATCGGCGGGCTGGCAGCACGCGCCCACGACGAAACCTTTCCACAGGCACTCGGCATCGCAGGCGAGGAGACGATTGGGCCGGGCGGCTTTGCCAACGCTCTGCGCACCATTCCCCCTGTGCTTGAGGCGCTGCGATTGGTCAATGAGGTAGCACCACAGGCAGTCGTACTCAATTTGACAAACCCCGCCGGGATAGTTCAACATGCTGCTGGCCGTTATACGGATACGCGCTTCATCAGCCTCTGTGATTCGCCGATGACGCTGGCTGAGGATGTGGCAAAGCTGGTAAAGCTTCCACGTGAAGAGGTCCATATCGACTATCTGGGCATGAATCACCTCGGCTGGATTACCGGTGTCCATAATGAGGCAGGAGACTTGATGGATCAGGCCCTTGAACGGATTGAGCAACTCCCTTACCTGGGCGTTGATAGCACATATATCCGCGCTACCCGCGCTATTCCCATTCCCTACGTGCGCTATTACTTGCACCCGCAGCGCATGCTGGCGCAACAACAGGGGAAGACGCCACGCGCCCGCCAGCTTCAAGAGCTGGAAAAGGAACTGCTCGCAGCTTTCGAGCAGGCTGAAGCCGAAGACGATCCATCCAGGATACTGGGAAGGCGTGGCGCCCTCTGGTATAGCGCCATCATCATCCCGGTGCTGGACGCAATGGTGAATGATCGCAACAGTATATGGGTGGTCAATATCGTAAACAACGATCAGGTTTCCTGGCTGCCATCTGAGACCGTGATTGAAGTTCCAGTCCATATTAATCGGCGCGGCATCCACCCACTGCCGATCCCGGAGGATACGCTTTCAGAGGGCTTACGGGCCTTGCTTTATGCACAGGCAGCATATGAGGCGCTGGCCGTACCAGCCATTGTTGAACAGAAGCGCGACCTGGCTTTACAGGCGCTGGTTGCCCATCCCTTAATTCGTTCGATAGAGCAGGCCGAAGCAGTGGTGCAGGCGGTCTGGCCGGCAGGAGGCATTGAGGTATGAACACGTCCCGGCTCACCGGCGCGCTGGATATCGGCGGCACAAAAATTCTGGCGGGTCTGATCGACCAGCAAGGAGATTTGCTGGCACGGCGACGCATTGAGACGCTGGCAACACGTGGAGCGGAAGAGGTCATCGCACGTGCTGGAGCCATATTGAATGAATTGCTGTGGGAAGTTGGGGCAGATGTAGTGGCACTGCAAGCCATCGGATGCAGCGTGCCGGGACCACTGGATAGCAAGAGTGGTACTGTCATCTTCTCGCCTAATCTCGCCTGGCGCGACGTGCCGTTCGTTGAACTGCTCCATCGCCAGTTTGATGTTCCCATTGCTATCGACGATGACGCGCATTGTGCAGCCCTGGCTGAGTGGCATCTGGGAGCAGCCCGCGGAACCCATTCTGCCGTCTATGTGACAATCAGTACAGGCATCGGGTCGGGCATAATTATCGATGGCAGGCTCTATAGTGGAGCACACGGCTTTGCCGGTGAGGTGGGACATATCACGCTCGACAGAAATGGGCCACCCTGCTCCTGCGGCAATGCTGGCTGTTTTGAGGCTGTAGCTTCCGGCTCAGCCATCGCGGCAAGGGCAAGGGAGGCAGTAATGAGCGGCCAGAAGACAATACTGTCGGCATTCCACGAGAATCCCGCCCTACTCACCGCTAGCGAGGTGATGCAGGCGACGGCAGCAGGCGATGCCGTAGCAGGGCAGATCATCGAAACGGCAGGGGATTTTTTAGGTCTTGGATTAGCAGCGGTGGCATCCGCTTTTGACCCCCAGATTATCGTCGTGGGCGGTGCTGTGGTGCAAGCAAATGACCGATTGTTGGCACACGCCCGAGCAGCCTTTGTAGCACGCGCTATCCCGCCGCTCGGCTCACTGGTCTCCATCGTTCCAGCGGTGTTGGGGGACGAGAGCGCACTGCGCGGAGCAGCCCTGCTGGTTACGGCGCGGATGGAGGAGGCAAGCCATGTTTGAACACATTCCCGTCGATCTGCTGCAACGCGCCATGCAGCCATCGTTGGTCTACGGACACAACATTCTGGTGGAGACAGCACGCCAGATACAGCAGGATTCCACCGGTGGCATTTGTGCCATCTTGACACAGCCTGAACCCTGGACCAGTGCCCGCGAGCAATTTACCGATTTCAATGCGGCGCGGGTAATCTACCTGCATTCGATGGAACAGGAGGAACTGGCGCAGATGGAGCGTATGCTGCCTGCAATCGGGATGGTGATGGGCATTGGTGGCGGACAGGCGATGGACGCGGCGAAATACGTAGCCTGGAAACGCGGCATCCCCCTGATGCTCGCTCCAACCATTATTTCTGTCGACGCGGCAGTGACAAATACGATTGCGGTGCGAGCAGGCAGCCGCGTGCGCTATATTGGCTTCGTAGTGGCCGATGCCATTGCCGTCGACTTCGAGGTCATCAGCAAAGCTCCAGCAGACCTCAACCGGGCAGGCATTGGCGATTTGCTCTCCATTCACACGGCGCTCTGGGACTGGCAGCATGGCAGCAATGATTACGATCCCCTGGTTGCAGGACAGGTCCGCACCATCCTGGATGGACTGGATGAATGGGCCGAAGCCATCTCGCGCTGTGACGAGGAGGCGTTGCGCTATATCATGGAAAGCTTTGTGTGCGAGAATACCCTTTGCCTGCAAACGGGAAGCAGCCGACCGGAGGAAGGCTCCGAACATTTTCTTGCGTACAACATCGAATACATCACAGGGCAGGGCTATGTTCACGGGCAACTCATCTGTCTCTGCACCTACGTCATGGCGAGATTACAGGAGAACCGGGTGCAGTGGGTGAGACAGCTGATCGAGCGGGTACGCTGTCCCTGGCGGCTTCATGAACTGGGTATCAGCCGCGAAGCATTCACCCATGCGCTGCTGACGCTGCGGCACTATACAGAAGCCGAAGCATTTCCCTCGAGCGTGATTACCCTGCGACAGATCACGCCCGAGTTTGCCGGGCAAGTTGCTTCTGAGTGTGAGTAAGAAGGGATGTGAAAAGTGTAAGGCTCAAGAGACGAAAAAGGCTTGAAAGGAGGTAAATTCGTACGCTCATCCGGTTGAAATACCGGCATTATGAGTGCATGAGGCTGTTCGCATTGAGATATGGTTCCTGAAATTGCCATGAAGGCAAGCTCGACATCGTTGCTCGTCTCCGTATCTCTTTTAGTGTTTTGTTCTTTCACCACAGCTTCGGAGGTCTTATGGCAAATACAATCGAAAGCGGCAGGCCAGCGGCAGCGGTCTTTGTCCGCCAGGCGACAGGACTGGTACGCGAACTCTCGTGGGTTGATACGTTCATCATGGTGTTCGCGATTCTGAACATTCCACTCGGGCTGTCGGAGGTGGCAGCATTCGCGACGGGAACCTCAACTTTTCCGGCGGCGAACATGCCCCTGGCGTTCATCTTCTCTGCTCCCGCCATGCTCACCATTGGCATGGTCTATGCCCTGTTTACTGCCGCCATGCCCCGCTCCGGCGGCGACTATGTCTGGGCCAGCCGGGTGTTGCACCCGGCCATCGGCTTCGGGGTCAACTTCTTCGTCACCTTTATTCTGCTTTCCAGCGCCGGCCTCAACAGCCTGCTGATGGCAACCTGGTTCTTGCCCCCGGTTTTCCACATCATCGGACTGGACAATGTGGCGGCATTCTGCGCCGATACTACCGGCTATGGCGCCGTCACGGTTGGTACGGTTGTCACGTTAATCCTGCTGGGCGTCTTTCTGCTCGGCCTGCGGCGCGTGCGCCAGATTATGTTCGGGCTGTTCACCTTCATCATGCTCGGCACGATTTTCTGGCTCATCCTGCTCTTTGCCTCCTCGCACAGCGATTTTGTCTCGCTGTTCAACGCCAGTCAAGGCAATGGAGCTTACGCGGCAGTGCTCGCTACGGCAGCGAAGAATGGCTACAAAATCCTGCCCGCTGCGGTGTTCTTCAACACCTTCCAGGCCGTTATTTACGCCTTCCAGAGCTACAACGGCTTCCAGAGCTCTGGCTACTTCAGCGGTGAAATCAAGCAGGCTCCCTCCTCGGTGATGCGGGCGATGCTGACCGCGTTGATCTGTGGGGCCATCGGATTCAGCCTGGGCATGCTCGCCATCTACCATTACTACGGGCAGGATTTTATCGGCTCGCTGGCTACCAATGGACTGGCCTTCCCTAACTCCAATGCATTGCCTTTCCCGGCGGTAATGCCCGCCCTCGGCCTGTTCGTGACCACGAACCCAATTGTCCATATGATTATTGCCCTGACGTTCCTGGCCGCCATCTTCTGGATTCAGCCCCCGGCGGTGCTGATCGGCACGCGCAACCTCTTCGCCTGGTCATTCGACCGGCTGCTACCAGGCAGGCTGGCCGATGTGAACGAGCGACTCCACTCCCCGGTCATCGCGACGGTGATTGTAGCTATCGTCATCGAACTGTTCACCCTGATTACGATCAAGACGAACTACTTCGGGCAGTTGCTTGGCCTGGCAGCCTTCAGCGCGCTGGTCGGGATTATCATCTCCTTCGCGGCGGTGATCTTTCCTTTCCGCCGGCCAGACATCTTCGAGAAAGCTCCGGGTTTCGTGCGTGCTCGTTTTCTAGGCGTACCGGCCATCTCGATCTGGGGGGCGCTCTCGATGATTGTGAACGGTGTGCTCTGCTACATCGCTTTCACCTCCCCGGCTTTCGGTGGTAGCTCGAACGTGCTTGACCCGACTTTCTTGAAAGGTGTCTTCTTCACTGCTCTTGGCATCATTATTCCCGCCCTGCTCTACTTCGTGTCGCGCTTCATCAATAGGAGCACCCGGCAGCTGGATATAGCGCAGGCGTATAAGGATATTCCGCCAGAATAGACCATAGGCCAGGTCATCCCCCCACCTGGTCAACCGCAAGAGTTGGCTCTACCATCCACCGCTTGCCGGCGCGAATGTGCCAGCAAGGGGTCATAGAGAGTAGAGGCAATTCTTGTGGTCGTCCTGGGTGGTGAGGTTATGGAGTAATCTGGCGGACCGGGCATTGTGATGGAGGCGATGGATAGGAAGGAAGATTCTTTATGAGCGGTTTTCGTTTGTATTTCGTGACCGATATTCACGGGTCGGATGTGTGCTTCCGCAAGTTCATCAACGCGGCAAAGTTTTATAAGGCAGATGTTCTTGTGTTGGGTGGCGATATTACGGGGAAGTTGATCATGCCTATCGTGGAGGGCGATTCCGGTACCTACAGCTTTCGCTGGCATGGCGAAGAGCACCAGGTCAGTGGGAGCGAGCTGGTCAACGCACAGAAACAGCTACGGGATGCTGGCTACTATCCGGCGCTGCTCACGCCGGAGGAAGTGGCCGCACTGAGTGAGGATCAGGGGAAAGTTGAGGAGCTTTTTGTGAAGCTGGCCTGCGAGTCCATCAACCGCTGGATGGAGCTTACCGAGGAGCGGCTGCGCGGCACGGGCGTCGAATGCTACATTTCACCGGGCAACGATGATCCCGTCGCTATCGATGCCATCCTCAATCGGGGAAGACTGGTGGTGAATCCGGAGGAGCGCGTCGTGGTGCTCAAAGGCGAGTGCGAGATGATCTCCTGCGGTACGACGAATATCACGCCCTGGCACAGCCCACGTGAATTGCCGGAAGACCAGTTGGAAAAGTTGCTGGATGGGCTGGCGAGGCAGGTGAGAAATCAGACGAAAGCCATCTACAACATACATGTTCCACCCTACAATACTCCGCTCGATAAGGCTCCAAAGCTCGATAACAATTTGAAGCCCCTGGTTTTGCCAGGCGGTGTGCAGATGGTGCCAGTAGGCAGCACAGCAGTTACAAACGTCATCAAACGCTACTCCCCGATGCTGGCCTTGCACGGCCACGTTCACGAGTCGCGTGGCAACGTGAAACTGGGACGCACGCTCTGCATCAATCCAGGTAGCGAGTATGGCGAAGGCGTGCTGCGCGGCGCACTGGTACAGATTGGCAGAAAAGGCATTGAGGATTTCCTGCTGACAGAAGGATAACCAGGAAGGAGACAGGCTATGGAAACATTGCAAGCAGGCGCGGCACGCGTGGTCATCACGCCACCAATCGGAGTCCCACTTTCAGGGTATTTTGCGGCGGAGGGACGCAAGCAGACAGCGCAGGATGTGCATGACGACCTGTACGCCCGCGCCCTGGTACTCAAAGATGGCGAACGCACCGTTGCCATCGTGACAACCGACCTGATCGGCCTGGATGACGAGGAAGTGGGAGCAGTGCGCGCCATTGTCGAACGCGAAACCGGTATTGCGCCGGAGCATCTCATTGTTGCCTGCACGCATACGCACTCGGGGCCGATTGTTCGCCCTTTTCCGCCCAGCGACCTGGTGCCGGGGCAGGCAGACGAGCACTATTTTCGCCTGCTGCCACGCCTCATCGCTAGCGCGGTCATCATGGCAGAGCGCAGGCAGCGGCCGGCACGCGTGGGAGCAGGAAGCGGCACCTGCTTTATCAACATCAACCGGCGCGAGATCTTGCCGGATGGCACCTTGCGCGGCTTGCCATTTCTGGGCAGAAACCCCGATGGCATTACCGACCGCGAGGTGGGCGTGTTGCGGGTGGATGATGCTACGACAGGTGGCGTGTTGGCAGTTTTGCTCAGCTATGCCTGTCACCCGGTTGTGCTTGGCCCGAATCTCGAAATTTCCGCCGATTACGTTGGCTACGCCGTCAATTTTCTTGAACGGGTGCTGGGAGGAAATGCCGTGGCGATGTTCGCCAACGGAGCGCAGGGTGACATGAACTCCATTGTGCATCCGGGAACATATGCAGACGCCGAGCGGCTGGGAACGATTCTGGGCGCAGAGGCGCTTCAGGTGGCATTGAGCACACAGACCCGGGACGAGGTGCGTATTCAAACCGCGACGCGCCGCACGGAACTGCCGCTCAATCTCGCCGCCTCACCCGAACGACAACAGGAGTATATTCGCTTTCTGGAAGAGGAGCAGCGGCGCTTTGTGGCGGAAGGCGACGAGAGACGGGCCTGGGATATCGAGATGCGCCTGGCAGTGGCTCGCTACCGGCTCTACAATCGCGAGCACCTGGGGCAGCCCTATATGCCTGCTGAAGTCACGGCATTCGGGTTGAAAGGCGATGGTATCAGCGTAGGTCTCGTTTCAGAACCGGCAGAACTCTTCTGCATGTATGGTATGCAGGCGCGGGAGCATTCGCCGTTCGCTACGACGCTGGTACTCGGTCTGGCAAACGGCTTCATCGGCTACGTGCCAACGCCCAACATCTATACAGAAGGCGGCTATGAGTGCGAGGCCACACAGGTTGCGCCAGAGGCCGGCGAGCAGCTCTGTCAGACCATGATCGATGCACTTTATGCCGTTTATCACCTGTTATCCTGAGTGCAACGAAGGATCTAAAGGAAACATCCATGTCTCTACTCGAACAGTTACAACATGCTAATGTCAAACACCTGGAATTCGGGCGCGGCCTCGTTCATGGTCTCGGTTCGCAGTTTGGACGCTATGTCGTCACCAGTATGCCCGTTCCCTGGGGACTGGTCAAGGGGCAGATCGGCGCGCAGCCGGTGAAGGTGATTGACGTACAGGATATGGAGCTGGAACATGCCAAGCAGATCGAGCAAATAGCGCCCTCGTGCGATGCTGTCGTTGCCGTTGGCGGTGGACAGGCAATGGATATGGGCAAGTACATCGCGTGGAAACGGGGCTGCCCACTGATCACTATTCCCACGATAGTTTCCACCAATGCCTATGTCACGCAGGCGGTAGGAGTGCGCAACAATGGCCGCGTGGAGTATATCGGCGCAGTCACACCCGAACTGGTAGTGGTCGATTACGACCTGATTCGTACAGCACCTGCCGAACTCAATATTGCCGGATGCGGTGATATCCTCTCCATTCACACAGCCTCATTCGATTGGAAGCTGGCCTATGATGTGGGGCAGGAACCGCAAGGCTATGTGCCGGAGGCTGTGGAACGCGCACGGGGGCTCATCCGGCGGCTAGATGAAGCGGCGGAAGAGATTCGCACCCTCAGTGATGAGGGCATTCGCACCATTGTCGAATGTTACCTGGAAATTAACGATATCTGTATTCCCCTCGGCCACTACCGGGCTGAAGAAGGGCCAGAGCATTTCTTTGCCTACAACGTCGAGTATCTGACACGGCGCACGTTTGTGCATGGTTGGATTGTCGGTCTGGGCATTCAGTTGATGAGCCAGCTCCAGGAAAATGCCCCTGAAGAGATCGAGGCCATTATGCAACGTGTAGGCTTGCCGCATTCTCCCCGCGCCAACGGGCTGAGCCGCGCCGATGTCATCACTGCCTTGAAGACGTTGCGCGAACGCACACTGGCAGATGAGCGCTGGTACGGCATCATTCACCAGCGCGGCATCACCCCCGATTTCATCGAGCGCGTCACGGCTTCCCTGGATTTTTGACGTGAAGAGATGTTCTGGCTATGCAGTTACTTGGAAAGGGGGGTTTTGTGGTATAACATTCTAAACATGGGTATGTTCTTGCGTAGCAAGCCAACAAAAAACCGCTCAGCATGACACGTGAGAGGTCCTTTTTCACGATATAAAGGGTACAAGATGAAACCAGAACCCGATACTGATACCAGCAGTTCGCATGACGAAAAACCTCCGACGCTTGAGGCGGGGCAGGAAGAGGCGCAACGTTTGATTGCGCTGGCACAAGAGAAAGGAATTACGCTGCGCGCGCTGGGCGGTGTTGCCATACAGCTGTGCTGCCCGCATGCTAGCCATCGTGCGCTCAATCGCAGCTATGCTGATCTTGATTTTGTCGTGGGCAGCAAGCAGACTCGCGCTCTTACCAGCCTTTTGACCGCTAACGGCTACTCAGCCAATCGTCGTTTCAACGCCCTGCATGGCGAAAAACGGCTGCTCTTTTATGATGAGCCGAGATCGCGGCAGGTGGATATCTTCGTGGGCAGTTTCGAGATGTGCCACAAGCTGTCGCTCGACCAGCGCCTCCACCTCCATCCCTTGACGCTCAGCCCCGCTGATCTGCTATTGACCAAGCTTCAGATCGTGCAATTGAATACGAAGGATATCCAGGATGTACTCGCGCTGCTGCTCGATTTCCCGCCTGTAGAATCCTCAAGGCAGCCGGGCGAAGAATTGGATGTGAGCATCATAACGCGGTTGTGCGGACAAGACTGGGGCTGGTTTACAACAGTAAATGACAACTTCGAGCAGATAAAAGCACATGCAACCGAGTTGCTGGAGCCTGAAGAAGCTGCACTTGTGAATGAGCGTATCGAGACGATCCGGCGTCTGATGGAGGAGGCGCCGAAATCCACGGGCTGGCGTATACGCGCGCTAGCGGGTCGGCGTATTGCCTGGTACGAGCTGCCGGAAGAGGTCAACCGCTGACACCTCTTTATTTCCGATTACCTGTACTACCCGTTTTGTCCGGCGTCGATGGTTGAAGCTTCAAAACTGAGAATGGGATTGGCCTGGAAAGCCAACAATGAAGACCAGCCCACTCACCACGAGAACAAATACCAGCATCGAGAAAGAAACGGCTTTCCACTAGCACGCGGACCTTTACTGCAAGCGGCTCGCAAAGGCATAGTCTTCAACACCAGGTCTTCCATCCTTTTAAGACAGGCGGTTTTTCTCTGGAAAAGAGGGTAGAGCCTGCAGGTATCAATAATCGAGCTGGCCGAGTTCAGGTAAATAGGTTTGCAAACGCGTGTAGAGGTCCCGGTATAGTGCGAAACCCTTGCGATACCGTTGCACTGCACTGATTTGCGGAAAATAAACCGGCCCCCGCGTGATAAAGCGAGCAATATCACTCCAATCAGTACACATACCCACCCCCATAGCGGCTACGTACGCGGCTCCGAGAGCGGAAGCCGCCTGGCCTGCTACTACCTGTACGGGCAGATCTACGACATCAGCAGCTATTTGCATCCATAGCGCGCTGCGACTCCCGCCATCAGCCGCCACTACATGGCGGATTGGCCGTCCCGCTTCTTTCAGGAGCGTCAAATGATGCGCGAAGCCGTAACAAACTGCCTCCAGTACAGCACGATACAAATGTGCGCGGGTGTGATGTAACATCACGCCGGCGAAAACACCACGCGCTGCCGGGTCGAAAATGGGCGTCTTCTCCCCCAGGAAATAGGGCAAAACGACAATTCCGCCCGCGCCCGGCTCTACCAGCTGCGCCTCGCTATCCAGCTCCTGTGGAGATGTGCCACCGGCCAGCTCTTTAGCAAACCACTTGACCAGCGAGCCACTAGCGGCCATACAACCGTTAATCAGCGTCAGGCCTGGAATATCGTGATAGTCAAAGTAGAAATGTGGATCGGGGTCGGGGCGCGCATCGCAATACAAGATATCGCCGGCGCCGCCAAATTTCAGCAAAACATCGCCGCTCTGGGTAAGCCCCGCTGCCAGCGCTGCCGCTACATGGTCGGCGCTACCTGCGACTACAGGAGTGCCGCTGAGGAGGCCCGTCAATCGTGCGGCCTCTTCGCTTACCCCGGCCACAATTTCCACCGGCGCATGTACAGGGGGCAACAGGGCGGGATCGATGCCGGCGTGTTCCAGGTAGGGTCGATGCCAACGGTGCCGCGTTACGTCATACAGGCCGCTTTCGACAGCCCAGTTCTCCTCCAGTGAGTAATGACCGGTGAGCCTGTAGACGATGAAGTCATACGAGCCACACATATGCGCAGTCTGTTCGACAACTTGAGGCTCATGCCGCCCCAGCCAGCGCCACTTCGTATCAATGCTTTGCTGATTCGGAACACCTCCAGTGATGCGCAGAAATTCTCGCGGGTCCACGGCGGCACGTAACTCTTCGACCTCCTGAATCGCGCGCACATCATTTTGCTGAATGCCGGGCCGCAGTGGAGTACCAGAGGCATCGAGCAGGAGCAGAGCAGGCACCATCCCGGAGATTCCTATCGCCTCGATGGCTCGCGGCGGAACTACTTGAAGCAGGCGACGACAGGCTTCGCAGCAAGTTGCCCACCATTGTTCTGGATCTTCTTCCGCCCAGCCAGGATGAGGAGAACGCAACTCATGGGGTAATTCGACCTGCGCCACGATACCCTGTTCGCGCTCTAAGGCAATCGCCTTCAGAGCAGTTGTACCAACATCGATACCCAGCACATAGCGAGCAATCATGGATGTGCCTCACTCAAAGCACGCGCGGCACGAACTTCATCCATAAAACGGCGAACGCGCTCCGCATCGACGGGATTCCAGGTGTAGCCGTCGTATTTCAGGCCTGTGCCGACGATGACGCCATCGGAAACGGCCAGGGTGTCACGCACTGTTTCAATTTTCACGCCGGTATTGGCCAGCACGGGCGTACCAGGTACAGCGGCCCTGGCCTCGCGAATATGATCGAGGTTGACTTCCGCGCCCGCCATGGCTCCCGAAATGAGAATGGCATCGGCCAGCGAAGAAACAACGACGCTATGGGCCAGCGCACCAATTGGGCGAGGCGAAACAGGGCGCGCAAACTCAGGCTCGATATTGAAAAACAGGCGCACCTGTTGCGCGCCAATGTGCCGCCGGTAGTCCAGCGCCGCGGCAGCATCCGGTTGCCACAACCCCATATCGCTATCGTAGACGCCGGTGAAGACCTCGCGCACAAATGTTGCCTGCACGGCCTGGGCTACCGCGATGGCGGCCAGCGGGTCCCAGAGAAGGTCAACGCCATAAGGAAGCCGGATATGCGGGCGCAATTCTCCAATGACCGCTGCCATGGCGGCAATGGGCGCACGATCAATATGAAATCTGTACGGGCGATCTCCCTCGTTACAAAACAGCAGGCCATCCACTCCGCCATCTTGTAAGATATCCAGGTCGCGCCTCAACGCATCCACTATGCCTGCCATTCCTGCTTTACTGTCATAAAGTGGGCGCCCAGGCAGAGGCAGCAGGTGCATCATCGCGATCACCGGCTTTGTCTGCCCGAAAAGGGTTTCCAGTAACGAACGATTTGAAGTATCCGCGCGATCATTTCCATTCACATTGGACATGCTTTGGCCCCCTGATTGTCATTCTGAGCACAGCGAAGAATCTTCGCCCTGGCGTTCACCACGTCTTTTTCATGATGCTAGCATTTACTCGGGCGGCAGTTCGCTGTAAATGAGGTCGAGATTCACTCCTTGCCGCGCCCTCACAAAACGCGCCACATAGAAGATCACCAGGCCGATTACGATGAGAGCTCCCATAAAGATGAAGCCCGGCAGCGGCCCCAATTGAGGCGTAGCAATGCCAAGTGACTGGTAAGAAAGCACCAGGTACGCCAGACCAATCATCACCGCTATAGATAGTACCGCAACTACGGGCAGCAGCGGAATACCCGCAATCCTCACATTCGCCGGCGAGTTTTTAAACAGGTCGGGACGGCGTAGAGGAAACACAATCGCCGCCACGCTCACACAAAGAATGGTCACCACTCCGGCCAGCACACCCATAGAGAGCAGCGTGGCGAACGAACTTGAGAGTACCGACCAGATCAAGATGGCTGTGACAATCAGCGAAGCAGTAATGATGGCCGGAACCGGCGCGTGCGTGCGCTCGCTCACCTCCGAAAGCTTGCCGGGCAGAATGCGGTCGAAAGACCAGGCGAAAATCGTGCGCACGGGCATAAACGTATTGGGAAACATGGCCGGCAGGTTCCAGAAGACAAAGCTCACCGCGATCAGTAGCGCGAAGACGCTATTGTTGGCCGCGATACTCGCCATCAAGTTGTAGTAAGGCAGCACCGGCAGCGGATAGGTAGTAGTGCCTGCCAGGGCATTGATGCTGGCGATAAATTGCTCGGTCGCGCTACGGTAGAGAAGCAATACGCCAATAATCATAAAAAGCGAGTCCCACACCAGCGCACCAATCATGATAGAAACCTGGCGGCGCAGCTTCCCGGCAGATTTGAGTTCTCCGGCGATATAGACCGACCACCAGTTCCACATCATGAAGGTCATAATAATGGCAATGACCGGCAGGGTCGAGGAGAATTGATGCCCGCCAGTGAAAACAAAGCCAATCTTAGAGGCAGCGGTCTCGATGGCTTGAAAGGAATTCGCACTGTGCGTAAATGGCCGCGCAAAGGCATTGAAGTTGGCGATGAAGCTCGCATTTGAGCTTATCAGCAGGGCGATAAACGCCAGGAAGGTGCCCAGGCTAGCAATCGTCCAGCACACATTCTGTACGCGGAACGATGCTTTCGTTCCGGCTGACATAGCCACCGCGAGAATAATAATTAACAGCAGACCAAGCCCGAATGTCCACCACTGGCCGACGGTATCGCTACCGCTCACAGCATTGCCCGCGTTAATCAGGCTATTGTTTTGCGTGACCGCGCCCAGCACTGCCAAGGCCGGGCCGACCGCCAGCACCGCGAAAGAGCGCGCCCAGAAGGCCGCGCCAATCAAGGCGGAGACCGCCGCAGAAAAATTGCTGAACACGGCAACTGCCGGATGCAAGATACGGCTGATCCACACGTAGTCGCCGCCGGTGCGAGGCATAGCCGATGCCATCATCGACATCATGATGCAGACAGGAATATTGACCAGGAAAGCGATCAGCAACGCCAGCACCAGGTCGGCTCCAGGGAACGATCCCAGCGCGTAGAAAATACCGAAAGCCAGGGTCGCCCCCACAGGCGCAGAGAAGACCGCGTTGAAAATAATAGCGTCTATCACCGATGCTTCACGAACAAGACCCGATGATTGCCGCACATAGAGGGATGAGGACGTGGAAGATGCAGATTCTGATTGCATGTCGACTCCTTGTTTCAATCCCCATCAGGAAGCCGGGAAAAGGTCCGGTTCCTGCCGCTTCCACGTGGGGAGAGTATAGTAACCAAACCCGAACATGTCAAGCGTAAATGCACCAGGCACTACAAGGAAAGGAAATACTTGACATACAAGAATTTATTAGCTAAAGTATACAGCAAAGAACATGATCTGTCAATGAATATATGTAATTGTTTGTTCTATCTTGTTAGAGGACGGAGAAGCGCATCTTATGCTGGCGAGTGAGCGGAGAAGGCTTATTCTGGAGCGGGTGGCCGAGCTACAATCGATTGAGACCCAGGCGCTGGCCGATGAGCTGGGAGTGTCCGTGATGACCATCCGGCGCGATATTAAGCGGCTGGAACAGGATGGTTTTTTACGCCAGACATACGGCGGCGCGACCGTCCACATTACCAAAAGTGTGGAACTGGGCTTTAACAGCCGGGCATTACAGAACGCCGCGCAGAAGCGATTGATCGGCGCGTGTGCAGCGCGGATGATTGAGCCTGGGCAGACATTGTTTCTGGGTGAGGGAACAACCACTTCCCAATTCGCGCAGTTTCTTCCTCCCCATCCGCATCTGCAGGTAATTACAGCCTCCCTTTCGCACGCCAGCCTGCTCTGCTCGCGCAACATTCAGGTCATCGTACTCGGTGGCAAGCTGCACAATGATGAACTCACCATGACCGGCCCTATCGCGGAATCCACGCTCCACCGTTTTTACGCGGATGTTTGCATCCTGGGCGCGGCAGGAGTCGATCCCAACGTCGGGGTGACGGAGTTAGATCATGAAGTGGCCTCGCTTCACCGGCTGATGATGGAGCGCGCGAGCCGCGTTATTGTGCTGGCCGATCATGGGAAGCTCGGTCTTCGCGCTCCCGCTGTTGTCGCCCCCATAGCGATGGTGACGAATCTGGTGACCGACGAAGCGGCTCCCGCGGAGATGCTCGATCAACTCCGGGCCTGCGGCGCGCAAATCACATTGGCGCGCCAGCGAACGACTGAACCTGAATCAGAAATGGTGAAGTAATGGCGACAACAATCTACTACGCCAGCGATGTGCATGGCTCCAACCGGTGCTTCCGCAAGTTTTTAAACGCGGCAAAGTTTTATAAGGCGCAGGTGCTCGTCATGGGCGGCGACATACTGGGGAAAGGCCTGGTCTTCCTTGAAGAGGTACGACCGGGGGTGTACGTCACACAAGTCCGCGGCCAGCGCCTTGAACTGTCATCAGAAAGCGAAGTGCAGGCCTTCGAGAAGGCAGCTGCCGATAAGGGGCTGTATCCTTATCGCTGTCGCAAAAGCGAACAAGAAGCGCTTGCTGCTTCGGGCGAGATCGAAAGCCTCTTTGAACACCTGATGAAAGCGCGCCTCGAGGAATGGGTGGCGCTGGCGGATGAACGCCTGGAGGGTACAGGCGTGCGCTGCTATATCATGGGTGGCAACGATGATCCACCTGCTGTCCTGGAGGCGCTCGCCGCCGGTCGCATCGTGCGCAATCCCGAGGATGGCCCCGTTATGTTGGATGATACGAGCGAAATGATCAGCCTCGGCTGGTCGAATCCTACCCCCTGGAACACGCCACGCGAATGCAGTGAAGATGAACTTGGTCGCCGCATTGATGCCCTGATGTCCCGGGTCAAGAGGCCTGACGCGCTCGTTATGAACCTGCATGTTCCTCCTTATGGAAGCGGGCTGGATGACGCGCCGGAGCTCAACGCCGATTTAAAGGTGCAGAGCAACCTGGGCCAGACACGCTTTAAACCCGTTGGCTCGACAGCCGTGCGCGCAGCCATCGAGCGTTATCAACCCCTGCTTGGCCTGCATGGTCACATTCACGAGGCTCATGCCTCTTGCAAGATTGGGCGCACCGTCTGTATAAATCCCGGCAGCGATTTTAGCGAGGGCGTTCTGCATGGAGTACTCGCCACCTTGCATAAAGGAAAGCTGCGCGGCTACCAGATGGTGAGCGGTTAACACCTTTGAGGCGCTAAACATGGAGGGAGGCCCTATGTCTCGCATACACCTCGGCATCAATACCTGCTTCGCCGTCAAACGCTGGCCAGAGCCGGAGCAGTGGGTGCGTATAGTACACGATGAACTTGGACTGGATTGTTGTCAATTCAGCTTTGACCTGATCGATCCATTGTTCGATGAGGAGGCAGTCCAGGCCTACGCAGACGAGACCAGAGAGGTTGCTTCCGCGCGGGGTCTCCAGATTCACAGCACCTTTACCGGCCTGGCCGCCTACTCCTGGAGCCAGTTGCTGCATCCCGATGCGCGTTTGCGCCTGGCCGCACTGCGCTGGTATAAGCGAGCGATTGAGGTGACCGCTCGCCTGGGCGCCTGGGGGACAGGTGGACACATTGGCGCGTTTAGCGTGCGAGATTTCTCGCATACCGAACGTAAATCGGCACTGCTGACCGAATTGCAAGAGCATCTCTCTACCTTGTCCGACTACGCGTCACAACACGGTTTGCGTTTTCTGCTGTTCGAAAATATGGCGGCGGAGCGCGAATGGGGACACACACTTGACGAGGCGCAGTGGCTCGATCAATTGGACACAGCAGTTCCGCTTGTCCTCTGCTTTGACGTGGGGCATGTCTTACGCACGAATACCCTCAGTGCTACCTACCAAAACTGGTTCGCCGCTTCCTGGAGGCAGATACCAATCATTCACTTGCAGCAAAGTGACCTCCTGAACGACCACCACTGGCCATTTACCGAAGCATACAACAAACAGGGTGTAATAGAAGCCGGGGATATTCTACAGGCCATTGCGCATTGGCAGAGGCACGAAGATCTCTATCTCTTTCTCGAACCTATCCATCCTTTCGAGGCTCCAGATACACTGGTACTGGACGAATTACGCGCGAGCGTTACATACTGGCGGCGATTTCTCGTTCAGCAGAGTCCAGGTGCCAGTTCATAGAGCCAATGTGTCTTGAGAGAGGGCAGAGCGAAATCGAGTGGTGTAGAGACGGCCAATAAAGAAAGGGAACGACCATGTTTCGCCTGGAAAAGAAAATCGCCTTCGTGACTGGAGCCGGCTCAGGCATCGGAGAATCTATCGCGCGACTTTTTGCGCAGCAGGGTGCGCATATTGTGCTGGCAGACCTTCGAGAAGATGCAGCGCAGCGAGTTGCCGGTGAGATTCAAGAAGCGGGAGGAAGCGCGCGGGTACAACAGTTGGACGTTGCCGAAGAGTCTCAGGTGAAGGCTGCCATAGAGCAGATCGCCGCGCGCGAAGGAAGGCTCGATATCCTGGTTAATAATGCAGGTATCAGCCACGTTGGCTCTCTGCTGGAAACCAGCTTTGAGGATTGGGAGCGCGTGATGCGAGTGAACGCGGGTGGTGTTTTCCTGTGCGCACGTGAAGGGGTACGACAAATGCTGGCGCAATCGCCAGGGGGCGGCGTCATTATCAACATGGCCTCGGTCGCGGCGATGATCGGGATCGAGCGGCGTTTGCCCTATTGCGCCAGTAAAGGTGCGGTGCTGGCCCTCACACGCTCGATCGCCATCGACTTCGTCACACAAGGCATTCGCTGCAACGCCATTTGCCCCGGCACGGTGCAGACACCTTTCGTCGAGGGCTACCTCGCCCGCAACTTCGCCGGACATGAGGACGAGGTGCGCCAGCAGTTGCACGCCCGCCAGCCCGTCGGACGCATGGGACTTCCGAATGAAGTTGCCCATGCCGCTCTATACCTGGCTTCAGACGAGGCAGCCTTCGTCACCGGCTCGGCCCTCGTTATTGATGGCGGCTGGACAGCAAAATAAGCCTTGCAAGATAAAAGGAGAAAATAACCTGTGCCTTCTCAATCAGAAGCTTCCGGATAATGGCGTGGTTTGGTCAAAGTGTGCAAAGTACGTGATGATAAAATCACGCAATTCACGCGCGGCAACAGAGAGGTAGCGCTCCTTTGACCAGAGCAAAGCCAACTCACGCTGGCAGAGTGGCTCTTCGATATGGACGCGTGCAACCGCTATCTCAGGGACGCTCTTCCAGACAAGCGCGGGAATACAAGCAATACCCAGTCCAGCTTTGACAAGGTGCAACAGCGCCATAGGCTCATCCCCCTCAAACACGACATGTGGAGTAAAACCTGCCTGTTGACAACACGTGTCGATAAGTTTGCGCAGACTATATCCCTGTTTGAGTGCTAAAAAGGGCTCTTGCGCAACTTCGTTCAAACGGACTGTCTTGCGTTCCGCCAGGCAATGCCCCGGCGGGACCGCAAGCAGAATTTCCTCCATCATCAATGATGTATACTCGATCTCTGGCCGTTCGAGCGGCGGGGCAGAGAAGCAAAGATCAATTTCTCCGCGTTCAAGCTGAGCGAGCATTTCCTGACGAGGAGAGCCAAAAATGCGGATGTTGACGCCTGGATGGCGCTCACGGAAGGACTGGAGAAGACCAGGGAGGAGATAGATACTCATCGACGCGAGCGACACTTGCCCCTGCTTCCCTTCTGCCAGATCAGCCAACTCGCGCTGTCCATCATCCAACGCCGCAAAAACCTGCTCGACACGCCGTAAAAACGCTTTGCCATACTGGTTGAGCTGGATCTTGCGTCCCTGTCGATCGAACAGCGAGACACCCAGCTCGTGTTCAAGATGAATAATGGTCTTACTCAGAGAGGACTGGGAAATGTAGAGTTCTTGCGCTGCCTGCGTCATATGCTCAAGCCGGGCAACGGTCTGAAAATAGCGAAGCTGGAGCAGATCCATCGCCTTTGTATCCTCTCTTATGGCTGCAGAGTCATGGATATATGAATACATATGTATTGTAACACATAAGATGACCGGTCTACAATCAAACCACACGGTCATGCACAAACCAATATGGTGTTGAAGCTTGTGGTCAGCCAGGTTTCTGCCGGGTGAATATCCTCACAGAAGAGAAAGCGGAGGTTTTCTGACATTTATGATGCACAAAAAAGAGATAGAACTTGCTGTTGAAACTGACGCAACCAGGGGCACGCCCCTGACTCAGCGACCTGGTAAACGCCTTGTCAGTGCGGTGCTGGCGGGGACGCTGCTGAACCCGCTCAACTCGTCGATGATCACCGTTGCGCTCATTCTGATCCAGACGAACTTCAGGATCAGCGTGACCACCGCGTCATTGCTCCTCTCCGGCTTCGCACTAGCGGCTGCTATCGCACAGCCCTTGATGGGTCGATTCTCTGACCTGTTCGGTCCCCGGCGTGTTTTCTGCACCGGCTTACTCATGGTCGGGATAGCAAGTGCGTTCGCGCCATTCGTACCGGCATTCGGCTGGTTGATCGCCATTCGTATGGTGCAGGCACTCGGTACCTCGGCAGCATACCCGGCGGGACTTGCCATCATTCGCGCTGGCGATCCACAAGGCAAGGCTCCTGCAGGAACGCTCGGCGCAATCTCCATCACCTCGTCGGTGAGCGTTGCTCTCGGGCCGGTGCTTGGTGGGTTTCTGGCGAGGCTTTTGGGCTGGCCTGCGATCTTTCTCGTCAACGTTCCACTGACCATCGTGGGTCTCATTCTGGCCTTGCGTTGGTTGCCAGCAGACAGCACCCCTGGTCTGGCCACACTGGAAGACTCGCCGTCGCGCCTCTCGGTCGCACAAGCGGCGGTGAGAATGGCCGACGTTCCTGGGATCGTCTTGTTCAGCGGGATGCTGGCTAGTCTCCTCGCATTCCTGCTATCACTGGCCAGCGGCCCGCTGTGGCTCTTGTTACCGGTCGCCCCGCTTGCCGCTGTCCTACTGGTTCTACGCGAGCGCGGTGTGGCTGAGCCATTTCTTAATGTGAGAATGCTGGCTGCCAACCGCCCGTTGATAGGTGTCTATGCTCAATTTGCGGGTGTCAATATCGTCTTCTACGCCGTCTTCTTCAGCATGCCACTCTGGTTAGAACAGGTGCGCGGCTTCGATAGCGGCATGGCAGGACTCCTGCTGCTGCCTATCTCCGGTATGGGTGTACTGGCCACACCCATCGCAGCGCGGCTCATCAGCAAATCTGGCCCCAGACCGGCCCTCATCATCGGTTCCTTCACGCTCATTGTGGGCTCCCTTTTGCTGCTGGTCTTCAACGCTGCCACCCCGGTGATCGTGATCCTCGCTATCGGGGCCATCCTCGGCATTCCCAACGGCTTCAATAACCTCGGCCTACAGGCTGCTCTCTACGAACACGCCCCGGCCAGGCAGATGGGTGCTGCGAGTGGTCAGTTCCAAACCTTCCGCTACGTGGGAGCCATTCTCGCCACCAGCCTGCTTGGGACAACGATCACCAGCGACGGCCTGCATATCATTGCCACCATCCTTACTATCATCAGCGTACTGCTTCTGCTGGCCAGCTTCCCGATCTATCGGCTGCGGCACGTGAGAAAAGGCGAGTGAATCTTGGAGTGAGGATGGTAAGGAGGTTCTCCGTGGCAAGAAAACAAGCACGCCCAAACGCCTCTCGGCAGGTAATACTTGAGCCCTTTCAGTTTGCTCAGGATCACCAGGTTCTGATGAATTTTTCCCATCGAATCGGGGAATCACCATCATCGTGTCCTGTAGGGACAGCGGCTCGTCCCTGCCCCCGCCCAACACGCACAGGGCCTGCTGCCTGCCTCACGCCCCAAGCAGGACAGGGGCTTGCCCCTGTCCCTACAGTAGCTGTGGTAGAACAGAAAAACGGTTGACAACCACGAGAACTTTTGCACAAAAACAAGGAGGCCTACCAGGACGTGCTCTGCCCATTTTGGGTCGCGTCGGCAGTACTTATTGCACCCTTGAGCGGCACAAATGTTCCGCTGATCTCCTGGTGCTCCGGCAGTTTCTCTTCACGGTAGAGATAGAGCGCCTGTAAGACGGGCCGGTCGCTGACGGCGAACAGGTCGGCCTGCTCCTCGGCCTGGTGATCAACGCTGGCCCAGGAGGGGGTGACGAAAATATCGCCGGGGCCCCAGTCGAAGCGCACACCATTGATGACCGAGCGGCCGCTGCCCTGAAAAACCACGTAGATGGAACTGCCTGTCTTGCGTTTCGTAGCAGTGCGCTCGCCAGGGTAGAGACGATGCATCTCGCAAGCGAAGGTGGCGACGGCCGGCGTACCCGTGAGCGGGTTGACAAACTCCAGGCTGGCCATGGGGCCGCCGCGCGCCCGGTGCAACGCCTCCAGGGTGCGCTCAGTCTCGGCCCAGCGGTAGCGCAGCAGTGGCGAGTGGGCAACGGGAGAGCTGGCGCCCAACTCGCGCAGCCCGACCCCGGAGAAGCCTTGTTCGGAGAGATTGTGACCCTCTACCGGCTGCAGCTGGTTGGGGTGGTTTTCGAAGAAGATCGACTCCAGTGTGGTCAAAAGGGGCAAGTCCAGGCCATCGAACCACACCATCGGCTCGTCGCTGCGGTTGTTGTGGTCGTGCCAGTTCCAGATAGGCGTCAGGATCAAGTCGCCCGGCTCCATGTCACAGGCATCGCCGTTGACTGTCGTGTAGACGCCCGAGCCGGTGAGGACGAAGCGGATAGCGCTGGGCGTATGCCGGTGCGCGGGGGCCGATTCGTGCGGGCCGAGGTATTGTAGCGCGCCCCACAACGTCGTGCTGGTGAAAGGCAGGCCATTCAACCCTGGATTGGCGAGGGCCAGCACCCTCCTGTCCCCGCCGCGTTCCAGCGTAATCAGTTCTCCGGCGCGTTTGGCAAGCGGCAGCACGTCGTCCCACTTCCAGAGCCAGGCCTGGGTGGTCGGTAGTGGCACCTCCGGCATCAACTGCCTGGCAATTTTCCACAACGGCTTGAGATCGCGCGCCGCCAGCGCCCCGCAAAACTCGTCATAGCCGACCTCGACGGTCTGCGCATGACTCATATCAATGCCCATCTTTTCTCTCCTTTCTCTCCAGCTACCAGCCAGAGAAGCAGTCCGTATACGTGAAAACGCCTGGTACTCGTCCTGTGAATAGCGCATTACACAGGAGCTCGGCAGGTCATCGCTATGAATGATATTGACATCCTACAAAAGCTATCGGTATCAAGTCAACCTCTTTTCCCTCATCTTACAAATTCCTTCCTTCGGTTGATCTCCAGGTACTCTGCATGAAGGGCGCTGACGATCTCGCTTCCGCGAGCGATATCCGATACCGGAATGCAGGCTGCGACATAATGGTCCGGGCGCAGCAGTATGAGATGATCTGGATAACCTGCCAGTGCCGCGGCTAGCGTATCATCGATTTCGCGACCCGTGGTGACGCCAGGTATTTGGCACCAGGTTGCGTCTTGAGGTAGCACAGCTATGCGTCATACCGAGAGACGATCACAAACTGGCTGGGTAATTGAGCTGGCATTGATGGTAGGAGTAGGGCTTGGGAGTCATTCCCGGTCTCGAGTATACCCTTGTTACGCTGGATCAAACGCGTACTGAACCTCATACATTCGAGGGCTACTACTTTGTCAGTAAAGATGGTCACGTTCTGGGCCTGTATACCGGGATGCGCGTGCGCGTCTGCCCGAACGATTCATAGTTGGCGGGAAAGCCTGGCTCTACCGTCCAATCCGGCATCTGACGCGAGTGATAACACCGCTACGGCGCCCCGGTCTCAAACGTCTCCTTTACAGGAGTATGCCCTCTCGGCTCGACGGGAGCATGTTATCTGATAGCAGGCATTCGTCAATGCAACTGCTGCTTTGTTCTTTGGCCTGGCATTACGGCACGCTCAGCTGTGATGGGCACTCAATTCGGGAGCCAGTACGCATGCAGGTGAGTTCTTCAGTACGCATAAAGAAACGTTCGGAGCAAGGGGCCAGTTTCAACGGTTGGCTCTCGTGGTTCCTGCTGCCCTTTATCCTGCTCGTGCAAGCCAGCACTTCTCTGCTCCTACTCAACAATACGCCTTTCCAGGATGAAGCCCTCTACCTGTTAGCCGGACACCAGATTCTGCTCCGATGGCAGGGCCAGGCAACGTATCTGGAGCCGTATGGCCTGTATTTTTCCGGCTATCCTTTCTTTTACCCGCCCATAGCGGGCTTGCTCGATTTGCTGGGAGGACTGGAGATGGCACGTCTGTTCAGCCTGCTTTGTATGCTGATCGCCACCACCTGCGTCTATGGCCTGACGCTCCGGCTGTTTGATCGTACAAGCGCGCTGCTCGCGGCTTTCATTTTCGCCTGCGGCGGGTCGGTCCTGTTTGTGGGACGCCTGGCTACCTACGATGCCCTGTGTTGCTGTTTGCTGGCACTGGCGCTAACCTTCTGCCTCTGGGCCAGCCAGGCGGCATCGGACCGCCGCCTGCTGGTATTCGGTCCTTTGCTGATGCTCATGGTTGCCGCCAAGTACGCCGGATTGTTATTCATCCCAACGATACTGGCCCTGCTTGCCTGGTGGAGCTGGCAACAGCAGGGATGGCGGGAGATGCTCGACCGCTTACACCTGGCGCTCACGTCATTGATCATAACAGGCCTTCTCGCTTTCCTGGTGATGGATCAGCAGGCGCTCACCGGAATGAACGTGACAACCATCAATCGCGTCAGCCTCACTGCTGCCCCAGCGCTGGTGGTCATAGGACATATCGCAACCACGACCGGGATCTTTTTCGCGCTCGGTTTGCTGGCCCTGCCGCTGTGTGGCAGGAAGCGCGTGCTGACCGGCCTGCTATTCTTTGGCTCAGCATTGCTCGTCCCGCTCTATCACACGACCAGGGGAGAAATGGTCTCACTGGACAAGCACCTGGCGTTCTGTATGATCTTTCTGGCCCCGCTGGTCGGCTATATCACTGCCTTCTTCGTCAACGTGCTACACAGATACATGGGTGGTCTTTCCTGGCTGGCTGTGCTGGCACTATGCCTGCTGATCTTCCTTTCGGGTATCCAGCAAGCATCTCTGCTCTACGAGGGCTGGCCTTCGAGTACACAGCTGACCACATTCTTGCAACCGCAAGTACACAAAGGAAAGGATCACTACCTGGCGGAAGATTATGATGTGTTGCGCTATAGCTTACAGAAGCAGACCGATATCTGGCAGTGGAGTAGCCTGGACTATTTCGTGTACATCGCTGCGGACAAACGGGAGCTTTCAGGAGAAGCGGCCTATACGGCCGCAATTCAAGCCGGATACTTCGAGATGATTGAACTGAGTTATGGGTATCACGCGGCCCTGGCCAGACATATCACACAAAGCCTGAATGCCAGCCAGGACTACCAGCTCGTTGCGAGAATCCCCATGCACAGCGCTTATGGCGACGGCTCCTACTGGATATGGAGGAAGCGAGTCACGGCAGCAAACGACGCAGCCCTGGTGGGAACAGGAAAGAAGGACCGCGCTCACATCCCAAAAGCCTGATACAGAATTTGCATTCCCTGAAAACGCGTACTATAACCTACATAAGCGCTATAAAACACAGGAGAAAAGTATAGGGAACCGGAAAAGGCAGAAAGGAACAGAGAACATGTCCTCACTTTCCTTGCATCGTCCCATCACCTTCGCTCGAAAGGGTATGGTTGTTGCGCCGCATTATCTGGCAGCAGAAGCAGGGTTGGAACTTCTGAAAGGTGGGGGCAACGCCGTTGATGCGGCAGTAGCAGCAAGCGCCGTTCTCCAGGTTGTGTATCCTTTTGTCTGCGGACTCGGCGGCGATGTCTTCATGCTTATCTACGACGCTGCCAGCGGAAAACTCTCTGGATTGAACGGCAGCGGGCGCTCAGCGCGGGCAGCAACTATCGAACGCTACCGCGCCCTGGGCTATACATCTATGCCCGTGCTGGGTATCCACACAGTCACTGTTCCTGGATGCGCCGCCGGATGGGATGAGGCAGAGCAACATTTTGGCCGTTTGGGGCTGGCGCAGGCGCTTGCCCCGGCTATTTCCTACGCCGAAGAGGGCGTGGCCGTGGGACCGGACCTGCATGATGCCCTGACACGTATGAGTAGAAGAGAAGGTATTCATCGCTCCTGGCACGCCCACTTCTTGCCCGGTGGCTCTGTTCCTGCAGCCGGAACAATAATCCGCTTTCCTACACTGGCACAAACGCTACGAACCATCGCCAGAGAGGGATCCTCAGCGTTTTACCGGGGAGAGATCGCGGAACAGGTCGCCGCGTTTTTTGCGCGCGAGGGCGGCTTGATTACCCGCGAAGACCTGGCCGCGCACCAGAGCGAATGGGTCACACCCCTCAGCGTTCCATTTGCGGACCTGAGCATCTATGAACTGCCACCCAATACCCAGGGCGTGACGGCCCTTCAAATGCTTGGAATCCTGGATCGCCTGTCCCTCGGCGATGGCCCGTTATCGCCGGATACCATCCACATGGCGGTCGAGGCGAAAAAGCTGGCTTTCGCGGACCGTGATGCTTATCTTACTGACCCTGCCTATATGCGATTCAATCCGGCAGCACTCATTGAGCCGGACTATCTGAGCCAAAGAGCGGCGCTCATCGACCCAGTTAGAGCGCAACCGTCCGTTGCACCCGGCAGTTTTGGTGGCGATACGATATATCTCTGCGCGGCTGATAGAGAGGGTAACGTCGTTTCGCTCATTCAGAGTAATTATATGGGCTTCGGAAGCGGCGTCGTTGTGGATGATACGGGCATCGTTCTCCAGAATCGAGGAGCATATTTTTCGCTCGACCCAGCTGCCGCGAACGCGCTTGCGCCAGGCAAACGAACGCTGCACACGCTGATCCCATCGATGGCGCTGCGCGATGGCAGACCCGCGATGGTCTTTGGTACGATGGGCGGTGATGGACAGCCCCAGATTCATTTGCAGGTCTATACCGCGATAGCGCGTTTTGGGCTGAACATCCAGGAAGCTATCGAGATGCCGCGCTGGATCCACGGTGCGGCAAACGGTATAGAGCTACTGCGCGTGGAAGACCGCTTTCCGCCAGCAACGCTGGCAGTTTTACGCCAGCGCGGCCACCAGGTGGAAGAACTGGGCGCATGGGAAACAGGTATGGGCTATGCGCAGGGTATTACATTCGATGCACAGACAGGCATGATGCAGGGAGGAGCCGACCCGCGCGCCGAAAGTTTGGCCGCCGCCTGGTAAAGCAAACATCGGCCAGACAAGTAAAACAGGCAAGGATAGAGAGCAGGGCCGGCAGACGAGGAAACGTTTGTCCGGCTCTCACATCATCTACAACAGGGTAAAACATCCCCAACCGCGCAAAAGAAGCAAGTGAACATTGACATATGCTTTTCCCCAAATTATACTGTTCATATAGTAGTACGCATTGTTCAGCTAATTGAACAGTTGAATCCACATCATCTGGTATCATCCTAGAACAAGGAGGTCCGGTTCATGAAGTATCATCCCCCCGTGCAATGCGTCCGCTCTCAGAAGTTATTTTTCCAACTCGTAGCAATGTTCTGTCTTGTAACAATTCTGGCAGCGTGTGGTAGCAGTGGTACGCAGGCTACCAATTCATCGTCGAAGTTCGGTGGAAACATCAAGGTTGGACTTGATGCTGACGTAACTACACTCGATCCATTACTATCGACCTCGTTGTACGACCGACAGGTGATGCTGAACATTTACGACACGCTGGTCAGGCTCGATGCCAACAATTCCATCGTACCAGACCTCGCTACATCATGGTCGTATACGTCTCCGACACAACTTGTATTCACCTTGCGCACCGATGTGAAGTTCCAGGATGGCACGCCGTTCAACGCCGACGCGGTTGTCTTCAACATCAACCGCATTTTGAAGACGCCGACTTCGCCACGCTATAGCGAGATATCCAGCGTGCAATCGGTGACGGCTGTGGATGCCTCGCACGTGCAGTTCACGCTGAAAAAGCCTTTTGCGCCCCTGCTGGCAGCGCTGACCGATCGCGCCGGTATGATGCTTTCGCCAACTGCCGTGCAAAAGCTAGGCAGCAGTCTGGCAAATGGCCCGGTCAATGCCGGCTCTGGCCCGTTCACGTTTAAGGAATGGGTGAAAGGCGATCACCTCACTATCGTAAAGAACCCGCATTATTGGATGAAAGATGCCCAGGGGAACGCCTTACCGTACCTGCAATCAATTCGCTACGTTCCCATCACCAATGAGAGTGTGATGTACTCCAACCTTGAAACCGGCACCATCAACGTCGCCGATGATCTCGGTCCAACCGAGGTAGCTTCCGCGAAGTCCAATCCCAGCCTTGTTTACAAACAGGAGCCCGGATTAAGCTTCTTTGGGTTCATGCTCAACACAAAGGTTGCCCCATTCAACAACGTCCACGTTCGCCGGGCTATCGAGTGGGGAGTGAACCGCAACGAGATTGTCAATACTGTCTTGAAAGGGATTGGAGTTGTTGCCCAGGGACCGCTCTCTCCGGCTAGCTGGGCATACAACAGCAGCTTCGCGCCTTATAGCTACAACATCAACAACGCCAAATCTGAACTTGCGCAAGCGGGCAAGGCGAGCGGCGTGAGTTTCACGCTCTTGATTACCAGCGGCTCCCCGCTGAATGCTCAGGAGGCACAGTTCATTCAGTCGGAACTGCAGCCGGCCGGTATTACCGTGAACATCAAGCAGGAAACGTTCACAACCCTGCTCAATGACACATCTGCCTTTAACTTCCAGGCGGCCCTGATAGGATGGAGCGGGCGCCCAGACCCGGATGGAAACATGTACTCCTGGTTCCATACTGGCGGTGGCTTTAACGACATGCAGTATTCGAACCCGCAGGTGGACTCGCTCCTTGAGGCCGCACGCGCGACCAGTGATCAAGCCACGCGCACTTCTGACTACCAGCAGGCAGAACAGTTAATCTTGCAGGATGCCCCCTATGTGTTCATCAACTATGGGGTAAACGAGCAGGCAACCGGGACGAATATCAAAAATTTCACGCTCCTGCCTACAGGATTGATGAACTTTGCCAGCGTGTACGTCGGTTCATAGGTGAAGGGCCACTCGCCTGTCATGCTGAGGGCTTTGCTGATGGTATGGGCAGATTCTTCGCTTCGCTCAGTATGACAGGGTGGAGTGCCGCCCAGCATGACAGGGTGGAGTGCCGCTCAGTATGACAGGGTGGAGTGCTTTCCTGATGGCATGATAGGTCTATGTGATAGGTCTAGAGGAGTGCTACTGTGATGCGTTATATCCTGCGGCGGATTCTTTTCATGTTCCCCGTCGCATTGCTTGTGAGCTTCCTGACATTCATGATGATTCACCTCGTTCCGGGTGATCCCGCGCGTGTTCTCCTGGGAGAATATGCGACGCCGCAATCTGTAGCGGCCTTAGACCACCAGCTGGGGCTGGATAAGCCAATACCAGTACAATTCGTTCTCTGGTTATGGCAGGCGTTGCAAGGCAACCTGGGGCAGTCTATCCAGCTTCAACAGCCGGTAGTGCAGGCAATTGAACAGAGACTGCCCGTTACGGTAGAACTGGGGATTTGCTCGTTGCTTTATTCTCTGATTCTCGCCATCCCGCTTGGTATCTATGCCTCCACGCACCCGAATTCGATAGGAGACTGGCTGGTCAACGTGTTCAGCCTGTTTAGCACGGCTATTCCGGTGTTCGTCCTGGGGCTGGTGCTTATTCTCTTCTTTGCCGTCGATATCCGCCTGTTCCCTCCAGGCGGATATACAGCATTCGGTGATGATCCGGCGGGTAATATTCGCGATCTCATCCTACCTATGGTAACGCTCGGAACAGGAGTGGTAGCCGTCAATATGCGGCAGATACGAGCCAATATGCTCGAAGCGCTGGGGCAGGACTACATACGAACCGCGCGCGCTAAAGGGCTGCCTGAGCGCCGCGTGGCTTACGTCCACGCCCTCAGAAATGCTTTTCTGCCGGTTCTTACCCTTATTGGGCTGCAGATAGGCTCAATTCTGGCCGGGGCATTTATCGTGGAAACGATCTTCCTCTGGCCCGGTATTGGCCAGTTGACGATTATGAGCATCCTGTCAAAAGACTACCCGGTCGTTCAGGGCGTCGTCTTACTCTCGGCATTCTCCTATATGGTCGCTAATTTACTGATTGATATATGCTATGCGTTCCTTGATCCACGCATACGCTACGAAAAGTAGATCTTCAGCAGTGAGGAGCATTGTGTGGCAGCGCCAGTAGAAACTTCACAACCAGAGGTAGTAAACATCCAACCAACCACAAAAGCTTTACGGTGGATTGGGCATGCTCTCCATACATTCGCGCATGACCCACGCCTGTGGTTTGGCGTTATCCTGCTCGTATTTGTGATCGCCGCCATTTTCGCGCCTTTCATCAGCCCTTATCCGCCTTTACTGTACCACCCGGCCATCGCGGAACAGGGGCCAACGCTGGCACATCTGCTGGGAACTGATGATCTGGGCCGCGACCAGCTGAGTCGCGTGATTTATGGGACGCGCATCTCACTTACAGTCGGTGTTGCTTCAATTCTGGTTGGAGGGCTGCTTGGCACGTTGCTCGGTATCCTGGGCGCATATTTCAAGGGATGGATTGACCAGGTCACCATTATGATCACCGACGCGCTCCTTTCGTTCCCTTCGCTGATCCTTGCGCTCGCAATTGTCGCAGCCTTAGGGCCGAACATCATCAACGTCTTGATTGCGCTGGCCATCGTGCGCATCCCTATTTATGCGCGTCTCGCACGCGGCCAGACATTGCAGGTAGCGACTGAAGGCTATGTGACGGCGGCCATCGCCTGCGGCACACGAGCCCGCAAGATCATGTTCCGCCATATCCTGCCCAACATTTTCGCCCCGTTGCTTGTACAGGCCACCATTTCCATCTCGTTTGCCATTCTCGAAGAATCGACGCTGAGCTTTCTGGGGCTGGGCGTGCAGCCACCGACGCCCGAATGGGGTTCGATGATCAGCGAGGCGCAGGTGTATCTCACTAGCGACCCCTGGATGCTGCTTGGTCCGACTCTCGCCATCGTTCTCGTCGTCCTGAGCCTCAACATACTGGGCGATGCCCTGCGCGACCACCTTGACCCCCGCTCGCGCGGTATTCGGGAAATGGGAGCTCCATTGAAGGACCTGGGATAATGACTATTTCGTCCTGCGTGTCATGCTGAGCCTTTCGCTTCGCTCGAAGGGAAACTCCACGAAGAATCCCGGCAGCCCAATGCATGGATTCTTCCCCTTCGTTCCTCAGGGCTTCGGCTTACTTCACTCAGAATGACAGACCGGGACCTGTCATTCTGGATACAAAAAACGAGAGAGGATGCGATCTGATGCCATATGCTGATCGCATCCTCTCTCGTTTACTCGTCGTTTATGTTCTTTGCCGCGTGCTTGAAGAGCAGTTACACGCGCCTAGCCGTGCTTCTGCCCGTAAATGCATGGATGATGGCGACCAGGATACAGGCGCCGATCAATGCTACGACGAAACTTCCCCAGAAGCCAAAAGAGGCATCGGGGACAAGAATGTCCATCAATATGCCACCAATAAGGGCTCCTATTAATCCAACGATCAGATCGCCAATCAGGCCAAAGCCCTTACCAGGCATAATCACGCCTGCCAGCCAGCCAGCGAGCAGACCAATAATAATCCAGCCGATGAATCCGCCAGGATTCAAAGCAGCCGCTATCACCATTGTTGCCATTGACATTTCTCCATTCTCTCTGTTTCAATAAAGTCGATGTTTCAACACGGTCGAAACGGTGCCCAGCACTTCACCTTTTGTTCCAGAAGCTTGTGCTGGTTATACTATACACGTGGAAAAGAATATACTGGTTGCATAAGGACAGAAGAAGATGCGGGATCCTGCGCGTTTCCTGATTCTGATGCCATTTGGCATCGGAGATGCTGCGGCTATAGGATTAAGCGCCATCGACCAAATTGTTAAAAATGACCCGGCAGCGCAGGGAAAAATTGATATCGTCTGCAACGAATTGCAGGCCAACCTTTTTACATATGACCCTCGTATCAACGAAATACTCTTCGTTACAGGCCTTCTTTTCCCAACACCGGACGCAAAAACCTGGATCAAGGGAATCATGCTTCCACCTGAAGCGCGCCGCCTAAAACAGGTACTACGAAGCAGAAATTACGAGGGAATATTTCCAGGTAACTCAACGCCAATCTTTTACCGCGGTTTGCGTGCCAACATTATAAAAGCAAGCCTGCCAGAGCTATTTCAGGCCTTTTTATTGCTGCGAACCGGCGCGGATATACCCATTGGCAAAATCACACGCCAGGCCATCAACGCTTATTTTGGCAATACGCTGCCTGAACCGGGCATCGATGAAGCTATTCCCCTATACGTACATCCTCGCCACCTGCGAAAGGCAGTTGCCACAATCGAAGGCATAAAAGAGCAATCAGGTATTTCTGGCGAACGGTGCCGCATACTGCTGATAGCGCCCGATGCATCGTCTATAATCACAAGACCACCGGCAAACTTGCTGGCCGAAGGCGTCAGCGCCGCGCTTCGTATGCGGCCAGACCTGCTCGTCTACATCTTGCCCGGCTATACGGACACTGCTGCCGCCGGCACTCTCTACAATATGCTCGCGCCGCGCTTCGAACAGCGTATTTTCCTCATGCCATCTGAACCGCGGCCCTCGCTAGCTGACCTCGCCATGCTTATCGACCAGGCCGATGTCTTTATCACCGGCGATACCGGGACGATGCACCTGGCAGTCACCACGCGGAAATTGAGCATTGAGGAAAATGAGCAAGTATGCCCGCGAAACATGAAGAATACTATCGCCATCTTTGGTGGCACCAATCCAGGGCTGCATGGCTATAGCAAACAAACGATTACTGTAGGTCGGGGTCGCAAAGAACAACGATCTCTGGCACCCGGCGTGTTCAAAGAAGCCTACCCCTGCACACGACGGAATTTCTTCGATCACATCGCTCCACAACAATTAACCGAGGCGATTATTGCGCTGTTACAATCTTCGGAAGCGAAAGCCAGGAGATGCAAATAGGTACATTGCCCCATGAATATTTCCTCAAAAGGGTGTACAATACCGCTGAGATAACGTACTGTTAAGTTAGCTGTAGGGACAGCGCCTTGGGCCTGTCCGCGAAGGGAAAGAACTATGCTTCCCATAAAAATGGCTGGGCTGGGCTGGTATTTACCGGGACGGCGTGTGACTAATGCCGAACTTGAGGAGCGACTCGGCATTCCGGCAGACTGGATTGAACGCGCGACAGGCGTAAGGGAGCGTCGCTATGTTTCCGCGTGCGAAACAGCGGTCAGTATGGGGGCAGCTGCCGCCCATATGGCGCTACGGCATGCTGGATTAGAGGTACATGATATCGATGCGATCATTGGAGCATCGTCGGCGCCGCACCAGGCTATCCCTTGCACGGCGGCACTGTTACAACGCGAGCTGGGAGCGCCGGAGGGTGCAAGCGCCTGTTTTGATATCAATGCCACCTGCCTCAGTTTCCTGTTTGCGCTTCAAACAGCTGCACACCTGGTTGCCGCGGACATCTATCGCACGGTATTGATATGCAGCACCGAAATTGCTTCTCGTTCCTTAAATCCACAGGAGCGTGAGAGCGCGGTACTGTTCGGTGATGGAGCAGCGGCTGCCATCATCACTCGTAGCCAGTTGGGGGAGGAAAGCGCATTCTGCCATGCTTGCTTTGAGACACATAGCAGCGGTGCCGATTTGACAGAGATTACCGGTGGGGGAACGCATCATCACCCCAACGATCCCGAAACCATACCTGAGATGAACATGTTCCATATGCGCGGCCCGGCCATCTTTCGCCAGGCCGCGCTGCTGATGGAACCCTTTTTGGAGCGTTTCTTCGCGGCATCTGATTGGGAGCGCGGGCAGATCGATGCTGTCATTCCGCACCAGGCGAGCCGGCATGCCATTGAGCAATTGAGCAAGCGGTTTGGATTCAGCAGCGACCAGCTTATACTCAACCTCACACTGCGTGGCAATTGCGTCTCCGCATCCATTCCCCTCGCGCTTGCGGAAGCAGTATACGATGGGCGCATCAGGCGCGGCGACCGCATACTGCTGGTTGGCACCGGCGCCGGGCTTACCCTGGGAGCTGTATCATTGATTTACTAACTAATACCAGGACGGAGCAGTACATGCAGATTCTCGTTACCGGAGGCACCGGCTTTCTGGGACGGCATCTCGCCAGGGCTTTACTGGCAAATGGTCATGATGTCCATCTTATGGGACGCAACTTTAGCGGCGTATCGTCTCTAGTAGCAGCCGGTGCCAGCCCGGTAGCCGTCGATTTGCGAGATCGAGCGGGCGTCAGCGCGGCGTGCGCGGGAATCGAGGTCGTTTATCACGCCGGAGCCTTCTCAGCGCCCTGGGGCAAACGCTCCGATTTTTACGCGATCAACGTTGGTGGAACACAGGCCGTGCTGGATGGTTGTCGTAAGCACGGAGTTTGCCGGCTGATCTATGTGTCTTCGCCCAGTGTTGTCTTCGATGGCCGCGATCAGCATAACGCGCCTGAAAACGTGCCATATCCGCGTCGTTTTTCGTCGGTCTATTCATTGACCAAAAAGCTGGGTGAAGACATGGTCAATGCATCGGGCCTGGAAACCGTGATACTGCGTCCCAAGGCCATTTTTGGCCCCGGTGATTCAACGCTCTTGCCCCGGCTCATCGAGGCCGCGCGCCAGAAGCGCCTGCCTCAAATTGGGGACGGCCACAACCTCGTCGATCTCACCTACGTGGAAAACGTTGTCCATGCCTTGCTGCTGGCGCTGGATGCCCAGGCAGCTGCTGGCAAGACGTACACGATCACCAACGACGAACACGTTTCGCTCTGGGAGGTTATTCGTGAGGTGCTGAGGCGGCTCGATTTGCCTGCTAACTTGCGTAGGGTGCCGCTCTCCGTCGCGTTGGCAGCCGCCTCGCTTATGGAAATGCGCGCCGCGCTGACCGGCAAAGAGCCACTGCTCACACGCTACTCGGCCCTGATTCTAGCGCGCACGCAGACATATGATATTGGCGCCGCTAAGCGTGACCTTGGATATGTGCCACAAGTCTCTGTTGCTGAGGGCATTGAACACACATTGGAATCGTTGAGGATACAGGTATGAGTTCAACACCTGTACATCTACAATGCCACATACTGGATACCGGCTATTGTATCGCCTGGGAACACCACGTCATGCAGGGGGGACAGCGCAAGAAAATCGCCTGCCACTCGCTGGTAGCCCTGCTACACCATCCACAACAAGGCTGGTTATTATGGGATACCGGCTATGCCCCGCGTATCCTCACCGCTACACAGCGCCTGCCTTTCCTGCTCTACAGGTACGCTACGCCCCTCAGACTGCGGCCAGAACTCAGTATCGCGGCGCAACTGGCACGCTGGAAGCTGCAACCGGGCGATATCCGGCGCGTCATTCTGTCTCATTTTCACGCCGATCACATCGCCGGCCTGCGTGACTTTCCAGAAGCTGAGATTATTGCGTCTAATGCCGCCTACGAGGATATAGCCTGGAGGCAAGGGATCGCTGCATTAAGGCGGGCGTTCATTCCCGCGCTACTGCCCAACGACTTCGATACACGCAAGTGCCTTGTCTCATCTTTTGACGGGCCTGCTCTGCCTGGATTGGGACCAACGCACGACCTGTTCGGCGATGGCTCGCTGTTGCTCATGGGGCTGCCCGGACACGCTCGCGGGCAAATGGGCCTGCTCGCGCAAACCAGGCGTGGCCGGATACTATTCGCGGCGGACGGCTGCTGGTTGCGGCGGTCAATTCGCGAGCGTCGCCCCCCTGCCAGGATAACGCACCTGTTTGTAGACGATGCTCGCGCCGCTCGTACCACCATTGACCACCTGTATGAGTTCGCCCAGGCATGTCCCGATGTTGTAATCGTGCCCAGCCATTGTCCAGAAGCATTTGCGGAAGTAGTAGAAGTATGAATCTTACCGATATTCCCACTTTCATGCATCACTTCACCGGCGCTCGCTGGCGCTGGAAACACCTGCATGGCAGCAGGTTGGAACAGTTTCAAGAACAACGCGCGCGCCGGATAGTAACCTACACCTTGCGACACGCGCCTTTCTACCGCCAGCATTGGACAAAAGAGGTGCAATCCCCTGTCGAGAACTGGCGCACCCTGCCAACCGTCGATAAGCAACTCATGATGGACAACTTCGAGACGTTCAATACGCGCGGCATCAGACGTGAAGAGGCGATGGAGGTTGCGCTGCGAGCCGAACGCAGCCGGGATTTCCAGCCTCTGTTGCATGGTCTCACAGTCGGCTTATCATCGGGCACTTCGGGACACCGCGGCCTGTTTCTGGCCAGTCCCATGGAACAGGCAGGCTGGGCCGGGACTATTCTGGCGCGCGCGCTACATGGAATACCACGCCACCGTCTACGCGTCGCATTCTTCCTGCGCTCCAACAGCAACCTGTACGAGCAGATAGGAGGCCTGCTGATCGCCTTTCGCTATTTTGACCTCATGCAGCCGATTGCTGGAGCAGTTGCCGCGCTGAACGATTTCCGGCCTCATATCATTGTTGGGCCACCATCATTGCTTGGTTTTCTCGCGCAAGAGCGAATACGCGGCAAACTCCATGCCACTCCCGAGCGATTGATCTCGGTGGCCGAAGTTTTGGAACCGCAGGAGCGCGAGCGGATTGAAGCCGCCTTCAACGCCCCGGTTCACCAGATTTACCAGTGTACCGAGGGATTGCTGGCGGTGAGTTGTGCCAGGGGTTCGCTACATATTCAGGAAGATATCGTCATGCTCCAGTTCGAGCCATTGCCGGGCAGCGACGAACGGGTGATGCCGATTGTTACCGACCTCTGGCGCAAAACCCAACCTATCATTCGCTATCGCCTCAACGACATCCTGCAACTCGATCCCGCTCCCTGTGCCTGCGGATGCTCTTTCCGCGTTATTCGAGCCATCGAGGGACGCAGCGATGACATCTTTTATTTTGAATCGCTGAGTGGTGGCCTACGCCCTTTCTTTCCCGACACGATACGCCGTATGATCTTGCTCGCAAGCCCGCACATTGTCGATTACCAGGTCATCCAGGAACGCCACGGGCACATACGTATCTACCTTTGCGCGGCTCCAGGCATAGCTTTCAATACCGTTGCTGAAGCAGTAAAGGCCAGCACCAACGAAATTGTGGCACAGTACGATTGCCGCCCGGCAGAGATAAGCGTCGAAGAGGGACTGCTTCCCTTAGCACCTGGTACAAAAAGGCGCCGGATTCGGCGTGTCAATCCCTGAAAGCCGGTGATTACCCGCGTCTCTGCACATAATGGAAGCCACCACCGCGTTCTACTTCTACAATGTTCCCGCGCCAGTTGATGCGCTGCGATGAAAGCAGGGCCACAAGCAACTGGATCGGAAAAATCACCTGCATCAGCGGCACCAGCCACGACTTACGCCATGGTGTCGCTCCTCGCAGGTAGCGCCTGTTGAAGTGGGCAAAGATGGTATAATTGTAGCCGTAGTAGAGCAATGTGTAGCTAAAAAGACGACGCGATGGGCGTACCAGCAGGCACAGTACGAGCAGCAATGGATAGAGCGCCGGAATCAATCCCAACCCGTAGACAATCAGCCGGTCGCGCAAACTCAGGTGACGCAACAGCGACTCGCGAGGCAAAACAAACCAGCGCTGGATCAAACTCAGATAGCGCCGCGGCCCCCGAACCTGCGTGCTGATGCCATGGCAAAGCGGAGTTTGTGCCAGTCGATAACCATGCGAGCGCACTAACTGTGCCACGGCGAAATCATCGGCAAAAATATGTGATATTGCCTCAAAACCGCCGATCTCTTCCAATATCTCGCGTCGCATCGCATAAAACATGCCATTGATCGTAAAAGGCCGTGTCACTGCCGTATAAGGAATATAGGTCAGCAAACTATTGCTATTGACGAAGGCGGAAACCATACTCGACCACGTGTCTGAAAAATTGACGTAGTAAGGCAGGCCAAAAGCCAGTCCAACACCGGGCAAATCGAGGAACGGCAGGCACATCTCAAGACCAGTATCGGGCAGCATCGTATCATCGTCAAGCACGCACAGTATCTCACCACGAGCGATTCTCGCGCCTTCTATCAGCTTGAACACCTTCGGATTGCAGCTTTCTGGTGGTGGTGGTAAGGTGATGAGCCGCACAGAGCGTTCAGGATAGCGAGCCATTAATTGCTCGCAGGTGCGCAGGCCGGCGTCATCATCGCTATCGGCCAACCAGATAAACTCCAATCGATAGCGGCTCGCCAGTTGCAGGCTGCGCTCAAGGCAAGTAAGCATAGTCGGGTCGCCACTGAGAACCGGTTGAAGAATGCTTACCAGGGCCGGCTCAGTGACGGTCGCTGGAATGGGACGCCGGAAAAATCGCATCACCAGCCAGTGCTTCCATATGCGTTCGAACAGCATCAGCAGACCCGCCAGCAGCCATACCTTCTTCATGAAAGCACCTCCATTTTCCCGCCGCGCCGAATACGCAAGCGCTGGCCGCGCCATTCGATCTCCTCGTTTGAGATCAGCGCCTTCAGTATCTGAAGCGGAATGATCAGCGCTACAAACGGCAACAAAACCCAGCGCTTCACCGGCATGTGCCGCTTCAGATAACCCCGTTGGCACACCGCGTAAACAGCGATGAACAGGCCCAGGCTCATGCCCAGCGCCTGCAATGCGGAACGCCTGCGCGTAACAACGGCCAGCAACACAAGCAGAGCGGGCAGCAGGTTGCTCGCGCTGCCAATAAACGAGACGGTCTTCTCCCATCGTGTCAGGTACGGCAGCATCGCCTGGCGCGGAAAGATAAACCAGCGCTTCACCTGTTTGTTATACGCGCTCAGCGAATCGAAATCGTTATTCACGTCGTAGATCATCGGCGTCTGCACACAGCGCAAACCCAGCTGGCGAACGCGCCGCGCCAGCTCATGGTCGTCGTCAATGCGCTGCTCCATGCTCGAAAATCCCCCGGCCGCCTCGAACACTTCGCGTCTCAAGGCAAAACAGTGACCCGTAATCGTGTACGGCTCGGTCAGGTAGGTAATCGGAATGTAGCTCAAAAGAGCATTGGCATTGACGAACGCGCTCATCAGGCTCGACCACAGCGTGCGCCAGTTTGTGTAGCAGGCCAGACCGAAGACGGCACCCGCTCCCGGTTGATAAAGATAGGGTATCATGAGACGCGCCGCCTCTGGACGCAGTGCCACATCATCATCAAGAAACCAGTAGACTTCGCCGGTCGCGTGAGGAATTGCCGCCAGTAGTTTCTCAGTCTTCGTCGCGATCGCGCCATGATGTGTTTCCACTCGCATGATCTCCGCCTGCAACAAAGGAAATACTGTAGGGACAGCGGCTTGTCCCTGTCCCAATGCCGCCTCGCATTCGGCAATCATTTCGCTATCGCCCGCGTCACAGATCAGCAGGTGTTGAATTGGCGCCGGATAATCCAGGCGCAACCGCGACCTCAACGAATCAGGCAATCCACTTACGCCACGTGTAATCGGCTGAAACAGCGTGATGCTCGGCCACCTTACGGGCGCAGGCGGTATGGGACGACGAAAAAAGTGCAGTATCGCAGTCAGCTTCAAAACTCGATCAAGGGCAAAGAGTGATGTCAGTCCATAAGCCAGCCAATCAAGCATCAAGCTCCTCCTTTCGTCTCGTCATTGTACCATCTCTGCCCTTCCTTTCCACCGTGTCAATCGACCCATTCTCATCATCGACCTATTCTCACTAATCGACCTATTCCCATCATCGACCCATTCTCATCATCGGCCATGTCATTCTGAGCGCAGCGAAGAATCTCTGTCCAACTTCTGCTGATTCTCCAGTATTGAATATACTCTGGCCGATTACACAACGAAGTGAGTAATCTGAAGCTTGCCGTGCGGCAACGAGGAAGGCGTTGCTTTGAAGGGTCAGCATGGTCTCATCTCTTTGCTTCCCACACCGAGCAAGAATTCTGCTGGAGCCACCAGGCCATCAGATCCCTCAAACTGGCTCAATGCCTGCCTCACCTCCCTCAACAGGTGCTGTTGCTCAGGTTTGCTGGGCTGCCCCATCACACCGGCGGTCAACCTGCTTGCTGTCGATTGCAGGAACGCATCGAGCGAAGCATAATGGGACTCAAATGGAAGAGCATGGGTAATGGCCCCGGAAAAGCCAGCTTCCGTCAATTCCCGGGTCCTGGCACCCCAACAAGGACAGGTACCAGACCTGCCCCTACAAGGGAGCGGGAAGGCCACAGCAAATCCAGGCGCCTGCTAATACCGATTCTGGCACTCCATTAAGCTCTGAAAGTGGCCCTGCTACAACCTGACCATCCTTGAAGACCAGCTCGATATGGCGGCGGTCTGCGAGCAGGTGTAGATTATCGAGCGGATTGCCGTCAACGACAAGCAGGTCTGCCACCTTACCCGGCTCAATCGTTCCCAGCCAGGAATCCCAGCCGAGCGCGCGTGCGGCATTGGCAGTAGAAGCGATAATGGCCTGCATCGTCGAAAGCCCGGCCTGCTGCATCCAGAGCAGTTCCATCGCGTTATCACCATGATAGTTGTATGGCGTGGCGGCATCGGTTCCCATGGCTATAGGAATGCCGAACTCAGCTGCACGTCGCACGCTGAGCAGCGCATCTTCCTGGACGGTCTTCATCTTCTCGCGAATCCATGCAGGAATGCCAGGACGGTCTCCTTGCAAAATATCAAAGCCTGCCTTCAATGTAGGCACCAGAAAAATTCCGCGCTCGGCCATCGTTGCCATCAGTCGCTCATCCCGATTGAGGTAGGTGCCATGTTCAATCGTGCGCACTCCGGCAGCTACGGCATTGCGTATGCCTTCCAGTGCATGGGCGTGAGCAGCGACGGGCTTACCGACCTTGCTGGCTTCCTCTACCGCAACGGTTAATTCGTCGAGGTCAAATTGTACCGCGCCTGGCTGTTCACCCGGAGTGAGGACGGCCCCGGTTGCCATCACCTTAATCAGGTCCGCGCCCGCTTTCAACTGCTCGCGCACCCCTTTGCGTACCTCCTCGACACCATCGGCCTCGCGATACATGCCATCAAAATATTCTGTGCCTGCCGAGGTGATGGAGAGCAGCTTTCCCGCCAACTGCATGCGCGGGCCTGTCCAGAGACCTTGTTCAATGGAGCGACGAACCGAGAACTCGAGGCCATGCCGCCCTCCTACATCTCGGACGGTCGTGACACCGGCGGCCAGGCTGTTCTGGGCGTGTTTGAGCATTAGTAATGTCGTCCAGGCCCAATCGCCTTGCAATCTGCTATCAGGTGGGCCATCCATGGCCAGGTGTACATGACAATCGATTAATCCTGGTAATACATAGCGTCCACTCAAATCGAGCGTGATTACCTGTTCATGTTCTTCCGGCTGCCACTGGGCTGCGTCACCAACGAAGTCAATGCGTTTCTCTCGCAAGACAATCACTACGTTTTCACGCGGTGCAGAACCGGTGCCATCGATCAGTGTCACATGTTTCAGGGCAACGGGGATAGTAAGGTCGGGCATGATACGATCTTCCTTATTTCACCATATAATAGCCAATTCCGGGTTCGGTTAAAAGATGCGCCGGGCGCGCGGGATCGTTTTCGAGTTTGCGGCGCAGGCGGCCAATGTAGACACGCAGGTATTCGGTCTCGCTATGGTATTCCGTTCCCCACACTCGCCTCAGCAGCGCCTCGTGCGTGAAAATCTTGCCGGGATGCAGCGCCAGTTCTTGCAGCAAGGCAAATTCCGTGGGCGAGAGCTTTACCAGCATGCCATCTTTCCATACACGCCGCTGCTCGAAGTCGATTTCCAGCTCGCCAAAGCGCCGCGTGCCAACCGAAACAGGTTGCTCCGCCCAGTGATTGCGCCGCAATACGGCTCTGACCCGCGCCAGCAATTCTCCCACCCCGAACGGCTTGGTCAGATAATCATCGGCCCCCTGATCCAGCGCCGCGATCTTGTCGGCTTCTTCACCAAGCGCGGTCAGCATAATAATCGGCACAGTGCTGCGCTGGCGGATTCTGCGGCACACTTCCAGCCCATCCATGCCCGGCATCATGATATCCAGGATCACCAATTCGAAGTTGCCCTTCTCGAAGAAGGCCAGCGCTTCCAGTCCATTGCCGGCAAGCGAAACCTTAAAACCCCGTAACTCCAGATTGCGCCGCATAAAATGCTGAATATCCGGTTCGTCATCCACAACCAGGACATGCTTTTCTTGTGGCATATGCTGACACACCTTCCCATCAATTCACAATGCTCTTCCCAGTTCAAAAGGATTGTTTTGCGCGCCGCGCACATGCACTAAACGCTGTGGCAGCCAGATCGTGAAGATCGCGCCACCCCCGTTCTCCGTTCGATTCTCGGCCCAGATACGCCCACCATGGGCCTCGATAAAGCCACGGCAAATCGCCAGCCCCAATCCCACACCGCTGCTGCCACGCCTCCTTCCACTATCGACCTGGTAAAAGCGCTCGAAAATGCGCTCGGTCAGGTCGCCCGGCAAACCAGGGCCATTATCTGCGATGGTCAGGAAGATGCCCTCATCTTCCTGATCGCGGGCGTAACGCATAGCAATTTCTACCTCGGCTCCATCGCCTGCATATCTCTGCGCATTCTCAAGAATATTGCGCAAAACCATCTCTATCCTGCGCCCATCTACGCGTAACACGGGCAACTCCGCTGGTAGAGCGATATGGATAGGTAAATTGTCGCTTTTCGCCGCCTTGACCGCCCGCTCGATCAGCGTATCCAACCTGTACAGGTCTGGCACCAGCTTCAACGTACCGGCCTCCAACTGCGACATCTCCAGCAGACTGGTCACCAGTTCGGCCATACGGTCCTCTTCCTCGACAATGCGCTGGAGAAAATCGCGCTGCGTGGCGGCATCCAGTTCTACATCCGTCTCGAGCAAGCTGGTTGCATAGCCCTTAATCGAAGTTAGCGGCGTGCGTAATTCGTGCGAGACAATCGCCAGCAGGTTCTTTTTCACCTGCTCAGCCTCGCTTTGCTGCGTCACATCGTTGAAAATCTTGCCTCGCCCAATCAGCTGGCCGGTCATATCTCGTACCTCAAAGAGGCGCATACGGATATGCCGTCGCGAAGGAACCAGCTGACCAAATTGATTGTAGTATCCACGCATCCAGAATGCGATCACCTGGGGGCCGTCGCCGCGTTCCGCGGAAGCAAGCGCCTCATGGTATGCCTCTGGCGCCTCCATCAAAGCCTCCAGGCGCTCGGTCAAACGCGATTCCTGGAAGGAGTCGGACAGCATTTCCTGAGCGGAGATGCCCACAAAGCGCGTAAAACGCTGATTGGCGTAGACGATTTGCCCGGAAGGGCTCTCCAATAAAACGCCCTCGTACATACTGCGCATAATCGCATCCAGCGTTTGCAAGCGTGTATGGCTTTGCGCGTCACTCTTGCGGAAGAGTTCATGCATCTCCTCTTCCATCGTCGAGAAGGCATTCACCAGGCGACCAATCTCGTCTTGACGGCTCTTTTCCCTGGCCAGCCGCTTGCTAGCGGTCACTTTCACCGTCTGATCCGGCCTCATCATCGCCACGGCCTGCGCCAGGCGGCTGATCGGCGCGACTACCCAGCCATGCATGACGAACCAGAAAACGCTTGCCCCGACTAACAACATCACCAGCGCAATGATCAGGCTGTGTTGAAAGCTAATGGCTGTCGCAAACGTCGCATCCACGGGCCGGCCCACGGCTACCGCCCACTTTGTACCGCTGACCGGGACATAGCTATACAGCCAGCCTCGCTGCTCATCCTGGGCAACCAGGTTCCCAGCTTTGCCCCGCAAGGCAATCCGCAGGCTGGGGATGCGCCGTAAAAGACTGCTCCGCGGGGAAACTCCAACCGTGTTAGCAATAGTATCGCCATTACTATCGATGATCCAGATGCGTACCTCGCCATTGGCGGTTAGTTGCTGCTGCACAGCTTTCAGATGCGCGTTCAGTTGTGCCAACGAAAGATTGAGAATCATCACACCGATCAAGTGGTTGTGGCCATCGCTAATCCCTGTTGCAACCGGGACGACGTAGGAACCGCCCGATTGAATGATGCGGTCAGCAGAGACGACGTAACTGTTGCCGCGCGGAACCTTTTGAAAATAATCGGGGCCACTGAAATTTTGTCCGCAACTGGTTGGACCCGCAGGATAATTCAACACCACTTTGCCGGATGGGTCGCAAATGACATACTGACTGATTTCAGGATGTATCTGTTTTGAAACGGTGAAGAGCGAGAGCATCTGCAGGCGATTGAGTTGAATCACCGCCTGGCTATGTACCAGTTCCATAGCCTCCTGTCCCACATTGTGTACCTGGGTTTCCACGTTTTGCGCAATGGACTGAGCCAGGGCCAGGTCGGCCTGTTGCGCGCTTTGTTGCAACGCATTATACTGGAAAAAATAGAGTTCTAAACCACCCAGCAGGAGAGGAATGACAAACAGGGCGTAAAAGACCAGCAGTTGCAGGGTAATCTTACGCTCCAGTATCTTTAGCATGGTTCTCCTCCTCTGGAAAGCATTGCCCAATTACTTTATAGTATGTGCTAATCTGGCCAGCAATTCAATTGTTTGGGCGTGCAAGAGAGAAATATTTATATTTTTGTTTATTTCAGGGATAGTTCCGTTTACGGATTTTTTACAGTATTCCAGGTACACTCACTTTCAAACAAAAGAGGAGGATCAATGCCGGTTCTTGACCTGGAAAGAAAGGACGAGACGACTACCCGAGAAACCCTTTTTCCAATCATCGTTGCCAGTACGCTTGGCTCAGCGATCGAATGGTCCGATTTCTTTTATTACAGTTTTCTGGCCGTGACGGTTTTCCCGGTGGTCTTCTTCCCACGACTCGACCCATCTACCGGGATCGTGGCGTCATTCACCGCTAACTTTGTCGGCTTCGTGGCGCGTCCCCTGGGCGGCGCTTTGTTTGGCCGCTTCGGTGATCGCGTTGGGCGCAAATCGACCCTGGTAGCGACACTGTTATTGATCGGTATTACGACGATGCTGATGGGAGTGCTTCCCGGCTATGCAAGCCTGGGGATTGTGGCGCCTCTGCTGCTGGCATTGCTGCGATTTCTCCAGGGCGTTGGCGTGGGAGGCGAGTGGGGCGGCTCAGTCCTGTTGACAATGGAGTTTAGCGAGCAGCGCCACAGGGGTTTCTGGACAAGCTGGCCACAGACCGGGGTTCCCATAGGTCTGGCGCTTTCCTCGGCTTCCATCCTGCTCTTCGAGAACCTGTATCCTGGTGAAGCTTTCCAGAGCGTGGGCTGGCGTATGCCTTTCCTGCTCAGTTCAATGCTGGTAGTAGTTGGCCTGTACATCCGCCTGCGCATCCCTGAAACGCCCGCTTTCCTGCGCCTGAAATCTCGCTTGCAAACCACACCCATATTTTGGGATGCCTGGCGACTCCACTGGCAGGAAATTTTACTCTCGGCGCTTGTTCGCTGCGGCGAACAGGCTCCTTTCTATATCTTTACCACCTTTGCGCTTTCGTATGGCGTGCAGGTTCTCCACCTGGATGCGCCGCTGCTCTATACCGGCCTGATCGTCGCCGCCGGTGTTTCGTTCTTTACCATGCCAGCTTTTGCCGCGCTCTCAGACCGTATTGGGCGACGCTCTACAACCATCTGTGGCGCGCTGGCGATGATGCTTTTCGCGTTTCCCTACTTCCTGTTACTCAACACCAGGATTCCCGGCCTGGTTGTTCTGTCGCTCGCGCTCGCGTTGGGATGCGCCCACGCCTGTCTTTATGGCCCGCAGTCTTCTTTCATCGCCGAGCGCTTTCCTACCAGGCTGCGTTATACCGGAACTTCACTGGGTTATCAACTGGCCTCAATTATCGCCGGCGGGCCTGCCCCCATCGTTGCCACCTACCTGCTGGCACCCTCCTCGTCTCAATCCCTCGTTACCCCTGCCTGGGGGCTTATCGCGCTGTATATTGTCGCCACCGCCCTGGTCTCGTTCTTTGCTGCTTTGTCGTTAAAGGATTTTGCCGGACAAGCCCCTGCTGAAGAGGCTTAAAAATATTTATACATTTGTTTACATCTTCCTCACTTTGTTTATGTAATATTTACCCGCGTCTTCTATGCTTTCCGTAGGAGCGTACCCTGGTGGTCGCCCGCTGTTCTTCGTCACACTCTGTTGGATGTTACCAATCAAAGCCGGTCGTGTCATTCTGAGCGCAGCCCTGAGCGGCTCCAGTCGTGTCATTCTGAGCGCAGCGAAGAATCTCAGCACAACGTGGCACCGATTCTTCGCTGCGCTCAGAATGACGCGGCCGTGAGATCAGAGTGGCACGACCGTGAGATCAGAGTGGCACGACCGTGAGAAAGGAGGTAAAGCAGAACATACGACAGTTCTTCGTCACGCTTTTCCCAATCAGGTTGCGGTAAAGTGAAGTTTTTTGCGAATACGGAGGAAATCATGGCGACTGATAACACTGTACAGGCGCAATCAATGACGCCTGTCATCTTCTCAAGTACCATTGGCACGGCTATCGAATGGTACGACTTTTTTCTCTATGGCACGATGTCAACCCTCGTCTTTCCCAAGGTCTTTTTCCCTGAATCTAACGTCTTCGTAGGCACCCTCCTGTCATTGTTCACCTTCCTCGTTGGCTTTATCGCTCGTCCTTTTGGTGGAGCGCTCTTTGGACACCTGGGCGACCGTATTGGTCGAAAATCCACACTGATTGCCACACTCCTGCTGATGGGCCTTTCGACGTTGATCATCGGATTCCTGCCCGGCTATGCCACCTGGGGAATCGCTGCCGCTGTTATTCTTGTCGTTCTACGCCTGGGCCAGGGGCTGGGAGTCGGCGGTGAGTGGGGTGGTTCCGTTCTGCTCGCCCTCGAATACGGCCATAGGCGTAATCGGGGATTCTGGGCAAGCTGGCCGCAGATGGGCGTACCTGTAGGACTCATCTGCTCAACGGTGATTGTCAATATCGTGCAGGCCGCTTCAGGCCCGGCCTTCCTGACCTGGGCATGGCGCATCCCATTCTTCATTAGCGCGCTGCTCATCGCTATCGGCCTGTATATTCGCTTGAGAGTCCTGGAGACGCCGCTCTTTACTGAGGTGAAAAGACAGGAGCGCGATGTCAAAGCCCCAATCATCGAGGCATTCCGGCATAGCACTCCCGAAATTCTGCTCAGCGCCGGCGCGCGGTTTGTCGAACAGGCCCCGTTCTACCTCTTCAGCACCTTTGTCATCACCTATGGCGTGGACAAGCTCCTGCTGGATAGAACCTTGATCCTGAATGCCATCACCATTGCCGCGGTCGTGGAACTCTTTACGATCCCGCTTTTTGGCTACCTGTCTGATTATGTCGGACGGCGCAGATGGTACCTGATTGGCTGCGTGCTGATGGCCGCCTTCGCCTTCCCGTACTTTTTGTTGATGAATACGAAAGTGAGCGCCGTCTTTATCCTGGCCGTTGTCCTCTCCCTCGCTATGTTCCATGCCTGGGTATACGGTCCTCAAGCGGCCCTCATCGCAGAGCGTTTCGGAACGCGGGCGCGCTATAGTGGCGCCTCTCTGGGCTATCAACTTGCCGCGCCATTTGCCGGTGGATTGGCTCCAATCATCGCCCTGATACTGCTTAATGGGAAGAGTAACCTGGCCCCGCTCGGTCTGAGCAAAGTTGTGGTGAGTATCGGCGCCGGCTCCTGGCAGGCAGATTCGATCTACATCATCATTCTCGCGGTTATCTCATTCGCCTCAGTGCTTGGTCTGAGAGAACTGACGAAAGCAGATATCTCGAATGTTGAGGCTTTCAAGATCACTGAGGATGAGGTCGTGCTGGCCGGCACCGACTAATCGGACGAGCATTTTTCCGGCATTTATGGAAGGCCACCAACCTGTACTGGTGGCCTTCTCGTCTTTTTGGCCCCAAAGCAATCAGGGACTTCTTACGCCTCAACTGCTGTTTGTCCAACTGTATAAATTCAAGCGCTTAGAGGATGTTAACCTTGAAACCTTTCATCCCTATTTTGTATGTTTCTAAATGGGTACTGCGATAAAAGTATGACTGCCTGGCATTAAGAAACATTTGAAGGAAAAAATCCAATGATTGAGCATCCTGCCTTTACTGTCGAACCCTGGAGCGTACACGAAACGCAACTGGACCTGGATAAACTGGCGCCGACCGAATCTGTTTTTGCGCTCTCTAATGGGCATATTGGATTGCGCGGTAACTTTGACGAGGGCGAGCCGCACGGTATTCCCGGCACGTATTTGAATTCTGTTTACGAATTACGCCCTCTGCCCTATGCCGAAAGGGGATACGGCTACCCTGAGTCCGATCAGACGGTCATCGATGTGACGAACGGCAAGCTGATCCGCCTGCTGGTGGACGATGAACCTTTCGATGTACGATATGGCACGCTCGAAGAACATGAACGCGAGCTTGATTTTCGCGCCGGAGTCTTGCGCCGCAACGTTCGCTGGACCTCACCGGCCGGACGCACCATCAGGGTATCGTCCACGCGTATGGTTTCATTTACACAGCGTGCTATCGCGGCAATCAGCTACGAGGTCGAGCCGGTAGATAATCCGGCGCGTATGGTTGTCCAGTCGGAATTGGTAGCGAACGAAGAACAACCTGACGCCGGTATGGATCCGCGTGCCGCCGCGACTATTCAATCGCCATTGGTGAGCGAAGAAGACTGGGCACATGACGCAGCCGGACTGCTCATTCATCACACGAAGTTGAGCGGTTTGCGCATAGGGGCCGCGATGGACCATATCATCGAGGGACCCGAGGGAATGGAAGTCACGTCCGAAAGCTCTCCTGATGTCGCTCGTGTCACCATCACCGTGACACTAAAGCCGGGCGAACGTTTACGGATTACCAAGTTCATTGCCTATGGCTGGTCAAGCGTGCGCTCGCGGCCCGCGATCCACGACCAGGTTCGTGCGGCACTGTCAGCCGCGCGCTCAACCGGTTGGGAAGGATTGCTCAAAGAACAGCGCGACTACCTGGACGATTTCTGGTCGCATGCTGATGTCGAACTTGAAGGAGATCCAGAGATACAGCAGGCAGTGCGTTTCTCGCTCTTCCACGTCTTACAAGCAGGAGCACGCGGAGAACGACGCCCAATCCCGGCAAAAGGATTGACGGGGCCTGGCTACGACGGTCACACCTTCTGGGATACCGAGACATTCGTCCTGCCAGTTTTGACACTGACCCAGCCTGCCGCAGCTGCCGATGCCCTACGCTGGCGCTACTCGATTCTGGACAAGGCGAAGGAGCGTGCCCACCAGCTCGGATTTAAAGGGGCGGCTTTTCCCTGGCGCACGATTGCGGGCGAGGAATGTTCAGGCTACTGGCCCGCGAGTACCGCCGCTTTCCACATCAACGCGGATATCGCATATGCTGTGGTTCACTACCTTGGCGCCACTGGTGACAGTAAGTTTGAAGAAGAGGTCGGCGTAGAACTGCTCGTAGAGACGGCCCGTTTGTGGCGTTCGCTTGGCTTTGAAGATGCGAGTGGGCATTTCAGCATCGATGGCGTGACCGGTCCCGACGAGTACAGCGCCCTGGCCGATAACAACGTTTACACCAACCTGATGGCGCAGCTTAACCTGCGCGCTGCAGCAGATGCAGCTGAGCGCCATCCCAAAATAGCAGAGAAACTTGGAGTAGAGGCCGGAGAAATTTCACGCTGGCGCAGTGCCGCCGAAAAGATGCTGATCCCTTATGATCAGCGCCTGCAGGTGACACCGCAAGACGAGCATTTTACCGAATATGAGGTATGGAATTTCGCCGATACCAGGCCTGACCAGTACCCACTGTTCCTGCATTTCCCCTATTTTGATCTCTATCGCAAACAGGTCATCAAACAGGCAGACCTGGTTCTGGCGATGCAACTCTTCAGCAGCGCGTTTTCTGCGGAGATGAAGGCCCGTAACTTCGCCTATTACGAGCCTTTGACCGTACGCGATTCATCGCTATCAGCAGCCCCGCAGGCAGTCATGGCCGCTGAGGTGGGACAACTCGAACTTGCCTATGATTACCTGGGAGAGGCAGCATTGATGGACCTTGACGACCTGGAACATAATACAAAAGATGGGCTTCATATTGCTTCGTTAGCAGGAAGCTGGACGGTGCTGGTAGCCGGATTTGGAGGCCTGCGCTGGCAGGACGGAGCAATATCCTTCGCGCCCCGGATACCGCGGAATATTACTCGACTGGTTTTCAATATCCTGTTTCGCGGCAGCCGCCTGCGTGTCGAAGTAAAGGACTCGGAAGCAACGTATCATCTTCTCGAAGGTTCACCGCTCAAGACATGGCACCATGGCGAGGAAATACGCCTGGAAGCAGATAAGCCGGTAACGCGGCCCATTCCACCTATCCACGCTGGACCACGACCGGCTGAACCACCAGGACGCGCACCAACCCCACGCGGGGAACATCGCTCCTGATTTATTAACCCAACAGGCTATATGGATTCTGGAGTAGCCGCTTGACCTCTTGCAGGAAACGAGCGACCGTGGCCCCAGAGATAATACGGTGATCGGCGGACAGGGTCATGGTCATCATATCGCGGATGACAGGCTGTCCATCGATGGGAACAAACTGCTTCCGAGCCGCTGCCACCGCCAGAATTGCCGCCTGGGGAGGATTGATGACCGCAATAAAGGTAGAGGTATCCATCATACCCAGGTTCGAGACCGAAAAGGTTCCGCCCTCCAGGTCGGCAGGAGCCAGCTTATTATTGCGGGCCTTCGCGATCAACGCTTTGGATTCGCGGGCGATGGAGCGCACTCCTTTGATGTTGGTATCGCGGATAACAGGCACCACCAGCCCGGTCGGCGCGTCGACGGCCATACCGATGTTGATATGCTTGTAGCGGATAAAGGAATCGTCTTTAAGCGTGCTATTCACTTCAGGAAATTTCTCCAGGGCCAGGGCCGCCGCCTTCATAATCAGGTCATTGACGGTAATCTTCTCCCCTTCTTCGCCAGCAGACGCATTGAGGGTCTGGCGCATCGCCAGCAGATCGGTCATATCGACCTCGCTACTGATATAGTAGTGCGGGATCGTCTGCTTCGATTCGGTCAACCGTTTTGCGATAAGCTGCTGCACGCGCGTGAGTTTGACGACCTCGGCATCAGGTGGAATAGCAGGTGCCGTCGTGGGAGCGGGCTGTGTGGCAGGAGCGGGAGCAGGGGCAGCTGCCGGGGCCTGCTGTGGTGCCTGGGCGACTGCCGGTTGATGCTCCTCCCGGAAATCCAGAATATCATCGCGCACGATGCGCCCACCGGGTCCGGTACCATGAATTTGACTCAAATCGAGGCCATATTCTTCAGCCATGCGACGAGCCAGTGGCGACGCCTTGACTGCTCCGTTTCCGGCAGGGGCGGCCTCGCGTTGAGCGCTGGCGGCCGGTGCAGCAGGAGGAGCGGACGATACCGGAGGAGCAGGTTGTGCTGTTTGTTCGTCCGAAGCGGCAGCAGCCCTGGCAGGCTGCTCTTGTTGGGGTTGAGCAGCAGCAGCGGTTCCTGTGCCGATAATGGCTATGGGCTGGCCTATCGAGGCCGTTTCGCCCTCCTGCACCAAAATTTGTTCTAGCACGCCGGCGTCGTAGGCCTCCAGGTCCATAGTCGCTTTATCGGTCTCGATCTCTCCCAGGATATCGCCTTTGTTGACCTTGTCGCCTGGCTTCTTGAGCCAGCGCGCAATCGTACCCTCCTGCATTGTATCGCTGAGTCGCGGCATAGTTATTTCGGGCATCGTATTCTACCTCCTGCGGCGGGGCGCGAGTTCTTGAATAGCCTCCTCTAGCTGTTTGGCCCCCGTCAACGCTGCCAGCTCTAAAGGTTTGGAGTAGGGCAATGGAACCTCCACACTGGCTACTCGCTTGATGGGCGCGTCCAGATAGTCGAAAGCCCCCTCCTGTATGCGGGACACGATTTCCGCCCCCACGCCGAACGAGAGCCAGTCCTCCTCGAAGACAATGGCGCGATTCGTTTTCTTGACGGAATTGACGATGGTATCAATGTCCAGGGGTCGTAGCGAACGTACATCGACAACCTCAATACTCAGCCCATTTTCCTGTTCTATACGACGAGCGACATCCAGAGCTACCGCCGCCATACGCGAATAGCTGATCACGGTCAAATCCCTGCCTTCCTTCGTCACTTTAGCTTTACCGAAAGGAATCATATAGTCGCCATCAGGAACATCGCCCTTGACATTATAAAGTGCCAGGTTTTCCAGAAAGATCACCGGATTGTTATCACGCACGGCAGTACGCAGCATGCCGCGGGCATCGGCTGGTGTGGATGGCGCTACAACCTTCAGACCGGGGACATGAGCGAACCAGACCTCTAGATTCTGGGAATGGGTAGCCGCCAGTTGTTGCCCACCGCCGCCTGGGGTGCGAATAACCATGGACACCGGGCACTGGCCGCCAAACATGTAATAAATTTTGGCGGCATGATTGACAATCTGGTCCATAGCCAGGATAATGAAATTGATGGTCATGATCTCTACAATAGGGCGCAGCCCGAGCATTGCGGCGCCGGTTGCCATGCCCACGAACCCATTTTCACAGATAGGCGTGTCTACCACCCGCCTGGGGCCGAATTCATTGAGAAGGCCTGCCGTGATCTTGTAGGAGCCTTCGAAGGTGCCGATTTCCTCACCCAGCAGGAACACATTTTCGTCTCGCAGCAGTTCTTCGCGCAGCGTATCATGCAGTGCCTGTCGATAGGTCATCTCAGCCATTGTTACTTCCTCCCTCCGCGGTGGCAGACTCCGTTTCAGATGGAGCATAAATGTAGTTGAAGAGCGTATCCAACGGTGGATCGGGACTCTGATCGGCGAACTGAACCGCCTGGTCTACTTCAGAATCTACCTGCTGCTCGATCTGCTGCAGCCCCTGCTCATCGACCAGCGATGCTGCTTGCAGGCGTGCTGCAAAGGCTGTAATGGGGTCATTGGCGGCCCGTTCTGTTTTGACCTGCTCCTGATCGCGATAGCGGTCAGGATCAACCACGGAGTGACCGCGAAAACGGAAGCTGACAGCCTCAACCAGGCTCGGTTCATGCCGCTCGCGTGCCAGTTTTGCCGCCTGGCGCATGATATCCCGCACAGCCAGCACGTCGGTGCCATCAACGCGCCAGCTTTCCATATCAAAAGCGCAGGCCTTGCGATAAATTTCGGCGACCGCCGATCCCTGCTCTACGCGCAGTCCCATGCCGTACTGGTTATTGACGACAAAGTAGACGATGGGCAGGTGATAAATCTTGGCCAGGTTGAGCGATTCGAAGAAAGCCCCTCCATTAGTCGTGCCTTCACCCATCTGGCAGGCAACAATTTCACGCGCATTGCGATAAGCAAGCGCAAAAGCCGCTCCGGTTGCCAGCGGAACTTGCCCACCCACAATGGCGTAACCTCCCATAAAGTGGCGATTGATATCGAACAGGTGCATAGAGCCGCCTCTTCCGCGGGAAGCTCCTGTCTCCTTGCCGAATAACTCGGCCATGACCGCTCCCGGTGAGATACCGCGCCCAATGGCATAGCCATGCTCGCGGTAGTTCGTATAGACGTAGTCATCTGGTTCCAGCCCCTCACAGAACCCGATAATAGTAGCTTCCTCGCCCAGATTCAGGTGACAATAGCCGCCAATTTTGGCCCTTGTATACATTTCGCCGGCCTTTTCCTCAAAACGGCGAATGAGCAGCATGTCATGATAATAGCGAAGCAGCGTCTCGCGGTCTTCTCCCTCTGGAATGGGGGCTTGAGCAGCTGCCTGTTGTTTCCTCGTAATGTCCAAATTTAGCTCATCCTTTCTATGACCCCGGAGCTGCCGGTTCGACGGAACGGGACACGTTTTTTGCCCCGCAGCGAGGACAACGTTCGGGCTGTTGCCCACTCCGTACAACTTCACCGCATACGGGGCATATCCAATGCTCAGCCACCTGTCTTACCAGGTCGGCGCGACTGACGATGCCTACCAGCCGCCCCTGATCCAGCACCGGTAAACGTTTGATGCGTTCATTGACCAGGATAGTGCGTACCACTTCCAGGTCGGTATCCGGCGTCACACTAATGACATCGCGGCTCATAATCTGGCCAACCGTCTGACCCTGTTTGCTAATGACATCAAACTCGCTGACAACCCCCACCACTGCATTCTCATCATTGACGACCGGCAAGCCACTGATACGATGCTGGGAGAGCAGGCGCGCCGCCTCCTGTTTGCTTTGTTGTTCCGTAACAGTAATAACCCTGGTCGTCATGACATCTTCAGCTTTCATGCCCGCACCTCTCTATTCAGTAAGAAAATAACCCGTAGGGGCGTACTCTGGTGGTCGCCCGTCTTTCGCTTTTCATTGATAGTATGTGCTATGGTACCTTTTCGTTTCAGTCCAAACGAAAGGTCTCACTACCGGCTGGTTATTCGTCCCATCATATCGCGACATGATGACTGCCGGTTATGCCCAAACCTCAGCAACTGGCGTTTATTCGGGTTCCAGGCCCCAATGCTGGGGAGAACGCCACAAGGCCGAGAGAATCAGCTCGCGGATGAAGAGCAATTCCTTGGGCAGGCGGTCGTAGAGGCGTATAAACAGTTCCTCGTGCGCCAGTAGCTCGCGCTGCCAGAGATCGCGATCCACGGACATCAATTCGCTAAAACGCTGGCGCGTGAAATCCTCCATCCCTCGCCAGTCCAGGTCCTCGTAGCGTGGCATCCAACCAATGGGACTTTCGATGCTGATAGCGCGGCCACGAGCCCGTTCGACGATCCACTTCAAAATGCGAAAGTTCTCGCTAAAGCCCGGCCAGAGGAAATTGCCGTCCGCATCCCGCCGGAACCAGTTGACATTGAACATGCGCGGCGGGTTCGGCAACTGCCGCCCGAAGTCGAGCCAGTGATTAAAGTATTCGGCCATGTGATAGCCCGCGAACGGCAGCATCGCAAACGGGTCGCGGCGCACTTCTCCGGTTTTGCCAGCGGCAGCCGCCGTTGTCTCCGAACCCATTGTGGCCGCGGAGTAAACGCCGTAGTTCCAGTTGAAGGCCTGGTAGACGAGAGGCACGGTATTCGCGCGCCGCCCGCCGAAAATAAAGGCAGAAATCGGCACGCCCTGCGGGTCATCAGCTGCCGGGTCATAGACCGGACACTGGCGAATCGGAGCGGTGAAGCGCGCATTGGGATGCGCGGCCTTGCGACCACTTGCGGGCGTCCAGTCCTGGCCGGTCCAGTCGATCAGGTGCGCGGGCGGCGTCTTCGTCATACCTTCCCACCACACGTCGCCGTCATCGGTAAGCGCAACATTGGTAAAGATGGCATTCTCGGCAATCGTAGTCATGGCATTGGGGTTCGATTGCATATTGGTGCCGGGTGCGACGCCAAACATGCCGGCTTCAGGATTAATGGCGTAGAGTTTGCCGTCCGGTCCTGTCTTGATCCAGGCAATGTCGTCACCAACTGTGGTAACCTTCCAGCCCTCTTCCTGGAACTCCTGCGGCGGAATGAGCATGGCGAAGTTGGTCTTGCCGCAGGCGCTGGGAAAAGCAGCAGCAACATATGTCTTCTCTCCCTGCGGGTCTTCGACGCCCAGGATGAGCATATGCTCCGCGAGCCAGCCCTCATCTCGCGCAAGTACCGAGGCGATGCGGAGCGCGAAGCACTTTTTGCCGAGCAATGCATTGCCACCATAGCCGGAGCCATATGACCAGATAGAGCGCTCCTCCGGAAAATGCACAATGTATTTGGCATCTTTGTTACACGGCCAGGCAACATCCTTCTGGCCCGGTTCCAGCGGCATACCGACCGAGTGCATGCAAGGGACGAAATCTCCCTCCGGCCCCAGTACATCATAGACGGCACGGCCCATGCGGGTCATGATACGCATGCTGACGGCAACATAGGGCGAATCGGTGAGTTCGATGCCGATGTGAGCAATTGGCGAGCCGAGCGGCCCCATGCTGAAAGGAACAACATACATGGTACGCCCGCGCATGCAACCATCGAATAGACCCCTGAGCGTCTCCTTCATCTCCCTTGGATTAACCCAGTTGTTGGTTGGACCGGCATCGGCCCGACTGAGGGAGCAAATAAACGTGCGGTCCTCGACGCGAGCGACATCGCCGGGATCGGAACGCGCCAGGTAGCCATTCGGGCGCTTCTCAGGATTAAGCCGGATGAGGGTTCCCGACTCGACCATCTGCGTGCAAAGCTGGTCGTACTCCTCCTGGGAACCATCACAAAAATAGACGCTGTCCGGCTTACATAACCCAACCATCTCTACGATCCAGGCACGCAATTTGGCATTCGTTATGTATTCAGGTATATCCATGAGCTCTCCTATCCGGGTACTACAACTGGAGCCAGAGCAGCTCCAGCTCTATGAAAATAGCAAACAGTTTCTCATCTTTCGAGATTCTTCCCCATTCGCTGCGCTCAGGGCTTCGGCTTCTTTCGCTCAGCATGACACGACCAGGGTCGCTCAGATTAGCGATTCGGTTGAAAAACTCATCAGGATTCCTCATCTGGTTGTCAAAACTCATCAGGATGGTAGAATCATTGTTCGACAATCATCGCCACGCCCTGGCCTCCGCCAATACAGAGGGTTGCCAGACCATAGTGGGCCTGGCGACGGCGCATCTCGTAGAGCAGGGTAACCAGAATGCGTGTGCCGCTGGCGCCGATGGGATGACCGAGAGCAATAGCGCCACCGTTGACATTGAGCTTCGAGCGATCAAATCCAAGTTCTTTGCCTACTGCTACGGATTGCGCGGCAAAAGCCTCGTTGGCCTCCACTAAATCCATATCCGAGACGGAGAGGCCCGCCTTCTCCAAAGCTTTCCTGCTGGAAGGGATGGGCCCCAATCCCATAAGGCTGGGATCCACGCCCGCCGATGCGTAGCTCCGAATGGTGGCCATAGGCTGCAAACCGAGTTCCGCGGCCTTGCGACGGCTCATCACGACAACGGCGGCGGCCCCATCATTGAGGCCTGACGAGTTGCCCGCCGTGACCATGCCACCCTGTTTAAAGGCGGGGCGCAATTTTGCCAGCGCTTCGGCGGTGGTATCTGCCCTCGGCTGCTGATCCTGTTCAAAGAGGGTTGGCCCTTTCTTACCCGGCACCTCTACCGGCACGATCTCGTCGCGGAATTTGCCAGCTTCGATGGCATGCAGCGCGCGCTTCTGGCTTTCCAGGGCAAACTCGTCGAGTTCTTCGCGACTCAAGTTACAGGCGGTACAGATATTTTCCGCGGTGATGCCCATATGATAGTGGTTAAAGGCATCCTCCAGGCCGTCACGAATCATGGAGTCAACCAGCGTGCCATCACCCATGCGATAGCCAAAGCGCGCCTTTTCTACCAGGTAAGGTGCTCGACTCATGCTCTCCATGCCACCGGCAACGATGATATCCGCGTCGCCCAGCCTGATGGCTTGAGCGGCCAGCGAAACCGCTTTGAGGCCGCTGCCGCATACCTTGTTAATCGTCATAGCAGGAATATCTACCGGCAATCCTGCATTCACGGCAGACTGCCGCGCCGGGTTCTGTCCCAGACCGGCCTGCAACACATTGCCCATAATAACTTCATTGACCTGGTTAGGTTTCAGGTCTGCTCGTTCTAAAGCTGCTCGAATACAAATTTCACCCAATTTCACGGCTGGCACTTCCGCCAGTCCGCCACCATACGTGCCTATCGCGGTACGCACAGCGCTTACGATGACCGCATCCTGTAATTCTGCCATGTTCGTCTGCTCCTTAGTAGACTTGATACGAAACTGCACATATATCGATGCTGATGGGACGTGATAAATCAGGACCCCGCTGTTAAAGCACTAAAGGGAAGTATTATCTACTACAATTATACACGCTGCAGGGGGTACAGGAAGAGAGAAACCGAGTTAAGGGTGTCAGCATATGAGCTACTATTCTACGTCGCCGGGCGAGGGCGCGGGTCTGTGCCGTTAGAATGCTGCTGGCGTCCATGACGTGCCCGGTAAAACCTCTCAAAGACGTGGCAGTTCGTCAGGATCAATACCTGGTCCATTGTCTGAAACTGATACGATCACCATATCGTGGACGCCTGTTGCATAAACAGTGTGTAAACGTTTGCCTGCCTCTTTATGGTCATTGTCTCTGCCAATGAGAGGTCAGCTTCATGAAGAGATCTTTGAAAAGATCAGGTGAAAGCGTTTCGGGGTGATGAAAAAGTAAATCAGTCCCGTCTATGGAAACAGGGGGTATCCAGAGAGAGTGGCATCCATGAGATGGAGTGCTGGAGAAGAGAACTCCAGGGATTCCTTCTCATAAAGAGGCAAACCGGTCAGCAAGGGAACAACCACAACAACCGGCATATAGGCCTGAAAGACATTTTGAGGGCCAACCCTGGCCAGGGCTAGCCCTTCTTTTTGTCGCGTTCCTTTTTGGCTTTGTAGAACGACTTTGGCTTGGGATGCCGCTCGGTATCCTCGTATGCCGCCGGGGCGGAATCTTCGCGCGCGCTGACTTCGGTTTCATCGCGCTCGCTGAGAAGCTCTTGCAGGTCATTGTAGATGTTGTAATTGTCGCTGGCCTCGCGCATGCGCAACATGTGGCGGAGAACCTGCACCTGTGTGATGCTGGTCTTGTCACCGCGCGCCGCCTCTGCCCTTTTAATAAGCTTCTCGACCAGGTCCATGCTGTCGTCGTGCGCGCCAATACCTTCCAGGCGTTCGCGGACGACGAGTAATTGCTCATAGAGATTCATAGCTGCTATATACCTCCCGATAATGGGCATGATTACGATATCTCATTGCGAAAGTATGGTAACACAGCATGAGATGCGCGTCAAATAGATTGGTACTCATAGACAGGCGAACCGGCCACGAGAGTGCATCCCTAAGAATGTTTCTTCAAGGTGAAATTCGGGGAATCGGCTACCTCGATGATTTCGATGGCATCACCCACATGGATACTTCCCTGTTGCTCATGTATGACGTTCTGGCCAAACATGACGCCGCGCGGGGCATGCCGGTATGTCGAGAGCGTTTTTAATGGTTCCTTACCTCTCTCCGCCGTAACCTGATCTGTGGTCGGAATTTCACAGCGCGCGCATGATTTGACTATATGAAACGTGATATCTCTAATGCGAATAGTTCGCCAGGTATCCTCGGCATAAGGCGCTGTATTTTTCACGACGATGTTTGGTCGAAAACGATTCATAGGAATTGGCTGCTTCAGGCGCGCATTCAGGTCATCGAGCGAGGCCTGGGTTATGAGCAGAAATGGGAAGCCATCGGCAAATCCCACCTCGTCATGCCCGCTTACAGTATAGCGAGGATCGACCGGCCTTGTGGTATCCTCAGGAAATCTTACCAGGCGGCAGTCGGTGTCTAGAAAGGTACTGAACCAGCTGGCAGCAGCATCGCCCTGGTCTACAGCCACACAGGTATCATTCCAGATAAAAACCTCGCGTCTTTTTTCCACTTGCGAAGGGATAATCGTTATCTCTTGCATACCAGGGGCCTTTACCTTCAGCGCGCCATCTCCGGCGAGGGCAGGGGTAATCAGGGCCATGCGCGGTTGTTCGCGTTGCGTAATAAAGTAGCCGAGCGGATCAACCAGCATGTACGCGCGGTCGTGATAAAACCCCCTGGGGCCTATGCTAGCTGTTTCCAGCGCTATTCCCGCACATGATTTGATGGGGTAAATGTTTAATTCTGAAACGATGGGCATTGAAGATGATGCACTGCTCTTTTCAATAGACATATCTAATCTCTCTTTGCTTTCTGCACCACTAGAGGGTGATAGAGGAACATGGAGCGACTTTTATTATACATCATAAGCCAGGGCTTAGAGGTGCAAAATCTCCGTTATACCACACAATTAGAGCGATGGTGAGTAGTCTCGCTCCAGGATTTCTATAGAGATTGAAAAGAGCCTGGCACCTGTTATAGGTGCCAGGCTGGTAGATCAGATGGGATACGACGGTTATAGTGAAAGTGGTCTAGAAGTGATCCGGTGGTGGAGTTTGCCCGTTATAATCGCCTATGACGACCGCCGAGTAGGGCGCGTTCAGCTGGTCAGGTCCGTTGCCGACGATGTTGGTCATACCGTATTGAAACTCGATACGCTTATTCGGGTCGATGATGATGGCCCGGTCGTTGAACTGATCGGCAATGCAGATATCTCCGTCGTACAATTGCACGGCTCCGGTCGGGTTGGGATTGGGATTGCTGTTCTTTCCCTTGTTCGTGAAGTACTGGAATTCGACCTGCTTATCCTGCGTCACTTTGATGATGCGGTTGTTTCCAGAATCGACGATGAGGGTATCGCCATCAGGAAGTCGGCTGGCAAAGGCGACGACGTTAAGCCCCTGGCTGTATTGCCACACAATATGTCCATCACGGTCGATCTCGATGACACGGTTATTGTTCTCGTCGGCAATCAGAATATGACCGTTAGGAAGCAATTCGGCGCTATTAGGGCTATTTAACGCGCCCGGGCCTGTCTTAGGCCCATACGACCATACGATCTCCTTTTCCTTGTTGACCTCAATCACGCGGTTATTGCCCTGATCAACAATCAGGAAATCGTGATTGGGCAATTGAATGGCAAAAACGGGAACGTTGAGGCGATTAAAGCCCCGGCCTGTCTTCCCGGCTACTCCATACTGCCAGATAATGTTGCCGCTCTGATCTACAACGATGACGCGGTTATCAGGGCAATTGCTCGTACCGGTGCCAGGGATGAGGGTGAAGCCATCGGCGAGGCGTTCAGCATCATTCGGCGCGATGATATGGCCTGGGCCGGGAGAGCAATCATTGGGATCGCCTGTACCAAAGCTCCAGACAATGTTTTTATTGCGGTCGACTTCAATGACACGATTGTTGAACTGGTCTGAAATAAGCACATTGCCGGGGTTATTGAAGCCACCTCCTGATGCATGTGCCTGCCTGATGTTTGTGCCCAGCAATGTAAATGCGAGGCAGGATACGAAGAGTGCTGTTGCGATGACAATAGTGAAAGTTACCTGGCGCGGTTTTGCGAAATACATAACGTGGATCTCCTTCCCCAAATTAATATGGACCTGTAGGGGCGTACCACGTGACGAGTGCGATGAATCTGCACGCTACGCAAATCCGCACTCTACAATGGTTGCCCGCCTTTCTCCTGGGTAGTATGACGCCATTACCTACTACGTTGTCGAGTTACACACCGCTTGCTTGTTGAGAGAATGGGTAAAATGTATGAAGAATATACATGTACTGGTAGTTGGATGATGGGAGATGAGATTCGATGGATGGGATTGAGAGGGCGGATACCGCAAGCGAACCCCCCGAAAGAAATACCCCTTCTGGTTATTTCATAGCAATTATAGCAGTGCTGGGCGGAACACTGCTGATACCACCATTTTCTCTTGTTTTTACCTGGATTGGAGCAATGCTGCTGGTGGCATTAATAGTGGTACTGCTTATTTACAGGACAAGACGGGAGCAGAAACGTCGCCTGGGGGTGGGCTGTAGGGGCCAGTTCACCATGCCCATCGCCGATTCATCGGCCTGGAACGTAGGGACTGGGCAGTCCTGTCTGGGGGACAGGCATACTGCGCCCACCGCCGATTCATCGGCCTTATCGCATCCCTGGGCGGAGCTAGTCCCAGGAGCCGGTAGCCGTCAGCCAATCTAGTATTATTTCGGGCATATGCGATACCTGGCCCTGCCGTTGCGAACAATGGGGCAATGTATTCAGGATGGTGGCACCATATTCCTTGGAGATGATGCGCCGGTCAAAGAGGACGACGGCATTACGCCTGTTGCCACTCCAGGCGAGTCGATTAAGGGCGCGGCGGGTACGCAAGGCGGCCATAGGCACGGTGACCTGGTGCAGCTGGTCGGAGTATTGTTCCGCAATGGCCGCGATGGGCGGGTCGTTGAGTACAGGCATGGGAAGGCGCGATAGAAGCACACAGGCAGGTGGCCGACTGACTTCCTCGATCCCATCCCAGAAGCTGCCCGCGCCAAGTAAGACGACACGCTCTTGATCCGAGAACAGTTGCCAGAGTTGCCTGGGCGAACCATCGATGCCATGACCGAGGACAAGGATACCCCGCGCCTCAAGCAAGGGTTTGACAGTTGCATAGGAACTGCGCAGAGCGGCATACGAGGTGAAGAGTACGACCAGCTGGCCGTCGAGCATGATGGCTAGCTGCGCTATAGCTTCATCGAGGTGCCGCTGGTACTGGGGCATATTTGGCTCCGGCACGTCATTTGGCATAAACAGCAAGGTCTGCTCCTGGTGGTCGGTAACGACGGAAAGAGCAGGACAGGTATCAGCATCGAGGCCGAAGCGCCCGCGATAGTATGAAAAGTTGTTGTCTATGGAGAGGGCCGCACCGGCGAAAATAGCGGCGGAACCTGGTGTCAGTATATATCGTTTCAAGAGCGTGGAAGTCTGTACAAGCTGGCCGTAGAGTACAGGTGAATTCTCGGCCTGCACCACCGGTGATGGCACACTGGCCGGAGATGACCCCGGAGAGGCCGAATCTACTGCGCGCTGCTGCGCAAAAGGTAAGGGGGCCGGCGGAACGCGCAGCCAGTAGACCATGGCATCCTCTCTATTTGCAGAATTACCGCTCCCACCCCCGTTTTCGCTTAATGTAAGAGCCTGCTGGCCGAAGCGCTTTTGCGCACGCAGGCGTTCCGCAAGGGCCGCGAATTCCCAGGCAACCGAATCGTCTTCTCCACTGCCTGGATCGATGCGATGGCGAGGGCGCTGCCTGGTAAGCATGATCTTTTCAGCCTCGTGCGCGAGATCAATGACCATCTGCAAGCGATGGGCGGCTTGTTGCCACGCGTGTTCTACTTCCATCCAGCCGGCAACATTACGTATCTGGGAAGTGAGTCGCAAAGGCTGGTCGACGCGTTCGACGCCCCGTGCATTCGCGGAACGCGGCCCATTCTCCATCCTGGTCGCTTTGCCCTTGTTGTTCGGACCGCCGGAATTGCCGGCGCTTGATGCTTCCTGCATGAGTTGGGCAAGCGCGACAAAGAGGGCATCGATGGCCGTGCGCGCCTGGCGGAGCGTTTGAAACCAGCCAAGCATGCGGCTGTCAAGTTCCGCTTTCGCTATCGTGTGAGTGGTTGAGAGGCCGCCAGGGCCATTCTCGCGTAAGGCAGGCGCGGCGAGGGCCAGTAGGCCCTGGTAACGACCATCGGGCAATTCAATGCCAATTGTATTTAATTGCCTGAGCAGGCTCTGATGATCGAGTTCTTGATTATTCCAGCGCGCAGACTCTTCGTCCAACAGATCGGCATCCAGGATCAGGCGACAGTCCACATGACGCAACAGGCTGTTTTCGGAAGAAAGGTCATCTAGCAGCCCGGCATGCGTAGTTACAACAACATCTGCCGCATTCACCCGCTCTTCTGCGCGCCTGACGAAACAATAGCCTTTGCTACGGTAGAGGCAGCGCTGGTAGGGAGTATTGCCACGCCCGTCGGCAAGGGCAAGTGGGACACGCTCAACTCCCGAACAAATTCGTTCCCAGGCTGTAATTTCCTGTGGTAAGATGGTCAACTCGCTGCGCTCACCGGTGAGGGTCTGCTGCGCCCATAGAGCCAATTTTGCTAAACCACGCGCCTGCTCCGCGGAGAGCTCACCACTGGTTCGACGCAAGGCCGATCCAAACCAGCGGTGAATACATAGATAGCCGCCGTGCTCAGCAAGATATGCTACTTTTACCGGTTTCGCAAGCTGCCCTTGCAGGCGCGGCAAGACATGCTCGATCAAGCGACGCGCTGCCTGCGTATTCGCGCAGGCAATGACAAGACGTCTCGCTTCAGTTGAGGCGGCAGAACTTCCATCGCTTGCGGGCTGCTGGCAAATCCATTGCAATGCAGGGAGCAGAGCCGGCGTAAAATCGTTTGCTCCAATCGTGACTTCGAGCAAAAGGCTGCTTCTCTCCTCCAGCGCCTGTAGCACCGCCCGGTGAGCCGCTTGATAACTGGCAGGCTGCTCTGCCAGGATCGGAGTAATATGCTCTGTTGCCGGCATCGCTTCCTCCTGTTGCTCAGGCACAGTGGAAGACGATGTGGCAGGTTGCATTGCCGGCATGACGTTTTCAGCAGTTGATGGTTCGCTACGGGCAATAGCGAAGGATAAAACGCGTGGGTCCATACCTAATTGGGCGGCGAATCGATCACGTAGATTACCGCGCAAGGGAACATTTTGCATGCCATCCGCTGCCACGCGTTCGCGCCACTCCTGGCGGAAAAAACCAAGTAGGGGCCACGAACGAGGGGCATCAAGGTTCGCCAGATCGTTGAGAAGCCCTATATCGACCTGCTTCAGGAGTTCATCCAACGCTAGAAAGACCTTCATTGCGAGGATGGTATCAACCATGGCGCGGTGCCGTCCCGGTACAAGAGGCACGCCTAGAGCCTTAGCGACCTGCCCCAGGTTATAGCTCGGCAAAGACGGCAGTAGTACAGTCGCCAGTTCGAAAGTATCTATGAGTGGATTATTGCGCACCAGGCCGCGCCGTCTCAGGAAACCGGCATCAAAAGGAATGCTATGACCAACAATTGGATGATCGCCTAGAAATTGCTGCAAACGGTGTGCAATAGACTCGAAACCAGGGGCATCCGCTACCTGTTGTGGGGTTATGCCGGTCAGACGCTGCACGCGGAAAGGAATGGAACGCCCCGGGGCAACCAGGGTCTCCATCGTATCAAGTATCGTTCCCCCTTGAAACTTGACTGCTGCAACCTCAAGTATCGCATCTTGTTCAGCATGCAAACCGGTTGTTTCCAGATCAAGTGCCACGCGAACGGGTGGCTGCTTTGACATACAATTCCTTTTTCTCGTCTATATACTGCTGGAACACGATCTTCGGCTAAGGTGGTCAGGGTACGACGACAGGCACCAGGCGCTGTCCCTACCGGCTTCCCTCAAGTGAGGGCCAGTATTTAAGAAGAATGCGAGCCAATTGGGCCGCACGACCACGATGGCTGATACGATTCTTATCTCCTGGTTCCAGCTCGGCAGTCGTCATACCAAGTTCAGGCACCAGGAAAATAGGATCGTAACCGAATCCGTTTTCGCCACGTGGCGCGTCCGCAATTACACCCTCAATCACTCCCTCCACTATACGAGTATAACCGGAAGGCTCGGCCAACGCAATAGCGCAGCGAAAACGGGCGCCCCGCTGCTCAACCGGCAACCCTTCCAATCGCTCCAGGATCAAACGGAAACGTTCCTGATAAGATGTATCCCTGCCCGCAAAACGAGCGGAGAAGACGCCAGGAGCTCCCTCAAGGGCATCTATTTCCAGGCCCGAATCATCTGCCAGGGTGAGCAGGCCCGAAGCCCCGGCATAGGTATGCGCCTTCAACTCTGCATTTTCCGCAAAGGTGCTGCCCGTTTCCTCAACATCCATCTGTAACTGAATATCTTGCAGTGACAGCAACCTGTACGGCAAATCCGCGAAAATGGCTCGGAATTCCTCTAGCTTATGCACATTCGTCGTTGCCAGCAATAAATCACGCATACATACTTCCCAGGCATGAAGATTTTAACATAGGCCCCTATTTTATCATATAAGAGATAAGCTGTCGAGTTTGGATGGAAGCCATCCCCGGTGTCACTTTTTGGACTGATTTTCCGTATAGTATGTTAGAAGAAGTGGTGAATTTTTTCCAATATTCCAGTAAATATGCCTGGAATGCATTTCCCGGAATAAGCTGCTCCCTCAATACGAAAACAGGAGAGTGCCTCCCATGAGTACCCAGATGCTACCCCCTGCATCCAGTGGTGTGCTGGATACATATAACCGTCCCTCTCTGCAACTCCCAGATGAGTTCTTGCCAGGCATCTCGCTGCAAGCCCCCGGCTCTTTTTTTGCGGCTGAGACGCTCTTCCGTATCCCATCAGTAGAGAAGGAAGTGTTTAATGACCAACAAAGACAGGCGTTCGATAGAGAGCTTAGCTTTCTCGGACTGTTATTAAAGGCAAATGATCTTCCCTGTTACGAACACTCCACGCGTGTGAAAGAACTGGCCCATCTTTTTTTAGAAATGATCCACCTTGCGCCGGAAGATGCAATGATTATCGAGGCCGCGGCGCTCCTGCATGATATCGGCAAAATCATTATCGACGTAAAGTTGCTTGCCAAATCGGTACCATTGAGCGCCGGAGAACTTGAGATCATGAAAAAGCATCCAGCATTTGGCGCTATGATACTGCAACAGTTCAAGACGATGAAGTGCGTGATGCCGCTGGTCTATCACCACCACGAACGATGGGATGGCCATGGCTACCCTTGCGGCTTGCGTGGAAAAGCTATACTACCAGGAGCGCGCATTGTGGCAATTATCGATGCTTTTGATGCGATGACCTCTCAAAGACCCTATCAATCAGCACGCATGCCTGATCAAGCTCTGGCAGAGCTACGCGCTTGCGCAGGAACGCAGTTTGACCCGCTGCTGGTCAGACAATTTTGTGATGGCCTGGAAACATCGTTACTCGCCCGTTAACCAGGCTATCCAAAAAGGCTCCTGCTCTATAAGTCGCTTTCATTAGAGAGCAACTGTGCCAGAATATCCAACAGGTCGCTCAGATCAAAAGGTTTACGCAGCATATACATCCCACGTTCGCGTATCTGCTCAAAAGGCAGCGTAGCCCGCGCGCTAATCATTACAACAGGAACGCCGCGCATATTTGGTTTATCCTGCAAGTAGTCATAGAGTTTCAGCCCATCCATAGTAGGCATCATATAATCGAGCAGGATGAGCGAAGGCCGCATATGCGAAGCCGCTTCCAGCGCCAGATCACTTTCAGCTATCCATACCACCCGGTAATTTGTCTGCTGAGTAATGACGGCGCGCAGCATTTCTCCAATATCATGGTCATCATCTATAATTAAGATCGTTTTTTCCTGGCCAGATACATCAGGGGTTATCTTTCCACTCGACATAGCGCCCCTCCTTTTCTAGCATTTCTACTATGAAAAACGTGCCAGGTCCAAAGGGGACATACATGCTTAACATAAGATAGTACCAATGTACCCGAAACTGGATCAACGAGCTATCATAGCGCGGTTATACGCACGCTGAACACTCGGATAATCGCCTTGTCTACCCTCACGTGGATCGGGCCATTCGAGAGGAAATCGGTTTGTGAGCTGGTCGCGCTACTTTTTCTCTCCTGATCGATGAAGAACTGAATCTCTGGTCCCTGCACCTCGATACGATACGTGTGTACGCCTGGAGAGGACTCGTAATCAGAGATTTGGGGTCTGCTCCCAGCGGCATCGATCGGATTTAGGAAGACGAGCACTTCGGGATTGGAAAATTCCGAGTGCGGAGCCGGCCCATGGAAATCCAAAATGCCGGCGGTATATCCATCTTTTTGCGGTGCCTTGTCTGCTACCACGGCAAAGTTTCCTCCATTCACAGGAGTGCTGATGATCTGGTAGCGGACTTCGATGGCATAGTTGGGAACCACAGGCATATATGGTGATGTAAGGATCTCTCCAGCACCTACATCTGATTGCAGCATGCCGTGCATGAGTTTCCACCCGCCAGTACTTTGCCAGCCATCCAGTCCATGCGACCAATCCGACTGGTAGAGTAAGGTGCCAGCAGGCAGCGAGGTTGGCGTTGGCCGGGCAGGTGCAGTTGGGGTTGTTGAAGCTACAGGCGCAGCGTTGCCTCCCGAGCAGCCACACAGAAGCACTAGAAGGAACAGAACCAGCATAATAACCGGCAACTTCCTTCGTCCGCCTGTAAGGATATGTTTAGGGGTCTCGTTTTGGACATTCCAAAGGCCACTGATGGGAGCAGTCGCCCTCATATATTTCTCCTTTCGGTCAGCGATCTGACACCGGTCAGGTCTGGCTATCATCTTGCTCTTTCTCCTGAAAACCCTTCAGATCTTCATGTTTCAATTCCTGCTAGTAGCTTAACAACAGAAAAGAGAAGGCGCATCGTGAGAAATAAGGATTTTTATGAGGGGCGTTGCTAAACGAGGTGATGTTCAACAGCGTAACGCGTTGCCGCGGATCGAGAAGGAACGCCGAGCTTCGCATAGATCGAACTGACGTGGGTGTTGACGGTGGGAAGACTGATGACCAGCTGCTCGGCGATCTGCGCGCTGGTCAATCCCCTCGTCAGCAAACGAAGTACTTCGATCTCTCGCCTGGTCAGTCGCGCCGGGAAACGCGCCTGTGACTTGACGGGAGTAACTGATTGATATCCTGCGGCGGATAATGGCGACATCTTTCTCGATTGCTCTGTGGCAAGGATCTGCTCCGGTCGCATCGTTCTTCCCTCGGCCCAGGCAGCGGTAAATGTTTCCGCCCGAAGGTAGTGACGGGCAGTTGCTATGGAGCGTTCATAGGAAGCCCGTTGAACAGGCCAGATGGGAGCCGCAATGAGTTCCCGCAACGCCTCTGCTGTACCCCAGAGGTTCGCTGCTCGCATAGGCTCTCCCTGCGCTAGCAGTATACTCGCCATTCCTTCCAGGCAGAGCGCGATGTTGAGCCTGCTATTGATCCTGATGGCTCTCCCCAGGCTCTCTACGTACAGGCCATACGCCGCCTCAAGGTTGTCCTGGCATACCGCGACACGCGCCTGCAGGAACTGTACCCAGGTAATCCCCCACAGATCTCCTGTCTCTTTATGCAGCGCCATGCTTTCCTCTAAAAGCTGGCGCGCGGTAGCTGCATCGCCCTGCTCAAGAGCGACTAATGCCGAATGGGAGAGACAACGGGCAAGATTGCTTTTGTCTCCCAATTCCCTGGAGAGCGCGGTACTTTCTTCGAGCAGCGAGCGAACCAGCGTAGGGTCGCGGCGGGAAATAAAAAGTGTCAGCGCCAGCGCACGCTGCGCATGAGCAAGCTCCCTCACATTCCCCAACTTCCTGTACATCATCATGCTTTCTTCCAGCAGAGCGTGCGCTCTGGCATAATCGCCCTGTTGCGTGACCAGTTGCGCCACGCAAGAGAGCGAGTAAGCAATATTCTTCTCATCGCCTACTTCCCTATAGAGTGCCAGTGACTCTTCTATCGGCGAGAGAGCTGTAGCAAAGTTGCCCTGCTGCCAGTCGAGTGTGCCAAGCAGGTAGAGTGAATAGGCCATTCCAGCCTTGTCTCCGCATGCGCGATACCGCTTCAAGCTTTCCCTGCACAGCATCTCTCCTCGTTCGTGATCGTTCTGATAGACAGCCAGACCTGCTGCCAACTCGAGTACCTTTACCCGCGCAGCTGTCTCGTTTCCTTCGCTGGCGGCCAGGACGCGATCCAGAAAGGCTCGACCCTCGCTCCAGTATCCATGTATGACCCAGAAGCCCCGCAGGGCCTGCCCAAAACGTAGTGCCATCTCGCAGCTTCTCTCGCTGCGACCTTCCGCAGCCATGCTGCCTTCGAGAGACCACTGCATTGCTGCCCGCAGATTATCATGCTCGCGCTCTAATCGCTCCAGCCACTCAGCATGTTGTGACTGTTCTGCCCCGGCCTCTTCTGCTAGTTCCAGGTAATAGTGCGCGTGAACCTGCCGCACATGCTCTATCTCACGATAGCTGGTCAGACACTCTCGCCCATACTCGCGGATCGTCTCCAGCATGGTCAGGCGGGTTTCTCCGTCGCGCTGCGCGCTCTGTATTTGTAGCAGACTCTTGTCACGCAGGGAAGCTATCTCATCGAATATATGCTCCGTCTCCTCACCGAGCGCTTTACAGATGGCTTCGGCTGCCTCGACCGTACAGCCACCGGCGAAGACTGCAAGCCTGCGAAAGAGGCGTTGTTCCCTGGCATCGAGCAGATCGTAGCTCCATTGAAGGGTGTTACGCAGGGTTTGCTGCCTGGGGGGACCATCCCGCCTTCCCTGTGTCAGAACAGCCAGCCGGTGCTCCAGGCGCGATAACAGAGCCTGTGGTGAAAGGAGCTTGAGGCGGGCGGCGGCCAGTTCGAGCGACAATGGAAGGCCGTCTAAGCGGTTACAGATCGCGGCAATCGTGCTGGCATTAGCCGCGGTAACTTGAAAATCGGGCTGCACCAGGCGCAGGTGTTGGACAAAGAGAGCTACGGCTCCATACTGTAACAAAGCACCAGGCTCAGGAAGCTGTGTGAGATCGGGGAGCGCCAATGGGCGCACGGGAAATTCCTGCTCGCCGTACACACGTAATGCCTCACGGCTGGTCACAAGTATCTTCAGTGCCGGACATCTTCCCAGGAGTGCGGTCAGCTCTGACGCGGCGTCTATCACCTGCTCGAAGTTATCCAGGAACAGGAGCAATTCTTTCTCTTGTAAGCAAGCGATGAGCCGCTCGATGAACGGTTGCTCCCCGGATTCTCGAAGTCCTAGCGCTCCAGCAACAGCAGGTAAGACCAGCCGGTGATCGCTAATGGGTCCGAGGGAAACAAAGCAAACTCCGCCGGTAAAGTCACCGGCCAGTTCCGTTGCGACCTCAACTCCCAGGCGCGTCTTGCCGACTCCACCGATACCAACGAGCGTCAAGAGACGTACCTCCGGTCGCCTCAACAACGTACAGGCGGCCACCACTTCCTGCTCGCGTCCAACTAACGGGGCAAGCCGGGCCGGTAGCTGGCCTCTTGAGGAGCGGGCCGTTACTGGGGATGACAAAGTGGAAGCTGGCAACAGAGAAAAACTATTCCTTCCATCCCAGCTATCCAGGGACACCATTGGAACAGTTCTCTCCAGATCGTCCAGGCGAGCCTGTGTACCATTATTGTGATTGCCACGACCTGCGAGTGTTGAGGCTACAGTGTTGAGCCGTTCAAGCGTCAAATCCTCGCTTCTGCCCAGATAGGCTTTGCGCAGCCTCCCTGCACGCTTGCGATAGGCATACCAGTACTGCCCGTGACGTTTCTGTTCACGCCGGGCAGTAAAGCTACCCAGGGCGTTTCTGACCGAAAAGGATTGGGTAGCTTGATTCGCCAACCACGCGTACCAGGCATCCGAGCCAACAACGACCGGCGCGAACTGATCCTTTTCTTCGTCGTATCTGAACAGGAGGTTATTGGAGACCTGTGGCAGAGAGCCGCGTTTCATCGTATCATCCCGTCTAAAGTGGGTATTATATCCCAGTATACGAGTTACGTAACACCTTAAGTCTACCATGCGTTGGGTAACCTGTCCATGCCATGCATTTATCAGGCAGAGTTATTATTTCGGCCTGAAAATAGCCCTGGCTAGAAGAGGAGAAGAGGAAAAAAGCTTGACACCCGTCGCACTTCAGGAGTATAATCGGTTGCGTCAGGAATGCCTTTTAAGCCTTACAAAAGGACAAGCCGGTGTAGCTCAGAGGTAGAGCATCGCTTTCGTAAAGCGAGTGTCAAGAGTTCGAATCTCTTCACCGGCTCTTTATATTTCATCATCCTGTTACATGTTTTTCCAGTTAACATATAGCCCTGAAAGGCATTTTGAATTACATCTAACTGGTAGTGCTTATTATAAGAGATGTATGGCTTGAGTAAACTGGCTATAAGAAAAACACGCGAAAGCGTATCGCTCCAATGATACGCCAGAAGATTGACAATGGCGGAATCAGCATCGATGTCACAATCATCTCCAGCACGTGCGAGGGGGCATGAGAGGTATCGCGCAATCGCTGTAAGACGAATCGCCCTGTCATCAACATCCAGGCAGTAATTGCGCCCAACGCGATGAACCAGAACCCGGCCAGGATACTCGCAAGGGCGATGAGCAGCGCAACGACGATACAGTAGTAGTGCCAGGGTGGCGCGGCCTGAACTTTTTGCCTGTAGAGTTGGGGGTGCTTTTTGTAGAGCAGCGCGTTGTACATACTTTTGCGCTGCTGCTTCAGGCTTATCCCCCAGGGCGCCGGGCGCAGCGGGTGAATGACAACCGCCCTGGGAACGTAGATCAGGGCATGGAAAGGATCGCAGTTATCCCCCTTGCGCGCAGGCTTTTTTGCAATGTGGTCGTCCTTGAAAGAGGCAGGGGCCATCATTGTTTGCGCCGGCAGATGTTGGGGTCGCTCGCTACCAACTCCTTGCGCTCGCCCCGGCATGAGTGCGGCACACATGCCTTCTCTGTACCCGCATTGCTCAACATGCTCATGTATGGTAAAGAAAAGGTCGCTGTCCTCGCGCCATGCCATGCGAAAATGTTCATCGAAGCCACCCACGCGCTCGAGTACATCCCGGCGGTAGAAGCAGTTGGCAGTCACGAATTCGGACTTCTCAAGTTGAACGGCGTCGCGCTCGTAATCGGTGGGGATATGATCCAGGGGCATGACGAGTTTTCCAGACACTCCCACAACGCCAGAATTAAAGGTCGCCAGGCCCGCACTGAGCCAGCCCGGCGTTGGAATGCAGTCATCATCTGTAAAGGCGATTATTTCGCCATGTGCGGCACGCCAGCCAATATTGCGAGCCACCGCTGGCCCATGAGAGCCAGTGACGGGAATATAGCGTATCGCAGGCACCGGGCAGCTACCTGGCTTTCTATCCCTCATACACGCGGCCCATTGATCTACCTGCCGCCGGGTGTTTTCGCACGCGGCATCGTCAACGACGATGATTTCATAGTCGGATGGGTCAAGGTCTTGCATACTAAGGGCCGCCAGGCATTGATGGAGTAAATCCGGGCGTTTGTAGGTGGGCACTACGACTGAAATGCGATACGTCTTGTCTGTCACGGTCAACTGCATGGTTTCTCTACTAAAAACGAGCCGATTGCAAGCGCGTCGAGCGGCGAAGTCCAGAAACACTCAAGCGCGTCACGTGGCGAACACACTATCGGCTCACCACGCGTATTAAATGAGGTATTGACGAGCACCGGGACGCCTGTTCGCGCCTGGAATGCCTTGAGCAGATCATAATAACGCGCGTTCTGCTGCCGGTTGATGGTCTGAATACGCGCTGTGCCATCAACATGGCGCACGGCAGGGATAAGATCGGCCTTATCAGGCAGCACATCGTAAACGAAGAGCATGAACGGCGATACACTGGCGCCGGCGAACCAGTTACTCGCTTCTTCCTCAAGCACCACCGGCGCTACGGGACGGAAATCTTCACGGTCCTTGATCTCGTTGAGACGGGCCTGCATAGAGGCGTGCAGCGGAGATGCCAGGATCGAACGCGCTCCAAGCGCGCGCGGGCCAAATTCCATGCGTCCCTGAAACCAGCCGATGACTTTATCTTGCGTCAATATATCCGCCACCTCTTCCGCCACCGAAGTCATGCGGCGATAGGGTATTTTTGCCCATTGCAGGAACTGTTCGATCTCGTCATCGCTATAGGCGGGGCCGAGAAAGGCATGATCCATACAAAAATGGTGCTCGTCATCCCCGCTCTTCTGCCGCTCCTTCGCATCGATCCAGAGCGCGGCGCCCAACGCTGTTCCAGCATCCCCGGCAGCTGGCTGCACCCAGACATGCTGGAATGGGCCTTCATCGCGTATGCGCGCGTTCATGACACAATTCAGGGCGACCCCACCCGCCATACAGAGGTTTTCCTGTGGTGCCTGATTGTACAGCCAGCTCGTCAGTTCCAGCACTGTCTCTTCAAGCGCGGCCTGCAATGAACTCGCAATATCATAATGACGCTGCTCTAGCGGCCCGCCTTTCATCCTGGCCGGGCCAAAGCGCTCCACCAGGCACGGCGAGGCAATCGTATACTGACCATCGGCGCCGATCTGGATGATCTCGCGAAAATCGGCAAGGTAGCGTGGCTTGCCAAAAGATGCCAGCGCCATGACTTTGTACTCGTCCGAAGAGCGCAGGAAGCCAAGATAGCTTGTGACATCTTCGTACAGCAGTCCAAGGGAATGCGGGAAATTCACCTGCGCGATCCAATGCAATTCGTTACCCTCACCTCTATAGTAGCCGGTGGTAGCTTTTTCACCTCGCCCATCGAGCGTCAACACAGCCGCCTGCCGGAAAGGTGAGGCATGAAATGCGCTGGCAGCATGGGCGATATGGTGTTCCACGAAATGCCAGCTATAACGACCTTTTTTCTCCGACGAGGAATTATGCCCGCGGAAACGCGCCTGCAGGTGCAGCGGAACGCCATCAACCAGGTGGCGCGGGGCGTTGACAATCGACGATAAGAAGAGCGGGTCCCACGCGGACTCCCATTCGGCGGGTGTTGGATAGGCGCTTGGCTCCAGGGGTAGCGTTATCATCGTCTCATCGCGAAAGCGGCCAAGCAGCAGAAAAGGATCATAGGAGTAGGCCAAGTGATCGACATCCGCAAGCGTTATTCCCGCCTCGCGCAAGCAGTAATCGATAGCGTGAAAAGGCAGTTCGTAGGTTGAAAAAGGCACAGGCCGTTTACCATGCTTCACATGAGTAAAACGCTCCTCCTCCGCAGCCGCGATTACCCGGCCATCCATGACGATGCAGGCCGCCGGGTCGTGATAGGCGGCATTGATTCCCAGGGTATACATGAATGTTTACGCTCCTCTCACAAAGAGCTACCTTTAAGCATTGCCGAATCCTTGCAATCACCATTACAGGCCCATCCTGATAGCTTCTTACCTCTACACGAGAAGCGCGCTTCTCCCGTTTCACATAGAGGGGCATACCACGCGATGAAAAGGACTATCTCGCATGTCATCTGAGCGCGTGAGCCGGAGTCCTGAGGCACGAAAGGGAAGAAGCCCCTTGCAAGTGCCGGGGTTACACGGTGAACATAGGACAGGATTCGCGAAATTGTTGCACCTGCTTTTCAACCTCTATCAACGGCCTATGCATAGCAGCGGGTGCTGACAAATTTAGCGTGAGTATCTTGCGGTTCAACTCGCGCAGCTTCTGGCCGTATTCGGCAGTCGCCTTCTCTACGGCGGCATTAAAAGCGCGTTTTTCGCTGGGAAATGGGGGAACGCGACGCGCCCGCATTGCCTGCCCTTGATGGCGCAGCTTCTCCAACTTTGTTTCCGCATCAGCAAGCTCCCTCGAGATTTCGTTCGCCAGCTCGATCTCTGGAGGCGCATAGCCATTGCTTTTGAGCAGGTTATAACCCAGAGTCTTATCACCTGTATAGGGGTTGCTATCAAGGTTGAGCGGTTTACCGAACCCTTGAAGGTTCTCAAATTTACCCTGTTCTTGAGCCTCCCGAATCTGCTCATCGATATAATCGTAGAACCGCCTGCCGCGAAACCTGTTGATCTTTGGCGCCTTTTCCTCTTCAGTGTTCTCTTGCGTCGATTTACGCCAATCTTTGAAATCCATGTGTATGTTCCTGGTTGCAAATGAGAAAATGATTTCTCTCTCTTCTCTATCGTTATTTTCTTCTCTGCCTTCTATTATAGGATATATGAGAACAGGTATCTACGCAAGCGTTCTATTTTCCAAAATGGGATTCTATCGCGCGCCGCGCAACATCGTATACCTCCTCCAGCGCAATCCCACGTTCGAGCGCGATACGGTGGCATTCTTCATATTCGGGTGAGGCGCTGATGATGCGCGTACCGAGGCGTTTGACCTTGATCGTTAAGGGACCTAACGCCGTCTCGATTTGCTGCTGGATGCGCTGAGCCTTCAAGCGTTGTACCTGCTGGATGCGCACGCCGAGAGTGCTGGTCTCTCTAAGAAGTAGTTGAGCCATGGCATCGCTCTCTTCGGAACGGCAGATGATTACCAGCATGACAGCAGGGCGATTCTTTTTCATCTGCATGGGAATATAGCTCACATCCAACGCGCCAGCCGCTAACAGGCGATCCATAAGCCCGCCCAGCAGTTCGCCGGTCATATTGTCAATGTTGGTTTCAATGACCGTGACCCAATCGGTATCCGCCAAGCCATTGTCATCCTGTTCCAATCCATATGATGTGCCAAGGCAGGCACGCAGGCAGTTGGGCCAGGGAAATTGTTTGTGTCCAAAGCCATAGCCTACGCGCTGAATAGCAATGGCAGGCATGCAAAATTGCGCCAGCGTCGCGAGAATGGCCGCTCCGGTGGGCGTCACCATCTCGCCTTCGACCGGGCATGGTTTCCATGGCGCATTGATACGGCGCAGGATTTCGAGCGTGGCGGGAGCAGGAACCGGCAATAGTCCATGCGCAGTTTGCACATGGCCGCTGCTCATAGGCAAAGGTGAGGCGTAGAGTTGCGTTATTCCCAGAGCTTCGATAGCAATGGCCGCTCCGGTGATATCAACAATGGCATCAACAGCCCCAACTTCATGGAAATGCACTTCTTCAATGCTGGTGCCATGGACAATCGCTTCAGCCTGGGCCAGGCACTTAAAGATGTCGATTGTCATTTCTCGCACTCGCGCAGAAAGCGTGGAGGATTCAATCAACGTTACGATGTCTGAAAGATGGCGCGTTTGTTGTTGCTGTTCCGAAGGCACAACTTCAAAACGCGAACCTCGAATGCCCTTATCCTGAAAACGCTCGAGCTTGAGTTCATAGCCCTGGAGAGGCAAAGCGGACAGGCCCTGTTTAAGCGTATCTAATGAGAGACCGACATCGAGCATTGCGCCTAGAAACATATTGCCGCTAATGCCAGAATAACAATCAAGATAGGCGATGAGCTGTGCCATATGCAAATCTTCCTAACACTTCCGGTTTAATAGATCAGAAAAAGAAATATTCTATGTCCCTCCCCCACAGGGCGCTGCCAGGTGCAACCTCTTCTCCCCTTCAGGGGGTTGCTTCCCGGCAGCGCCCACCCCTATCACCTACCCGATATTCAAGTCCATCGCCCGGCCTCTATAATCCTTCTCTATCCAGTATCTCGCGCCATGCTTCTTTTTGCTCGTTTGAGAGCGCAATACTTTCTTCAAGAGCCTCGCGAAAGCTCTGCGCCTGATCCTGCTCTCCGAGAACGTACTCCGCGGTGGCCTCGGCTATTCCACGCGCCGGGCCTTTAGCCGCGCGCGGGCTAAAAAAGCCGGCAACACTATCAGGCGGCAGTTCCAGCACGCGCGATAATCGCCTCAGAACCTCCTGTGGTATTGTAGCAGCATGAATGACATGCCGTGCCAGTTTTTCCAGAACATCTACACTCAGTCCGACCTCACCTGCCAATTGCGATAACGACTTTTGCCGTGTATGTGCCACCTGTTGTATTGTCAAAGGAGCATTCATGTGACGCTCATGGCTCTCACCTGCTTGCGATACACGCCTCAATGCTTGATCGAACGCCAGACGAGCATTTTCTGAAAGAGGAGGCAGCATAGAATCTGTAGAGACTTCCTCGCCAGCAACAGAAGGGATATCGACCTCGACGGCATGATAATAGGTTACAAAATCAGTAATTGCGCTGGCGTAGCGTGGATAGCGGAGCAAGTAATCGCTCAAGCGGGGTTGACGACCGGCTTGCTGTTCCGCAACATATTGGGCAGTTATACGCAGCACATCCTCTTCCTCTTCTTTTTTCATAACCATTCATCCCTTCTTGTATGCAACTCCTCACGTAGTAGCTCCAAGGCCTCATGCTTTCGCTTGCGCACAGTTCGATCAGAAACTTCCAAAATCCTGGCGGTATCCGTTTCTGTTCTGCCCTCCCAGAAAATGAGCCAGACAACGGCCTGTAATTTCTCAGGTAAACGCAGGACGAGGCGCGGTATCTCCGCATATTCCACGGTCAACAAAGCCCGCTGTGCCCCTTCATCGTCCATCTCAAACGCCATTGTCTCATCGCCGGCATGCACAAGCATTGTATCCAGACTATCTATATGCTTGCGCGGTATACGTTCAGGGAGTTTGTCCGGCGAGTGCTGCCATCTCCCTTCGCGCACCATAAAGGCATGATAGACATGTTTACGCTCGAAGCGCAAACAGTGCTGAAAATTCTCCTCCCAGAAGATGCGAGTCGGGTCAATCAGCATCCGTATCAGATGCTCACACAGGTCAGCATAGAGATCACTGAAAAACGCTTGCTGCTCCTCAACCCTCAAAGAAAGCGTATTAAGTACACTCCGTAGCCAATACTCGTTAGATACCTGAATATGGCGAATAATGACCGTGAGAATGCGATTACGGCCTTCAATATCACCTTTTGTAACGAGGCTACGCAGGCATTTTACCAGCACTTCCAGTGGAAGCGCCGATTTCATAGATGGCGTTTCAACAGCGCTCCAGAAAGCCTCCGATCCATATATGGGCAAATGTTCAAATATGCCTGCCAGGTAAGCGCGACGCTTGATTACTTCCTCATCGAGCGAGTCCACAAGTGATAGGTCCGCGGCCTGAGAATGCTGTTGCTCCACGACACCCGCTACCTCCGCGAGAGATAATCTTGAAGATTTCCTCTTCAGTATAGGTATGATGGCGCGAAAGGTCAATGGTAACGCTGCATGGGCTACCAGTCAGTAGCAACCGCAAGGGCCGCCGCTATACATCTGTCCCTCAATCTCGATCCATGCTCACCCCGCCCTACTTTCTTTATACGTGTCGTGTCAAAAAAAGCGGAAAGTATGCGGTGCTTCCGCTTTTTTTGACACGACACGTATCTATAAGAATGAAACCACAAACAATCTGGAGGTTTATAGCATGGCAGAGCAATTTTTCCACCATGGCACCGCGCCTGAACCACTTCGTATCAGAGATTTCCAGGTAAAGAGCACCATCTCTGGATGGCTGTTTGCGACAGAAGTGCAGGTGCGCAAGGCAAACAACGGTAAACCCTTTCTTGACCTCACACTACGCGACCAGCTCGGGCAAGAAATCACCGGTCGATACTTCGACCCACCAGGCAACGAGGCTCTTTTGCCAAGGGAAAGTACGGTTGTGCTTTTAGAGGGATTGGTCGAAAAATTCAATAACCAGGTCTATATACGCCTGTTACGGGCCATAACAGATGAAACTGCTCCACCAGAACTTTTCCTGCCCGCAACTCGCCATCCCCTGGCCCAGCTTGAGCAGAACCTGCGACAACTCATAGACAAAGTCTATCACCCAGACCTGCATGCTCTACTCGAAAGCTGCTTTACTCCTGAAGTCGTCGCGCGTTTTCGCCGCTGGCCAGCGGCGGTGCGGCATCACGGAACAGTCATTGGAGGATTACTGGAGCATACAGTACAGGTGGCCTTGATCGCCGATAGGATGACGCAGATGTACCCCTGCAACGCAGACCTGGTGCTGGCAGGCGCGCTCCTGCACGATATCGGCAAATTGGAAGAATTGGAAGAGCAGGTTGGATCGGGCTTCACGCCTGATGGCCGTATGTTCGGCCATATCGTGCGCGGATTGCAATATGTTCAGGAGCGAGCACAGCAAATGAGCACATTAGACGCGGCCATTCGCAACGATCTGCTTCATATCATTCTGGCCCATCACACCAGGGAATACGGTTCGCCTGTAAGCCCCGTGAGTATTGAAGCCTTGATCGTTCATCTTGCCGATAAGGCAGAGGCCAGCCTGAGCGGTTTTATTGAACATTGCGAACGCACAACAGGCCCCGACGGCTGGTCATCCTACAGCGCTAAATATGGAGGACAGCTGAGAATGCCTGCATTGTGACGAATGATGCCGGAGCGCAATTATTGGCCACTGTTGTGAAACTCGATGGCATCGCGGTAGACATCGACATAGGCTTTTGCGGATGCGTGCCAGGAATGGTCAGCAGCCATGCCGTGTTGTTGCAAGGTACGCCAGATATCTTTGAAACGATAAAGCTCCAGAGCGCGCACAATGGCAGCAAACAGTTCCCAGGGATCATAATGAGTAAAAACGAAACCATTACCCTGCCTTGTGTCTGGATCATACTCCTGTACTGTATCTGCCAGCCCGCCAACATGATGCACGATGGGAACGCTGCCATAGCGCATGGCGATCAATTGGCCCAGGCCACAGGGTTCAAAACGCGAGGGCATTAAGAACATGTCGCTGCCTGCGTAAATCATCTGCGCCAGTTCCGTATTGAACGTCAGAAAAGTAGCGACCTGCTCGGGATAGCGAACAGCCAGGTTCTGAAACATTTCGTGATAATGCTGATCGCCAATACCCAGGATAACGAATTGGATGCCCTGGGCAAACAAGGGTTGAACAATCTGTGCAAGGAGATCAAACCCTTTCTGGTCTGTGAGCCGCGAGATCATGGCGATCAGCGGGACATCGGGCTTGATGGGCAGATGCGCCCTTTCTTGTAGCGCGCGCTTATTTTCGGCGCGTTTATCCAGCGTTTCGGCATCATATTGTGCGGCAATATAATGGTCGGTAGCGGGATTCAATTCGGTATAATCTATGCCGTTGAGAATACCGAAGAGACGGTCGCGGCGCGAGCGCAGCAGGTGATCGAGTTTCTCGCCGTAAGTGGGAGTGAGTATTTCTTGCGCGTAACGCTGGCTCACAGTTGTGACGGCATCGGCAAAGAGAATGCCACGCCCCATGATATCGACCACATTGGCGAGTTCAACGATTTGTGGATAGAGAAAACCACCCGCGGCTACACCCGCAACTTCCAGGATGCGATAGCCAAAAATCCCTTGATACGCGAGATTATGGATGGTATATACAGTTGCAGTTGCAGCAAAGAAAGGATCATCGCGATACACGGTATGCGTCCAGTTAGGCACGATGCCGGTTTGCCAGTCATTGCAATGAATGACATCGGGAGACCAGTTCAAAGCGCGAACTGCTTCAAGTGCCGCACGGCAAAACAGGATAAATCGTTCGCCATCGTCAGTATAGCCGTAAATATTCTCGCGATCAAAATAGCGTGGAGCATCTATAAAATAGACCGGTATGCCATTGCCGATGCTCCCCTGTAGGACGCTCACGTGCTCGTGGAAACTGGACATCTGTACTGTGAGCGAATCGACTACGGGCTTCAGTTCGAACCGTTCCGTGGAAATCTGTCCAAAGCGGGGCATCACTATGCGCACATCGTGTCCCAATTTCTGCAACGCTTTGGGCAAGGCACCTACCACATCGGCCAGGCCGCCCACTTTAGCAAATGGCACCGCTTCAGCGGCCAACATCAGTATTTTCAGTGGCTGTTCGTCCTGCATTGCTCTACTCCCCTACGTTTCCATTTTTCGCATTATAACACGAGCATAAGAGCAAAAAATAGGAGCGCAACGCGTGCGCTCCTATTTTTTGCTCTTATGCTTATATCTTATAGCGGTTACGTGTCAGGAAGTAGAACTGAACAGCCGTGAGCACGCCGGTGATGATAATAACCAGCACCGCGTTGATGCTATTGGTTATACCAGCATTCAGCCCGGCTCCAGGAACGAAAGGAATGTTCGGGTTTGTCTCTCGGAAGCCGGGTATAGAGAAGAAGGCGAATGCCGTCAGGTAAATCAGCAAACAGGTGCCTATGACCAACCATTGACCCAGACAACCGAGGTTGTTTTCTCCCACGACTGCGAACTCGCGACGCGCGACGCTTGTCCAGATGACAGCGAGGATAAGGCTCCCTCCACTAACCAGCATAGCGATTAAAAGCTCATCTGGATGCATGTGTGTGACCAGTGTCGCCAGCGCGAGTAATGCCGCGGTCGTTACTCCTGCGATGACAACAAGGTTGCGCCTGGTCTTCCAGAAAGCCACGGCGGCAATCAAAAGGACGAAGTTATTCATCGTGATAACAGCATCTATGATGTATCCTGCCTGCTGGGAGAAGCCACAACTTTGCGGAACGGCGGATGGCTTGCCGCAGACCGTCAGATAGCTACCCAGGCCGATGAAGGTCCAGGAGTGTATCCACGTGATTAATGGATAGATCACGAACCAGGCAAGCAGGCAAACTGCTCCTACCTGCGCGACTACGATACCTGTAATGTACAGGTTCGACATGGTGCGCTTGCGTACCGGGCGCATCAAATAGTGCAGGCGCAAGGCAAATGCCCCCAACGTGCAAAAAATGGCCGCACCGAGAATGACATTCAAAATGGTGTCTATGATAGCCAGCCCGGTGAATGGTCCAGGACACCCTTTAGCCGCGTTGATGGCATAGGGGCACTGCGGGTAAATCATGGGTGCTAAGCTCTGGTCGGTTACGAAGGTATAAAAGAACATAAAGGCGACCAGCAAAACGCTGCCCACGATGAGCAGGGTGCGAATTGTGCGCGTCGTACCAGGGTCGCTGCGGTCTGGATTGCGCAGCTCGCGCAGAGCAAGCATGCTGTAGAAGACCATACCGACGCCAACGGCCATGATTACTGTGCCTATCATCACAAGGTCTATAGCAGCGGGTTCCAACCAGAGTACATTTCCGCCCAGGACGGGATTCCAAAACACATTGGTGTGTGGAAAATACTGATTTCCCGTATACGATGCCCACAGAAGCAACAACAGGCCGAGGACGCCAAGAATCACGCCCAATCCGGTGAAAATAATCGGTGGTATCAACGGCTTGGGGTCAAAGAGCATCACAATCACCTGAACAATGACGAAGGCGGCAATACAAATGACTCCTAACGCCAGTACACCTTGCTCAAAGCCGGTGAGCGACGAGGAAGTCATCTCCAGATTAATATAGCTGGGGATTTGCCCGATGAGCAAGGCGGCAATGAAGAAAAAGCCGACGCCAAATATCATTGCTCTCGACCAGGATATGCGATCAGGCACCTCCCGTTGTGTAGCTTGTTGCATAACTTGCAATCCCTTTCAACACTCTGCGCCTTTCGCCTCGCCTGCATTGGGATGGCGAAAGGCATATCGCAAGATGTATGATGCGAACGATTTATGGCACAATGGTTATCTCAGCTACCATACTAGGGTGAATCTGACAGTAGTAGAGCACCTGATGATTGCTATTAAAGTTATAAGCTGCCGTTGTCACCGTCCAGGTAAACGACTGGCCTGGCTGGATATACTTCGCAGGTGAGTTACCTGAGTCGAATATATTCGAGGCAGGTGTTGGAGAAGTCGGGCTCTCGCCTTTCATCGCAGTCACAGTATGCGGCGAAGTACTCTTATTCACCCAGGTGATGGTGGTGCCAACCTTGACCTTGATGTTTATCAACTGGAAGCACGCGGGGGTGCAGGTAGCGCCAGGTGGCGACTGGATGATATCAACGGTCACGCTCTTCTGGTTCGTAAAATCCTGCGGTGCGCCGAATTGGCCCGCGGCATCCCTCGCGACAGCCGTCTGATAGGTAGATGGAGCGCTCGCCTGCAGATCAGGCCCTACCTGGCTAAAACCGTTAGCGCTTGCACCGGTAGGATAGCCGTTCTTCTGTAAATAGGCAGGGTCGGCCGAGCGAAGCAGTTCAAATAGATATTGAATTTGATTTGAATCCAGGGGACCATTATATTGTTGACTCATTGGCGGACTGAGATATTGCGAGGGATTAGTGGGATTAGGAATACCGGCACTGATAATCGCCAGCAACTGCGCATCACTCAGGTTATTTACGGCAGCGCTCCCATTGAGTTGCGGGCCGGTACTCAGACCCTGCCCCTTAAGACCATGGCATTGCTGACAATACTGCGCGTAAAGCCCGGCGCCATTTGATACGGCGAGAGTATGCTGCTGCACCTTGGCCATAGCCTGCGCGTTTGTCTCCATGATCCAGAGTACGGGAATAAACATTGAGACCACGGCAAGCATTATCAAGGCGCCATACCCGGTCTTTTCAACCGCATTTGTGCGTGAATAGAACAGGAAGAGCAGGGCGCCAACGACTATTAACAGGATAACAATACCTATTACAGCCTGTACTGGATCTATCATAACACACTACCTCTCCTATCGTCCTGCCATGAAGAGGCGACCCTGGTAGTCGCCCGCCTCATCCCTTGCGGACACCACGCAGGACGGATAGATGCCGATTAATAAATAATGTAGGGGCGACCACCAGGGTCGCCCGCCTTACCCTATCTTTGCCCCGAAGGCGCCTATCACTAGACGCTGCATGGTACGCTTGGAATAGCAATCAAGCGTGTGCTGGCGTCCGGGTGCTGGACAGTTTGATTCAGGGTGCCTGTACTCACTACGACGTTACCCTGCTTATCAAAGTACATGGCAAAACGGTCCAGGCTTCTAGGAGCCGGTCCATCAAGCCATTCTCCATTAACATTATAGTGCGAACCGTGACATGGACACTTAAAGCTATCGCAGTCATCGCGGAACGGAACGGTACAGCCCAGGTGAACACAGCGCTGGTACAGCGCAACCCAGTAGGAGCCATCGCTATCTTTGACGAAGTTCTCCGATTGCAGCTGCTCTTTTAGATCGGAACCATGCAACAGGAAAGGCGTATCCGCGGCCAGGTGAGAAATGTACGTTTTGGCGAGCTGTTCGTAAAATACACCCTTCTGGCCTAATATGTAATTAGCAGGCTTGGCAGCAGGAAAGTCCGTCTTCTTGCCAACGGCGATATCCGAACCAAACTGACCTGCCAGATTTGGATACAACATGTACAATGCTCCACCCACGGCAGCGGTCGTAGACAAACCCCAGACTGCCAGCATTGACCTGCGCAGGAACTTTCGCCGCGAGAGACGCTGTTTGGCTATTTCAGCCGCCTCGGCGCCTCCACCGTGCAAGACCTCATACTGCTGTGGTGTAAGAGCAGGTCTATCGCTACTCTCAATACTCATATTTTAACCTCTTCTAGAGAATGGCTGGCCGAATTGATGGTATTACAAATCAAAGTAGATGTGCTGCCAGGGCCAGACCCAGACCCAGCCAGGGCCGCGGAAGAAGCTACCAAACAAGGTGACCACAGCCCAGAATACGGCAAACATGGTAAAGGTAATAATTGCTACTTTACGGTCGGCATAGGCGCGGCTTGGGTTGCGGTCCACATAAGGCAATACCGCAAGACCAACCAGCACCAATCCGGGAACCAGCACGCCGGCAGTAGTAGGCTCGAAGTAGTGCAGGAGTTCCTGCAACCCGAGGAAGTACCAGGGTGCTTTGGCCGGGTTCGGTGTCACATTTGGATTGGCAGGCCCTTGCAGCGGGGCATCGATTTTAATCGACAGCAGCGTCACCATCACCATCACGATGGTTGCGGCGAAAAACTCGCGCACAAGCAGGTGCGGCCATACAAAGACCGAGTCTTCCAGAGGCTTCTCAACACGTGTGATCGCTTCCTGTTTGACTACTGCCAGTGTGCGGTAGCGCCGCTGAGTTGCCGACGCTTGCGTCTGCACTCTTGGTTCTTTTTGTTCAATCGACATGATGCGTACTTCCTCTCATCTCAATGGATAGAACCGTCTACAGGCCGATAAATCGGCCACTACGGTGAAGCCGTAATCGCTAATTACCGGCCTCCACATCATCGCCATTAACGAACTGTGCCCGTCAATGCACGCTCGGCCTGGGTTCGCGCTTCCAACTCCCTGCGAGAAGGTGGTGGTGGACCGGCCGCGCCGCCATCCTTACGAATACGCCAGAAATGAACAGCCATCAACAGCGCTCCCGCCAGGGGCAACAGGATCACATGTCCTACATAGAACCTGATCAGCGTGGCCTGGCTTACTGCTGCGCCACCAACAAGCACGCTGTACACCGGGTTGCCCAGGATCGGCGTATATGGCGCCAGGTTGGTGCCTACAGTAATAGCCCAGATAGCGATCTGGTCCCACGGCAGGAGATAGCCGGTGAAGCTCAGGAACAGGGTTACAAAGAAAAGTCCAACGCCTACGACCCAGTTAAACTCTCTGGGCGGCTTGTACGCGCCATGATAAAAGACGCGAATCATGTGTAACGTTACCGAAACCACCATCAAGTGAGCTGCCCACCTGTGCATATTACGCGTCAGGTGACCAAACGACACTGCGGTGCTCAACTGGTTGATGTTCTGATACGCCGTATTAGTATCTGGGACATAGTAGAACATCAGGAAGACACCCGTGATTGTCAGCAGCAGGAATAAGAAAAAAGAGATACCGCCCATGCACCAGGTATAGGTAATCTTCATTGCCTGGCGGCTGACTTTCACCGGATGCAGGTGCAGAAATACATTGCCCATCATCACCAGCGACTGGTTGAGTGGGGTGTCAGGATAACCATGACGAAATATAGAGCGCCAGACCTGGCTCTCGACCATTTTCTGCGTCATTGTGTCGAGCAAGCTCTTCTTCGGTACAGAACTCACAGTGCCTGCCTTTCAACTAAAAAGTCCTTTGTCTACACATCATCTGGGATGCGTAGAGAGCTGGTTTACCGCACTCGTCACATTAGCGTTGACGGTGTGGCCTGGTGCCAACTTCTGTGGCCGATTATAGCATACAAACTATCTTGCTGTATACCTCTTGTTGAAACTGAAGTGAGAAATTCTGTTTCAACTCTGGCCTGGAAACAATTTGGTCTCTGTTCTGATTGTAACGCAAACGTAAAGAATTGAGAAGAGTTCAAAGGTGATGTACCACTATCAGGTACACCGGATTCCTACTCAAATTTAGATTACTCTAACCCCCAGCAATGGCGTATCAGGTATATACCTGATATTCCTGCCGTATACACCTGATTTCATGCGCTCTCAGCACGCAAAGCTGGCATCCTCACGTATTAGTAGGACACCAACCAGGGCCGGATCGATCGTCACCGGTCTGCTGGATAGGTAACAGGAACGAGACTTCCTCAAGTGATTTGAGCGAGAACCGGGTTTGACATGTTATCCGTACAACCAGTACAATAGAAGTAATATTAGAGAAGGATTTCAATTCTCCTTTCGTCCTCCTACATGTAGGGACGACCCTCGTGGTTGCCCGTCTATGGGTCCGGCACATCCTTGCAGGTTCCAGGCAGGACGAATCAGGAACCAGCATCGCGAGACAGACCGTCCTCCGAGGGATATCACCATGATTTATTCTCGAACGAATCTTGAGACGGAAACAGAGCCGGTACAAAGGAACCGCATGCTCAAACCATTGCTCAGCATCCCTGTTTTCTATAAAGTTCTCATTGCCAACAGCCTGATCATCTTCATTGGCGCAACAGGGGGCACATGGCTGGCTACCCATCTGAACAAGGAGCCATACGCAACGCCCATGTCCCTCATCATCTTTATCGCCATTGGCTGGCTAGTAAGCATCGTCCTCAACTTCGTTGTCTTGCAGGTCGCCTTTCGCCCGCTCTTCCACCTCGGTAAAGTCATGAACCGCGTCCAGCAAGGCGAGCGTTCCTTGCGCGCGCCCCTCACGGGTGTTGACCCTGAAGCTGATCAGCTTGCACGCACATTTAACATGATGCTCGAAGCTCTCGACGAGGCATCTCACCAGCGTGCCAACCAGATCATCAAAGCCCAGGAGCAGGAGCGCAAGCGCATTGCCCGCGAGCTACACGATGAGACAAGCCAGGTACTCACTTCCCTGCTCATTAGCCTTGCCCTCCTCGAAGAATCCATCGGCCCATCCGAAGCCCGCGAGCGGATCGCCGAAACCCGCGCGCTTGCTCATCAAACCCTGCGCGCCATTCGCAATCTCAGCATCGACCTGCGGCCAAGCGCCCTCGATGACTTAGGACTGCTGCCCGCTTTGCGCTGGTATATCAAAGAGTATCAGAAAAAATGCGCCATCGAAGTCGAATTTCAGGCTTCCGGCCTCAAAGAACGCCTGCCCGCCGAAATGGAGACTGCCCTTTACCGTATTGTCCAGGAATCGTTAACCAACACAGCCAGGCATGCCAATGCCCATAAAGTCACCATCACTTTGAAAGAAGATGGTGAAGCCGTCCACGCTACTATTATCGATGATGGCCACGGCTTTGACTACGAGACTCTTGTGAAAACCGGCGGTCAGGAACGCAGCATTGGATTGGCAGGCATGCAAGAGCGAGCAGTATTGCTTGACGGTATTCTGACCATTCATTCAACACCTGGGCGTGGCACAAGGGTCGAAGCCCATATTCCATTGCCATCCTCCGCCGAATGGCGCAAGCCGTCAATAGATGAGTTGGCCCCCCAGGAGGCGCAATAGATCGTGAGAAGGTTATGAAAATGCATATATTATTAGCCGACGACCACACCATCTTACGTGCGGGACTTAAAATGATGCTCAACGCGCAGCCCGACATGGAAGTCGTAGGCGAAGCCCAGGATGGTCGCCAGGCCATTCATGAAGCCCAACGCCTGCACCCCGATATCGTCCTCATGGATATTACCATGCCTGATATGAGTGGCATCGAATCCACGCGCCAGATCAAAAAACTCCTGCCTGACGTCAAAGTCCTCATATTGACCATGCATGAAAATGATGAATACGTCTTCCAGGCTTTACGCGCAGGCGCATCTGGTTACATGCTTAAAGAGGCAGCAGACACCGAGCTCATCTCAGCCCTGCATGTCGTTCAGAACGGCAACTTCTACCTCTCACCCAGCGCTCAGTCTGTCATGGTCGGAGATTACCTGCAGCGCGTCCATGCAGGTGAAGAGAAGGATAGTTACTCAAGCCTTACCGAGAGAGAACGAGAAATATTAAAGCTTGTCGCCGAGGGCTTCACTAATAACCAGATCGCCGAACGCCTTGTCATCAGCCCCAAAACCGTCGATACCCATCGCACGCACATCATGGATAAGCTTAACCTGCACAGCCGGGCCGAACTCGTCAAATATGCCATGCGACGTGGCCTGCTTGAAGACTAGCACGCGATGCATCGGCCCCTACAAGCTCTGTAGAGGCCGATGCAAGGCAATCGCATCTAAATTTTGGAAACCCTCTACAAGCTGCGTTATGTCTCGTCATCCTCGCCAAAATCCAGGCCAGAATCGTCTTCTTCCGCGAAATATTCATCGCTATAAAAGCCGACATCCTTGCCAATATACACGCTCACCAGAAAATCATCTCGCGGCATATCAGCGGACAGCACAAGGTCCTCATCGATCTGCTCGATCAGCTTCGTTAGATCTGTCTCTTCCAGTTCGCGTTCCAAAATAAGCGTCCCGTGAACCGTTGTCGTCGTAAAGTGAATATCTACCGTCCCTAGCCGGTTATTGCTCTGCAAGCTCGAACCCTGCATAATGTAATAGCTTTCAGAGTAAGGTGTGCGAAAATGTCTCTCAAAACGAATATCTTCCATAAATTCCATTCAAAGCGCAGCCCATTGTACTACTGCGCCCTCCTTTCTCAACGTAGAGCCGCAAAAGTGTTCGCTCATGAATCTATTTGACGAGCTAGACGAATGGCTTGATAACATCTTGCTGAACGCATGAATCCATGCTCTGCACATTATACCATTCATTCTTCCGTACGCATAGAAGTTATTCCTGGTGATTCCCCAGAAGTCGGGCGGCTCCGCTCATTAAGAAACCCCTTCTGCGCTGGCTCAATCATGTTGTCTTTGATGAACTTGACAGCATTGCAGTAGTAGGAGAGGTACCTAACGTGTCACCATAGTGAAACTAGTAAATACTGGAAACCAGTCCATGACCATATATATTGTTGTCACATTTTTTAAAGGACTCATTGCCTATGTTACTACATAGCTGCTTCTTTTAGCAAGTCTCTACTAGTGTAGCTGAATTTATCTTATTAAGTACTTGTTTTTAGTGGTTAATACAAGTGTAACCGAATTTTTCCTGTTCTGTCAATGCTCATTGACATCGATTTGCGTCCTGGCTTATAATTACCAGAAAAATGGGGTACTACCGTGAGTGGTAAGGATTTTCTTTCCGTTGAAGAGGTTGCGAAACGTCTTGGCTTAAAGGAAGAAACAATACGCACATATATCCGTCAAGGCTTGCTCAATGCCTATCGTTTTGGGAATGTTCTTCGTGTTCGTGTTGATGATTTTGAGAAGTTTGTGGAAGAGCGAAAAATCAGGCGAGATAAGGACAAATAATTTTTTGGAAAATTACAATGCTTCGGTATCTTGTCAATACTTTTTCAGCATGTTATAATCGCGGCATAGTGATAGTGCTAGCTGATCAATAATCGGGTGTGGCCAAGCGGTAAGGCAGTGGACTTTGGATCCACGATCCCAGGTTCGAATCCTGGCACCCGAGCCAATTTTCTTCTTGAATGGGCAGTGCAGTTCTCGCTAGTTGTATATCTGATAAATAAACGACCGGAGATTGCGCTGAAACGTTTGCAGCATATCAACTGTGATACCACCTCAAAAAATAGAGCAAAAAAGGTTTGTGAACTTTATTATGAACACGTATGCGGCCGTCGTGCTTGCCGCCGGCAAGGGCACACGGATGCGTTCAACTTTACCGAAGGTCCTTCACCAGGTGGCGGGCCTGCCGCTCATTGCGCACGTACTCAATGCTGTCGAAACCATTCCATCCGCTTCAGCCTTCTCGCCGCACCTTGCCAGCCCCTCTGCTGATCGCCCCATCGTCGTCCTCGGCTATGGAGCAGAGCAGGTTGAAGCGACTCTTGGCGACCGCTGCCTCTACGCTATTCAGTCAGAACAACTTGGGACAGGACACGCCGTTCTCGCTGCGCAGCAAACCATTGACGGCCTGCAGCCCCAACCGCAAGCCGTCCTTGTCTGCTACGGCGATACCCCTCTCATTAGCAACGAAATACTTGCTCGCATCCTGATCGAACATTTCAAGCAGCGGGCCACCATCACATTCTTAACCTCCATCACCGATCTGCCATCTGATTTCGGTCGTATCATCCGTGACGACCAGGACCAGGCGCGTGAGATCGTCGAGGTGAAACGCGCTACCGAAGAACAGAAACGCATCCGCGAAGTTAATTCCGGCGTCTATTGCTTTGATCGAAGCTGGCTCTGGCCGGCTTTGCACAACCTGCCGCGCAACCCCTCCGGAGAATACTACCTTACTGACCTTGTCGCCATCGCCAGCTCGCAACAGCGCACCATCATCACCGTCAGCGGCTCCCTCGACGAAACCATGGGCATTAACGACCGCGTCCAGCTCGCCGCCGTTGAGCAGCTCCTGCGCCGTCGCATCCTCGAGCGCCACATGTACAATGGCGTCACCATCATTGATCCTGCCACTACCTATATCGGAGTGGAAGTAGAAATCGGCATGGATACAATCATATTGCCCGGCACCATCATCACCGGCAAATCAAGCATCGGTTCCCACTGTCGTATTGGACCCGGCACCACTATTGATCAATCCACCATCGGCGACCACTGCATCGTCCGCAATTCCGTGCTGGAAGAAACCACTTTTGAAGATGGCGTCAGTATCGGTCCTTTCAGTCATTGTCGTCCAGGCGCGTACCTGGCACGTAATGTACGTATGGGTAACTTTGGAGAAGTCAAAAACTCCTATATTGGTTCGGAAACCGACATTCATCACTTCAGCTATATTGGTGATGCCACTCTGGGCGAGCATGTCAACATTGGCGCAGGCACCATCACCGTCAATTACGATGGCATACATAAAAATCATACCGAGATCGGCGCATGGGCGTCCATTGGAAGTGATACAATGTTAGTAGCTCCTGTTACCGTCGGTGAATATGCGCAGACAGGAGCCGGTTCCGTCGTCAATCGCGACGTGCCTCCTGGGGCTGTGGTTGTTGGTGTCCCGGCGCGTTTTTTGCGCACGCGCCAGCCTATCGATAGCACGGGAAACTCTAACGATGGCTCTGTGAGTTATTCCGTTGATAGCCCCGTAGATCGCTCCAGGGCGGAGAGTGGCGAAAAGGAGTAGTATAGTTATGGACGGCCCTGGCTTAGCCAGAATACTGGCAAGTGCCTCTGCAGTCATCCACGCTGCCATCAATACACAGGCTCCACAAATTGATAGTGGAACCTGGATCCAAATCTTTGTACTCATCTTATCACTCATACTCGCCGGCATGGCCTCCGCCGCGGAAACCGCTTTTACCTCCATCAGCCGCATCAAGCTTAAAAACCAGGTCGAAGAGGGTGATCGCAAAGCGATTCAGATTGATCATCTGCTTACTCAACCGAATGTCTTCCTCTCCACCATTCTCATCGTCAACAACGTCGCCGTCATCGTTGCTTCGAGCATGGCCACTATCCTGGCGTTGCACTTCTCGGCCACACTTGGCGAACTGATTTCGACTATCCTCACCTCACTGGTCGTCCTCATTTTCTGTGAGATCACGCCTAAAACCGCCGCCGTGCAAAACCCTATGCGCTGGGCACGTATGCTCGTCGATCCCGTGCGTGGAGCCGCCTGGGTCCTGCGCCCCATTGTCTGGGCATTGAGCGCTATCACTAACTCGCTTGTGCGACTCCTTGGCGGACAGATCAAGCACCGCGGACCATTCGTGACAGAGGAAGAACTGCGCCTGCTCGTCACGGTCGGTGAGGAAGAGGGCGTACTCGAAGAGGAAGAGACCGACATGATCAATAGTATCTTCGAGTTCGCCGATACTACCGTGCGCGAAGTTATGATACCGCGTATTGACATGGTCACGCTGCCCAGTACCGCCACCGTTGATGAAGCCGTAGACCTCGCCTTACAGGGTGGCTTCTCACGTATCCCCGTCTATGAAGAAAGCGTTGGCATCGACGAAATCATCGGCATCCTCTACACCAAAGACATGCTCCGGCAACTGCGCGAAGGACACAACTCTCTTCCCATACGCGAACTGGTGCGACCGGCCTACTTCGTGCCCGAAACTAAAAAACTCGACGATTTACTGCACGAAATTCGCCAGCGTCGCGTCCACATGGTCATCGTCATCGACGAATATGGTTCCGTAGCAGGACTCGTGACCATCGAAGACCTGGTCGAAGAGATCGTCGGCGACATTCAAGATGAGTACGACCGCGAAGAAGTCCTGTTTGAACGCGTCAATGAGAACGAATACATCTTCGACGCGAAAATCAGCATCGACGATTTCAACGAGGTCATGGATACGGACCTGGAAAACGAGGATTACGACACGCTAGGCGGATTTTTGTATGACAAGCTCGACAAAATACCGGTGGCAGGCGATACCATCACCCACGAAAATATCACCTATACGGTCTTAGCAACCCGCGGCAGGCGCATTACCAAAGTCAGGGTCGTGCGCAACCAGCCACAGGAAAGTAATCCTGCTAACCGGCAGAACGAGGATTCGAAGTCCGCCATGCTTCCGCCGCCAGATCACGAAAACAACAGGCATTCCGATGAGCCTTCTCATCATGAAATTCGAGGAGTGTAACGCTCATGATACCAAGTCCAGGACCATCTCAGGAGTTTTCTCCACAATTTCCGCGTTCAGTACGCATTGTTGAAGTGGGTCCCCGTGATGGACTGCAAAACGAAAAGGCCCTCGTGCCAACCGAACAGAAGATTCAATTCATCGAGATGCTTGCCGGCGCCGGTTTACCCGTCGTCGAAGCCACGTCATTCGTTAGCCCGCGCGCCATCCCGCAACTAAGCGACGCCAGCGCTGTTATGACGAGTATAAAGCGCCTGCCCACCACTTCCTATCCTGTGCTGGTGCCCAATATTAAGGGTATGGAACGCGCATTAGCCGCCGGCGTGCAATCTATTGCCGTATTCACCGCTGCCAGCGAAAGTTTCACCCGCCACAACATCAACGCTACTATTGCTGAGAGCCTGACCAACTTTCGTCCCGTGGTGCAACTGGCGGGGCAGCACAATATTCCGGTACGTGGCTATATCTCCACCGTCTTCGGCTGTCCCTATGAAGGCTATGTTTCCCCTCGTCAGGTTCTAAACGTTGCGCAGGCTTTGCTAGAAATGGGTGTCAACGAACTTTCACTGGGGGATACTATCGGCGTTGCCACACCCAACCAGGTTGTCGAAGTCATCGGCCTGCTCGTCAACGAGGGAGCAATTCCTATCGAGCAGCTCGCGGTTCACTTCCACGATACACGCGGCACAGCCCTGGCGAACGTACTCATGGCGCTGCAAATGGGTATCAGCATCGTGGACTCTTCCGCCGGTGGACTGGGCGGTTGCCCCTACGCCCCCGGAGCAGCTGGCAACCTCGCCACCGAAGACCTGCTCTACATGCTGCATGGCATGGGCATTCAAACCGGAGTGGACCTCGACAAAGTAGTTGCCGCTACGCGCTTCATCGCAGCATTCCTGGGACACGCGCCAACGAGTAAATATTTTCAAGCTGCCGAGAGTACATGCCAATAGCAGATTAGACCTGCGATGAGTGTGGAGTAGGGAAACTCTATCCAGGGGACAGGTAATTGCAGACCTTTCAGGATGAAGTAGAACAAACGCCGGATGACCTGATCCCAAAACTGAGTTATTTCTATGACGCGTGGCGCTCCTTACGGAGACGCTCAAGTACCCAGGAACGTATAAGAGTAGATTTCTTTAATCCTTTTTCGCGCGCAATAGCTTCCACTTCATGATCAGTGTCTGGCTCAAAGCGCACCTCTACCTTGACAGAAAGCGGCTTAGCGACTCGCACTTTTGTTGGGGTAAGCTCGTCAAGAAATTCTGTAAAGTCGTGGGTATCCCAAAACTCGGCTTCCTCTTCACGACTTGCAAAGTCAGGAATACGGCTATCTCCGGTTTCGGTTGGTTTACTTTGCTCATTCATGGTTGCTCCTGCGCTTTCTGCTCGCGATAGTACCGTCGTTCCGTCTTGTAAGCTGGCCGGGCAGTAACAATATAGTAGATTCCCTCTCCATGTAGCAATTGTGCTGCAAAACAGGACAAAGTCAAGGGAGAAATTGTTCTGCACCTGGTACAATAAGCCTGGTTCCTAAGGATGCCCCTCCAGGTACTTAATCGCCGACACCAGCTGATTATCTCCGCTACTCAGGATTTGCTGCTCCGTCATATTCTGTTGATTCTCGATGGTAGGCGTCACTTCAGTAGCCTTGGGGTTTAAATTTACGGTGATATTGGGAGTAATGCCATTGCCGCGGATAAAATGACCATCCGGCGTTAACCACTCACTTGTTCCCAGCAGGATAGCCGAGCCATCGGCAAGATCAAACTCTTGCAGAACCGTGCCCGTCCCAAACGTTTTCGTCCCCATGATGATCGCCCGGTGGTTATCCTGCAATGCACCGGAAACAATTTCCGCCGCGCTTGCAGTATTCCCGTTCACCAGCACCACAATTGGATCCGTTGTATCGACGGTCTGACCCGTCACGGTATCGGCTTTTCTATTGCCCGAACTATCCTGCTCGATCAGCACGGTTTTATTGCCGCCCATAAACTCGCTGGCGGTGTCGATGGCCTCCTGCAGGTAGCCTCCAGGGTTATCGCGCAAATCCAGAATGATTTTCTTCGCGCCCAACTTCTTTGCCTGGGTGAGCGCGGCTTTCAACTGGCTCGAGGTCCCATCGGAGAACTGCACGATCTGAATATCCGCTATATGATCCGGCGCAATATAATGCATGATAACACTCGGAACGGTGATTTGCTCCCGTGTGACCTTAATCGTCAGCGTAGAATTTGTCGAGGGACGCTTCACTGTGATGGAAACGCTGGTACCTGCCGGTCCGTCGATCAGCGAATGAATTGCATCCAGGCTCTTGCCGGCTACGTTGGTACCGTTGACGGCGACAATAATATCGCCCGATTTAAAGCCTGCTTTTTCAGCAGGTGAGCCGGGGATGGTACCAGTAATGATGATATTCTGTGTCTTAGGGTCTTGCTCCAGGTAAATGCCGATGCCAACAAAAGAGCCACTTAACTGCTGGTTCTCCGCCTGCACCTCCTGTGGTGTCAGGAAGCGCGTATGACCGGTATCACCCAGCACATTCAGCATCGCCTGAATCGCCTGGTAGGACATTTGCTTATAATTCACGGCTTTGCGGTCAACATAATTCTGATTGACAATGTTCCAGGCCTGGTCGAACAGGCTCAAGTAGCTTTGCGATGGATTATTCGCATTGAAGGTTGGCGTGCTGAATGCCTGGTGGCCAAACCAGCCGGCCAGAAAAGCGATCACCATCAAGGCAAGCGTCACCACAATTTGCCCAAATATGCGGCTTCTATTGCGCTTATTGCCCGATAAAGGATTAGATGCAGGTTGTGAATGCGTCGAATTCTGCTGACCGGGTACATTTGTATCATTCGCATTGAAGCCTATCTGACCCAAAGAGCCAGCATTTTCAGCTGGCGCAGGAAGTTGATTTGCATCGTTCTGGGGAAAATGTTCGGGCTGTTCATACCAGCGTGGATCGTCGTAGCTACTCACCTGTGGCCTCCCATATCTCAATACATGAAGCGTTTATAGTTTTCATACCAATGGGTATCATTAGTTACGCGCAAAACAGAATGAATCAGTGCGATACTTCTATCGTAGTAGCCCATATTCTGAAAAGTCAACCGCTTAGTGATAATAAAAAATAGGGGCGCATGCGTACCCGCTACTCGCACCGAACACTCTTACCGTATTTTTATCTACAAACGGAGAGGTAATTCATGCGTTCGCCAGGCTTCAGCGCCCCATCGAGTTTGTGTCCTCTTCAACTATAGGCTATGTGCATCTGCATATGCCGGTAAGGGAAAGAAGCCTACATATCCTTTGCACCGCCTGCTGCCTCGTTACTCTCGGGAACAAGGGCGGGTTCAGGTGCCGGCGTCGTGGCTCCATTATTTGTTGTTGCCGGATGCGCTTTCTTCTTTTCGGGAGCGCCCGGTTGCTGCTTCTTAGCCGGCTCCCAGCCAGGTGCGCGGGAAACAATCATCGACATCATCCTGCCCTCCATACTGGGAGAGCGCTCGATGATAGCTGTCCCCTTCAACACCTCCGCAATTCCATCCAGCAACTTTCGTCCAATATCCGGGTGGCGCATCTCCGCTCCTCGGAATTGAACGCTGACTCGCACCCTATCGCCTTCGGCCAAAAATTCCTGGATTTTACGAGTCTTCACGTCAATATCATGTTCGTCTGTACGTGGATGTAACCGGATCTCTTTGAGTGTGATGGTCTTCTGATTCTTACGTGCTTCGTTCTCTTTCTTCGCCTGCTCATACTTATACCGGCCGTAGTCCATCAATTTGCACACGGGCGGCACAGCATTGGGCGATACCTCGACCAGATCGAGATTTCGTTCGCGGGCAATATCGAGCGCGCGCGGCGTGGGCATCACGCCGATCATCTCACCGTTTTCATCGATCAGGCGCACCTCACGCGTCCGAATACGCTCATTCACCCGCGTCTCTCGCGGACGGTCGCTCCCCCGAAAATCCCTGTTAATAGGCTGGACCTCCTTATTTCGAATACATCAAAAAATGGTAATCAAACTGCTCCTGGCAAAAAAACATGCTGAGGAGACTTATAAAGTGTAGCATACTCCTTGAAGCAAGTCAAATTTTTATCGTTGCGCCGCCTGCTCGATCAACATCTTCGTTAGCGTTGCTACCACGTCATAGCGCCCATAAGACGGCATCAAATAGACGCCCTGCACCAGCTCACGCGCCTGGGTCAGGAGTTCCTGCGCCATCCTCAGGCCCTCTTCGCGCCCCTGCTCGCCGGCAGCGCGCATGCGCGAGCGCACGTGTTCAGGAATAGTAATGTCGGGTACCTCATTGTGCAGGTATTCTGCATGCCTTGAACTATGCAGCGGAATACAGCCCAGCAACATGGGAATCGGCGGTTTCCCCACTCGATCCAGGAAGCGCAATAATGGGGCCAGCTCGTATATCGGCTGTGTCATAATAAAATGCGCGCCTGCGTCGATCTTGCGCCTGTATTTCTCGATCTCAAGTTCCCGCTGTTCATCGGTCATATTCAAATTGAGCGCCGCTCCAATGTGAAATGAACTTCTCGCCCCTATCGATGATCCCGCCGCGTCGTGTCCCTCATTCATGCCGCGGATGATTCGGATTAACCCTACCGAATCTACATCCCATACCCCCGTTGTATTGGGATAAGCGCCCACCCGTAACGGATCGCCGGAGAGCGCCAGGATATTACGTATACCCAGCGCGTGTGCTCCCAGGAGCTCCGATTGCAGCGCCATCAAATTGCGGTCGCGCGTCGTAAAGTGAATTATTGTTTCGATACCCAGGTGGTCCTGAATCAAACGCGCAAGCGCAAGGCAACTCATACGCACGCGCGCCATAGGACTATCGGCAATATTGATGCAATGCACACCAGCTTCCTGCAAAAATACCGCCCCCTCAAGTATTTTCGCCGGATTCAGGCCCTTGGGGGGATCAAGCTCGGCGCAGACAACGAACTCCCCCGCATCCAGCTTTTCTTGCAGGCGCGTTCTCGATCCCTCCTGCGGTAGAATGACTTCCTCTTCGAGCAATCGCGCAATCACGGCCTTGCCATTAGAGGGTGCGACAGTTTGCAGTTGCGCAACATCGACCGGTGCGCTTGCGGTTACCGGAGTACGCGCGCCATATTGCTCATCCAACGCTTTGCGCATGGCGGCGATATGCCGTGGCGTTGTACCACAACATCCACCAATCAACCTTACCCCTGCCTGCGCAAAACGCAGGGCATAATCCGCGAAGTAGTCGGGCGTCGCTACATAGAAGAAACGGTTGCCGATGCGGGTCGGTAAACCTGCATTGGGCTGCGCGGAGAACAGGCTGGGTTCGCCCGTCGCATCACCCTCTGACTGGCGAACCTGAGCGATCATCTCCTGCAAGGCATCGAGCGTCGCTGCCGGGCCAACGCTACAATTCGCGCCCATCACATCTACCCCCATATCATAGAGAACCGTCGCCACCCGTGCCGCCGACTGGCCTGAAAGCGTGTGCCCATCTTCATAGAAACTCATCTGCGCGACAATGGGTAGTCCTCCCACCTCTTGAGCCGCCAGCACTGCCTGTCGCAACTCCGCCAGGCTCGAAAACGTCTCCAGGATCACAAGATCGGCGCCGCCCTCCTGCAACGCACCAATTTGTTCGCGAAAAATTGCGCGCAATTCACTCAAACGATGCTCATCGGGCGCCTGCAAGGGACGACCTGTCGGGCCGACGGCTCCCGCCACAAAAACCGGCAGACCCGAGATCTCGCGCGCCTCTCGTGCCAGTCGTACCGCGCGGAAATTGATCTCACGTACCTGGTCTCCCAGATTATATGTCTCAAGCTTCGTGCGGTTCGCCCCAAAGGTATTCGTTTCAATAATCTCGGCGCCCGCGCTGATATATTCACGGTGGATGCCCGCGATCAATTCCGGCTGCGTTAAATTCAGAGCATCAAAGCACTGTTCATAGGTGATTCCTCGCGCATATAAAAGCGAACCCATCGCTCCATCGCAGAGCAAAGGTCGCTGTCGCAGTTGTTGCAGTAACACGTGTTCCATAGAAAAAAGTTTCTCCCACCAGCTAATCTTGACAGCTACTCATCGTCCTCTATTGTACCCTCATTTGGCTGCTTTAGGAAATGTGAGAACACACAATTATTTGTGATCGATAAGAGAGGTGACATATGGTTGAAAGCCGCTTCCCTCTGCTATACTTATAAGTACCAAATGTTTTCGCCTGTAGGCATCGCAATGAGCAACTTTTTTTTGAGTCGATTACTCGGAAAGGTAGCGCGTATGATTTTGGCAGAACCCAACAGCAAACGCAATACTGCTGAGTTTTAGCCTATGCAAAGAATGACAACTGCTCTCCAGCCCCTCATAGTAGCAATCTGTGGTGACAGCGGTTCGGGCAAAACAACACTGACAGATGGCATGGTGCGGGTTTTTGGGCAGGACCGCATCACACATATCTGTCTCGACGACTATCACATCCTTGACCGGGCGACCCGCTTGCAGCAGTCCATCACCGCTCTTCGACCTGAAGCCAATAATTTGCCGCTCATGACCGAGCATATTCGTCGGTTAGCCCGCGGCGAATCTGTGGTCAAGCCTGTTTACGACCATAAGACCGGTACGTTTGCCGCTCCTGAACGCGCCTGCCCATCCGAGATCATCATCGTGCATGGCCTGCATCCATTGTTTACGGAAGAACTACGCAGCCTGGCACATGTCCGTATTTATCTCGACCCTGAAACTGCCCTCTTGCAGCAATGGAAAATCATGCGCGACAGCACTTCACGTGGTTACACAGTTGAGCAAGTTCGCCAACAAATGAAGATTCGCCGTCGTGATAGTCGCCTTTTTATTCAGCCGCAAAAACAGTTTGCCGATATCATCATCCGCTTCTCACGCGGCGACCTGTATTACCGCACGCGTGACCTGGCGCACCTCGATGTGCGCCTGATTGAGGCCAAGCACGCCCCCAAAATCGACCTTACCGATGTCCTGGAAATGTCTCACAATGGCTCGCAGCCGGCCCTACGGCTCACCGAAGCCATCTATCAAGGGTCGATGCGCGATGTGCTGGAAATCGATGGCACCATCACGCATCAAAAAGCGCGCGAACTTGAAGACCGCATCTGGTCGCACATGCAGGAAGCCAGCCATCTCCGTCCTGATCGCTTGCAAGACCTGGGCCGCTTCTACACCGGTAACATCCAGCGGCAGAGCGATACACTTGCCCTCACCCAGCTCATCGTCCTCTATCACGTGATAAGCGCGCGCCAGCGTATGGAAAGAAACGAATCAGGCTCTACAGCACAGCAAGAGGTCTTTGATCAGTATCCCGGCCCAAAGATCAGCCCATGCGAAACCGACATCCCCAACACCAGCACAGCGGCCAGGCCAAAGTAGACAAGACTCAGTACAATACGTTCGAACACGGGTACGGCGTAGTACGCGCGCGCCTCGGGCGTATTCGGAACATGGCGGCGCGCCCAGAGCTGAGAACCCGCCATAAAGATGAAGAAGAGCAGCCAGATGGAAAAGTTGCCGTTGAACCACGACCAGATTTCGAAAGCGAGCAGGCCCAGGAAGCCGATGATCCAGATTCTGCGATCTATCGCGGCAAGAACACGCCCGCCGTCGAAAGGCACTATCGGTATCAGATTGAACAGGTTGATGAAAAAGCCGAAGTAGGCCAGTGGCGCCCAGATCGTATGCACACCAGGCGTCAACTGTGCCAGAAACAGGCAGACCGACGAGGCTATCGCGCCCGCAATCGGCCCGGCGATACCCACCTCTGCCTCATCTTTGGCATTTTTCGGCATCTGGCGCATAAAAACCGCGGCACCGAGCAGGGGAATAAAAACCACGCCCCCAATAGGCACACCTTTCATTTTCATGACCAGCGCATGACCCATTTCGTGTATGAATAGCAGTGCGACCAGGCCGATGGCGAAGGGCCAGCCAAAAATCCATGCGTAGGCGGCAATCGAAATGAGAGCGGTAATGCTTGCCAGCCCAAATTTCGCGAAGAAAGCCAGCCACTTGAAGTCGAACAGGAGTAATAACAGCGTCTTGAACTTGAGCAGCAACGCAATAATACTGGCACCGATACCGCCAAGACCCGCGAGACCTTTGCGTTTCTTGCCATCGCCGGCAGTGCCACGTCTGGCGGCCTCGCGCTGCTCCTGGCCGGCATCTATCGTATAGCCCTCCAGATTCGTAGGCCCGCGATATTCGCTCATCGGAGCCGGGTCGTAGCTGTTGACGAGCGTGGGACCTTGCGCGTTGTCATAATCGGGGTAGGATCGCAATGGTTGCAGGGATTGTACCGGCTGGGCAGAACGCGGCGCTCTCTCTGCATCCTGCTCATAATAGGCAGGGGTGGAGTAATCTACTTCGGCTGGCATTTCGCTATATTCGGAAAAATCACCCGGATTCCAGGACATACGTTCTTCGCCTCAATTCTGCTTGACCAGATGTTTCACTGTATTGCATTGTACCACAAAAGATATACGAAATACGAAACGAAGAGGTTACATACCATGGATAATCCGGTAGAGTGCAAGTTGGGATTGAAATTATATCGTCACACCGAAAATCGTATTCAGCAGCAAGAGTATGATCAGAATGCTGATAACGACGACCGTCGTCCAGGAAATGACGTTGAAGACAATCCCATTGACATGCCGTCCCATCAGGCGGCGATTATTGACCAGCAAAATGATGAATACCAGCAGAATGGGCAGCATAGCCGCATTCAGGTCCTGCAAGATGATCAGCACCTGGATGATGGGAAGTCCTGGAATAAGCGTGATGAGCACGCCCAGGATAATCAGGCCGGTGAAAATACTCTGGAAGACTGGAGCTTCACTGAAACTGCGTGAGACCCCACGCTCAAAACCGAAAGCCTCACAGATGGCGTAGGATGTGGAAAGTGGCAGAACGGCAGCGGCAAGCAATGATGCCCCAAACAGGCCAATGCCAAAAAGTAGCGAGGCATACTTACCGGCAAATGCCGCGAGCGCAAATGCCGCGTCGAGCGCGGTTTGCACGCTATGATGCGCCGGAAAGAGGGTAGCGCCAGTGGCAATAACCACAAATCCGGCGATGATCATCGCGAAAATGGTGCCGCTGTAGATATCCAGCTGTTCGTAGACATATTCACCGGCATGAATACCTTTATCGGCCACGGAAGACTGGACAAAAAACTGCATATATGGGCTGATGGTTGTGCCAACCAGCGCAACCGCCGTGAGCAAAAAGCCGCTGCTCGTACTGAGTGGTGGTACAATGATCTGCCGGCCAACTTCGCTCCAGGCAGGGTGAGCGGCAAATGCCGCCGGGATATAGGCGAGAAAGCCCAGCGACATAATGAGAAAGACTTTTTCGACGCGCCGGTACGACCCCTTGATGACAAGCCACCACAGAATGAGGCCCGCGAGTGGCACGACGAGATAGACAAATGGAGTATGTGGATCATTGGCCAGCACCTGCACGCTGGCACCGATGCCAAGAAATTCGGAGACGGTTACTCCCGTATTGGCGATCAGCAGCGCCAGCATCGCGAGAGCAGCCAGGCGTACTCCAAATTGTTCGCGGATGAGGTCGGCCAATCCTTTGCCGGTAATAGCTCCCATGCGAGCGCACATTTCCTGCACAATTGCCAGGCAAAAGCCGGAGATGGCAAGCGCCCACAGCAGGCTATAGCCATAGCTGGCGCCCGCCTGCGAAAAAGTTGCAATGCCCCCCGCGTCATTACCCGCATTGGCCGCAATCAGTCCTGGCCCTAACACGGCAAAGAGCCGAAATAGTGATGATGAACGAGTTAGGCCAAAACGCGACCGCGCTGTCTTCCTGTGGCGAGCGCGGTCTTTGGTTTTGAGTTCCTCTGTCTTCTCGCGTGGAGTATCCACGGGCTACTCACCCAGGAAAGAAGAGATACAGACTATTCTTACCTGTTTTTCCTTTCATCCAACCTTTCAGCAGATGATATCACGCTCTCTCAAGCTCTGACAAGAGGCGTTATTCCCCTTTTTTCACTCCCTCAAGGTGTAGCCTCAAAAGGTTGAGGGCCGCCAGCACGGATAAACGTTTGGTGTCTTCGCGGCTGGCCCGCCAGCCCGGCCCCATTCCCGTTACTACCCCATCCGGCCCTTCTATGGCTATATGAACGGTACCAACCGGCTTACCCTCTTGCGTATCAGGGCCTGCCACTCCGGTAATACCCAGGCCGTAGTCGGTATGCAGCAGTTCGCGAACCGCATGTGCCATAGCCCGTGCCGTTTGTTCGCTGATGACGCCATATTCCTCTATCACCTCACGTGGTACGCCCATCTGTATTTTGAGATCAGGACTATATGATACGATACCGCCAATAAAATGCTTAGAACTGCCGGGACTATCTGTAATCGTACTCGATAGCAGCCCTCCGGTCAGTGATTCCATCACCGCCAGCCATTGGTTACGGGCTACCAGATACTCACCTACTACCCCTTGTAAGGTGGCTTTATCTACGCCGAAAACATAATGCCCCAGAATCTGGCGCGCCTGTACCTCCATATCCGCGACTTTCTGCTCGGCCTCCGCGCGTGTTTCGCCCTTGGCGGTGATACGCACATCGACGGCATCGAGCTTGGCATAGGTCGCAATTGTGGGATTGGTGTTGTGCAGTAAGGGTTGCAGGCGTTCCTCGACAGCAGACTCCCCCAGGCCCCAGACGCGCAAGATACGCGTGAAGATCAGGCCGCCCGTATAGGGGCTAAGCCGGGGAATGACCTCCTCCTCCCACATGCGATACATTTCGCGTGGCACGCCGGGCATCGCCACAATAATATGCCCATCCTTCTGCACCCACCAGCCGGGCGCGGTTCCCCGCGGATTCGGCAGCGCCTGCGCCGAGGGGATCAGCGTGGCCTGTTTGACATTGCGCTCGGGCATCTGGCTATTGCGGGCCGCGAACATTGATCGCAACTCGGCTTCCAACTTAGGGTCTACCCGCATCGTTTCGCCTAACAGAGCACTGATGGATTCGCGGGCGAGATCATCTTCGGTCGGACCTAAGCCGCCGGTCATGACAATGAGGTCGGAACGTTCCCAGGCACGCCGTAGCGTTTCAACGATGCGCCCCTGGTTATCCCCTACCTGCGAGACAAAATAGAGATCGATGCCCAGGGCCGCGAGACTCTGGGCAAGATAGGTGGCATTGGTATCGGTAATATGACCGAGCAGCAATTCGGTACCGCAGGAAATAATTTCCGCGCGCATAATTCCTCCAAAATTGATAGCTAATAAGCAGGCGGTATTAGTAAAGATGTCATACCATAGAACATGACACGTTTATGTTCAGTGGTAGAGTAATGGCAAGCCGTTAGATTTTCCGGCAGACGTGCTTATATCATATCACACAATCATGTCAATCAATATGTTGTGCCAGAAAACATTAGAAAATCAATATGTTGTGCCAAAACCTTGAATTTCGACGTTTTACCAGGTATACTGTGTGGCGTAGGTCAAAACAATATGACCTTATGTATTTGAAACGAACGATGCATATAGGTATGGTAAGCGTGATGCATCGCATCCCTGCATGTAGTACGACCAGTGTAGTGAAGGAGAGCTAGTTCATGTTGGAGCAGAAGGGGCCTGCCAGAAAAGCCCAGCCGGGTACAGACCCGCAGCAAATGACGCAGTTAGAGGGGATTCGCCAGAAGGTGTTCATGGATAGATATTCCCTCAAGGACCCATCGGGTCAGCCGTTGGAATTTTATCCCGAGCAAACGTGGGCCAGAGTAGCGCGTGGCATTGCTGCCGTAGAGCCTACCGAGGAATTGCGCGAGCATTGGGAACAGCGTTTCTACGAGGCGCTCTCCGGTTTCCAGTTCGTACCCGGCGGTCGCATCCTGGCAGGAGCCGGGTCGGGTCACCAGGTGACGTTTTACAATTGTTTGAGCGCTGATACTCTTGTACATACAAAGCAAGGGCTAGTACCGATCGGTACTCTTCAGGGAGAACATGCTGTTTTGAGCGAAGGCGGCGTTTACCGGCCCGCGTTCTTCAAAAGCTACGGCAAACAGCAGCTCTGGAAAGTCACGTTAGCCAATGGCACCCAGATATATGCAACCGTTGACCACCAATGGGTTGTGAACAAAGAAAAAGGTGGTACCGAACGTGTCACAACTCGCGATCTTGAGGGGAGATGCATTCCTATCAATCCCCGTCCTGCTCCAGATTATGACAACGACTTTTCCGAAGGTGTACGGCACGGCATTGTCTACGGCGATGGCTCCGTACAATATGACCAGGCTCACGTCTGCCTGGTTGAGGAAAAAGAACAGCTAGCTGGCTGGTTTGGCTCCTATAGACACAAGGAGAGCGGCGGCTCGGTCGCGACTAAAGAGCATATCCGCGTTCAGGGACTTCCCGCCACATGGAAGAAGCTACCCACGAAAACGGCTTCTGCATCTTACTGGCGCGGCTTCGTAGCAGGCCTGATCGCAACGGATGGTCATGTTGACGAACGTGGCTCGGTCGCAATCTACAATAGAGACAGAGAAGCCCTGGAACGCATAGCTGAAGGAATGGCTATAGCGGGCTTCGTCTCATCCGGTATCACCATGACACGCGAGATTTCTCCTTATAGCGGGGAAGAAAAACCCGTGTACCGGCTGCAACTCTTCAAAGCAACTATCAACCAGCGTGATATCTTGCATCCGAAGCACCAGGAGAATTTCCTTCAATCGCCGGCAGCACGCAATGCTTCGATTCGTGTAGAGTCTGTCGAAGAAACCGACCGTTACGAGGAAGTTTACTGCTGCGTTGAGCCTGAGACGCATACCATCACCATCAGTCACGGCTACCTGACCGGGCAATGCTACGTGATTCCCAGCCCCGAAGACAGTCGCCAGGGCATCCTCGACAATTTGAAGACGATGACCGAGATTATGGCGCGCGGTGGCGGCGTTGGCATCAATCTTTCGACGCTACGCCCGCGCGGCTCCTATATCAAGACGGTGAACGGCACTGCTTCTGGTCCGTGTTCGTGGGCGCAACTCTATTCGGTGGCGACGGGGGATGTGATACAGCAGGGTGGCTCGAGAAGGGGCGCCTTAATGCTCATGCTTGACGATAACCACCCGGATATCGAAGAGTTCATCACGGTCAAGCGCACCGAGGGCAAGATCGAGCATGCCAATCTCTCGGTGGCCATCTCCGACAGGTTCATGCAGGCGGTAAAGGATGACGAGGACTGGGACCTGGTCTGGCAGGGTGAGGTTAAGAAGACCATCCGCGCCCGCGATTTATGGGACCTGATCTGCAAGTCGGCCTGGGAATCCGCCGAACCCGGCGTCGTCTTCATGGACAGGTACAATAAGCTGTCGAATACCTGGTATTACGAGGATATTCGCTGCGTGAATCCATGTGTAACCGGCGATACTCTTGTTTCAACTGAACACGGCTATACATACGCACGTGACTTGCAGGTAGGCATGAAAATTCGCACGCCAGCAGGACTAAAGCCCATTGAAAAGGTATATAACAATGGGCTTAAGCGCATTTATCGTGTGAACTTTTCTGATGGTGGCTATCTGGAAGGCACCGCCGATCACAAGCTGAAAGTTGTGCGTGGCAAAAAGTACCAGTGGGTACCCATAGCAGAGTTGACTGAAAATGATAAAGTCCTGGTTGTACCCAATGAAGCATTTGGACCACGCCAGAACCTTCCAAGAGAAGCGATGGAGTATATTACCAAACGCGAACTCAACGTTGCCAACTTTTATGATCGCAGACTTGGTCTGATCGTTGGCGCCGTACTGGGCGATGGATTATTGCGTGAAGTACAGATCAGGAACAGCCATTCTTATCAGTGCGTTGTGGCGTTCGGCACCCGCGAAGATGGCTGGTATGATACCTTCGCGAATCTGATGACAGATATGAATATCCATACTCATCGCACATTCCTCGAAAAAGATTTTGTTGGCGAAGGCGGCATTGCTATCAAGCATGCATCCATACGTTTAGAATGCTACAAATTGGCAACGTTGCTTGTTCGCATTGGCTTGAAAACCAATGTTAAGGCACCACAAAAGGCTATTCCTGCTGCTTTCATGCGCATGGAAAAAGATTTCCTGGCCGGCGTCCTTGATGGTCTCTTTTCAACGGACGGCAGCGTCCTGATGAAACAGGATAACCCGTTGCTGCGCTTCCATACGGCATCATATGAACTGGCACAGCAGGTACGTTTGATCCTGCTCCAGTTCGGCATTCACGGGCGCATCTATCGCGCAACTGGCGACGAGGATATCATGTACGATGGCCGCTCGATGTATGGTACCGGCGAGAAATATGATGTCGTTATCATGAACGAGGGTATCGCCCGCTTCTATTCAGAAATCGGTCTAAGCCATCCTGAAAAAGCAGTACGTCTGAAAGAGATCGCCGAAGATTGGCATTATATCGGAGGTACGTGGACAGCTTCGGTCGTTTCAATTGAGGATACCGAGCGAGAAGAAGAGGTCTATGACCTGTACGAACCCGATACGCTTACCTGGGTTACGAATGGATACTGCTCACTTGATTGCGGCGAACAAGGTCTGCCGCCTTGGGGCGTCTGTAATTTAGGTGCATTAAATCTTTCAGCATTTGTGAAAGACGGCAAGATGGATTACTCGCGCCTGGCAGAAATGAGCAAGGTAGCAATGCGCTTCCTGGACAATGTCATCGATGCCAACGAGTACTTCATCGAGGAGAATCGCCAGGCGCAACTTGGCACGAGACGTACCGGCCTGGGGACGATGGGGCTGGCAGACGCGCTGATTAAGATGAAAGTGGCCTATGGCAGCGAAGAGTCGATTCCGGTGATCGAGCGCATCTATAGCACCATTCGCGACGCGGCATACGAGGCTTCCGCCGATATTGCCGTCGAAAAAGGCTCGTTCCCCAGTTTCGAGCGCGACAAGTATATGCAGGGCAAGTTCATCCAGAAGTTGCCCAAGGCCATCCAGGAGAAGATCAGAAAGCAGGGCATTCGCAACGCCGTCCTGCTGACGCAGGCTCCGACGGGTACGACGAGCCTGCTTTCAGGCGTAAGTTCGGGCATCGAGCCGGTGTACGACTTCGCGATGGTGCGTCGTGACCGCACGGGCGAGCATATCCTGTATCATCCACTGTTACAGGAGTGGCGCGAGAAGCATCCAGACGAGCCAACGCCGAAATACTTCGTCTCCGCGAACGACCTGACGCCTGAAGAACACGTGCGCGTGCAGGCAACCATCCAGAAGTATACGGACTCCAGTATCAGCAAGACGGTCAACGCACCCAACAGCCATACGGTAGAAGATGTGCAGACGCTCTACCGGCTGGCATACGAACTGGGCTGCAAGGGCATCACCTATATGCGTGACGGCTCGCGTGTGGGCGTGCTTTCGCATATCGAGGAGAAGAAACCGGAACCGCAGGAGCAGCAGGCCGCCGTAATGACGCCGGTGACTTCGATCCAGCAGGGGGTCAAGCCGCGACCGCCGGTCGTGCAGGGATACACGCGCCAGGTGAACGCGCCGGAGGGGAAGATCAACGTCACAATCAACAGCGACGAGCATGGGCCATTGGAAGTGTTTGTCAACGTTGGCAAGGCCGGCAGCGATATAGCAGCCCTGGCGGAGGCGTTGGGTCGTCTGATCTCCTTAAACCTGCGCATCCTCAGCCCGCTCTCGCAGACTGACCGTGTCAAGGAAATCGCCGACCAACTGCGCGGTATTGGTGGCAGTCGTTCGGTGGGCTTCGGCCCGCAGCAGGTACGCTCGCTGCCCGACGCGGTCGCCCGCGCGCTCGAACTGCATGTCGAATCCCTGGAACAGGAGGCCGAGCAGCAGGCGGATTCATCGTCTGCCGCTAATGGGATAAACGGCGCTCAAACGGATGCCTCGAATTCAAGCCCATTGCGCCTCAGCCGTCTGAGCATCACGGGCAACCTCTGCCCTCAATGTGGTTGCAATACGATGGTGTACGAGGAGGGATGCAAGAAGTGCTATAACTGCGGGCATAGTGAGTGCTAAGTTCAGACTAAGTTTTAGAGAAGGCCTGAGAAACAGCCTGGTGGAAGCCTATATATACTTCCACCAGGCTGTTTCTATCTGGTAAATCCTCTGTACTTTTTGACTGAAAGGGAACATAAAGAGGAAAACCGACAACGCCTTACACAGTAATTCATCGACCGATTTTTCCCCATTAATAACTACCCTGGCAGGCACAAACGCTTTATCTACTAACCAGAAGCAATTGCGGAGTCCGAAAATAGAAACTGGCTGTTGTTGCGTTTCTGTTGCGTTTCTGTTGTGCCAATTCCGTATGCTACCTTCACAGAGTTGAAGACCACGAACTGACTACTCCAAAGAGCGCCAGGGTCTTCTAGCAGCAGAGCGGCGCCTGAATAGCGCCAGAAAGGATCATCTCTCTTGAAGTACCGAACGACATTTTCTCTCGCCTCCTGGGTGCGCCTCCTCGCGTTCAGTTGCCTGCTGGGCTTTGGCTTGCTGAGCGGCACGGCGCTGGCCAGAAGCAAAGCCCATGCCGCAACCACCCTCGTCGTCAGTGATTGTAGCGATGATAGCCAGCTGCAAGCCGACGTCAGCCAGGCCAACACTGATAATGCTGGCGATAGCATTACCTTCAGTTGCAGCGGCGACATCAAGCTCAACGATACACTCTACATCACTGGCAGCATGACTATTGATGGCAGCGGGCAGACGATCACCCTGGATGGATACAATCAGGTGCAGGTGATCTCCACCTCCAGTAGCGACCTCATCCTCAACGCCCTCACCATCGCCAATGGCTCCTCTGTGAGCGGCGGCGGCGCCATCTACAACGGGGGCACGCTGAGTATCAGTAACAGTACACTGAGCAACAATTCCATTACCCAGCAGTTTGGTAGCGCCGGCGCCATCTACAACGATGGCACGCTGAGTATCAGCAATAGCACACTGAACAATAACTCCACTCCCGGCGCGCATGCCTCCGCCGGTGGCATCTCCAACTATGGTACGCTGAGCATCAGCAACAGTACACTGAGCGGCAATTCCACTTCCGGCGTCGCCGGCGCCATCTACAACGATGGCACCCTGAGCATCAGCAATAGCACCATCGCCAACAACTCGGCCGCCGACGGCGGCGGCATCTACAACAGTAGTGGCACGCTGAGCAGCGACGGCAGCATCGTGGCCAACAACACCGGCGGTGACTGCTTGAACTTTGCCAGCCTGCAGGACCAGGGCTACAACCTGGACAGCGATGGCAGTTGCTTCACGGCCCCAACGAGCCTGCACACCAACCCGCAGCTGGCCGCGCTGGCCAATAATGGCGGGCCAACTCAGACCATGGCCTTGCAGCAAGGCAGCCCGGCTATCGACATCATCCCTACCAGCAGCAATCTCTGTCCCAGCACCGATCAGCGCGGCGATGTTCGCCCCGACGATGGGGAGAGCGCCTGCGATATGGGCGCCTACGAGTCGAACTATGCCTCACTCAGTCTGAACGGAACCACCGTCAACGCCACCGAAGGCGCGGCTTTCAGTGGAGCAGTGGCCAGTGGCACCTACGCCGGCAGTAGCAAACTCTCGGCGACCATCAACTGGGGGGACGGCGCTCACAGTCGTGGCATCATCAGTGGCACAGGCACCTTTACGGTTAGTGGTCGCCATATCTATGCCGAGGAAGGCAGCTACACCATCAGCATCACCGTCAGCGCCGGTAAAGGCAATAGCGTTAACGTCACCAGTGCGGCAACGGTCAGCGATGCGCAACTCACGCTGACCCATGTGCAGCCCAGGCCATTGAAAAATCTGTTTGCGGCTCTGCAGGCCAGCTTCACTGATGCTGATCCTCACGGACAGGTCGGCGATTATACGGCCACTGTCAATTGGGGGGACGGCAATACCACCCAGGTGAACATCAGCAAAAATCCCCATGGCAAGGGCTTTGTGCTGACCGGGGTGCATCAGTATACCAGGAAAGGCACCTACAGTGTGATACTTACCGTCACGGATAGCGGTGGCAGCCTGGCAACAATCACCGTGATTATGACCGTCAAGTAAGCGATTGCGTACCCTTCGTTCTCAGTGAATTACTCAGAGTCATGCCCAGGCTTGTTTGCCTGGACATGACCCAGAGTAATTGTTGGCAAGGCAGCACCGAAGCGCTGCCAGAAAGGAAACATCAAGCTGGCCTGGCCTCAAGAAAGGGGCCGTTTCGTCCTATCAGATGTCTTGCAGTTCGCCCAGGATTTCCGCTAGCACGGCATCCAGGTTCAGACATTTCCCCGCTTCCCAGGCGGAGGCAAACTGCTCTGGCGAAAGTGCCGCTTCACACTCTGCTCGTGCAAGACGTATGCTTCGCTTGATTTCCGCCATCTTGATGGCAGGGTGCGCCTGATTTTCAACCAGCCCTAACCAGGTCGCTGCCTGCAGCGGTTTGCCCTGTAGTACCCAGAGACGCGCCGCTCTGCATAGAACGTTCAGTTTATCGTTTTCACCCGCAAAGCGGAATGCCGCTTCCAATGCTTCTCGCAATGCCGGACGGACACGGTCATCTCGATGAAGCTGCTGATAAATGATGGCGAGATTGCTTAAGATGTCCGCCAGCAGACTACTGGATGGTTCGGGATCGCGAGTAAGACTCTGCTCGAAATACGCCTGCGCGCTGATCAGATCCCCCTGAGTCATCGTCACCTCACCCAGCCTGTACAAGCATAAGATCTCTCTTTCCAGAATGCCAGCCGTGTGAGCCGCATCAAGACTTTGCTCCAGGTAATTTTTGGCGAGCGCATAGGCATCCTGATAATACGCGGCCAGCCCTAGATTTGTCAGCGCCATAGCTGTGCCAGCGATATCTCCAAGCACACGGAAGAGAGCAAGAGCCTGCTCCAGGTAATCGCCGGCGGTACGATATTGTTCAAGCCGGTTGGCCAGATAGCCCAGGTTGTTGAGGCAAGTTGCGGCCCCTTCCTGATTCCCGATTTCCCGATTGAGTGTGAGGCATTGTTCCAGGTAGAGCTGCGCGGCGTCATTCTTCCGTGTGTAAATGGCAAGTACGCCGAGATTATTCAGGACCTCCGCCATCCCCCGGCGATCACCGATCTTTTCATAGAGAAGAAGGCTTTCTTCATAACATTTTTGGGCTTCCTCATACTGCCTCTGGCTCCTGAGAGCGTTGCCATACGTGTTCAGGCTGAGGGCAAGCAGAGGCTCATCATGGATGAGCCGGGCAATGGGAAGAGCCTGCCCGGCATACTCAACGGCCCTTTCATACTCGGCGACCCGCATATGTGTTTCAGTTAAATCGAGTAACAGCATCAATTCCACGCGTCGATCGCTGAACCGGCGTGCAGCGATGAGACCAGCTTCAAGCCAGCGCAGATAGTCCTGAGGAAGCAGGCGGAGTTTGTAAATATCCGGACAAGCTCCCGCGTAAGCACTACACAATGCGGATGCCTTTTCATCCTGTCCGGCGTGTGCTACGCTCCATGCGTGCCACAGCTGCACCTGTTCACGTTCCAGATCAAACAAGCTCAGCGCCTGAACCGCGCTTTCACCGCCCAACTGATAAGCTCGCTCTGCCGCCTGTAACTGCTCCAGGTAGTACTGCGCGAGACGGTATTGCGCGGCCCGCAGGCGTGGTGCTTGTTCCATCTCGTTCACTCCTCCAGAAGCGAACGGGCGTGCAATGCAAGGAGAGCATGCAGTTGAAACCGCCCGCCGCTGACCGGTTCCAATAGTCCGCGATTGACGAGGGCACGGATGGTGGGGCGCGGGTCGTCTATGCCCCAGGCGACAGCCATGACCTGCAAAGAGAAGGTAGCAGGTTTGGGGGCGAACATTCCCAGGTAGGCGAAGCGCTCGCGCGTCTCGGGATCAAGCGCATCGGTGCTGCGTTTGAGCAAGGCAGCAATGGTGGGCGTCGTATCGCGCCCGGCACCGACTACGTCGCTGGGAGCTTGAGCTGCGAGCAATCCCGCGCCTTCACGCAGTTCGGCGAGTAATTCGCCCACTCCCCAGCCGAGGCGAACTTCATTTTGCAATAATCGCCCGGCCACTTGAATAGCAAGCGGCAGCCCTTCCAGGTCGCGCACCAGGGCGCGTGCTTCGTCCGGGTAATCGACAACTGTTTTGGGTGACAGGATGCCGAGAAGTTCGAGGGCCGGTTCATCGGAAAGGACCGGCAAGCGATACAGGTCAGTCGATGTTGGAGCCAGGGCCTGAGCCACATCATTCAGGCGGCTGGTCATGACCAGGGCGCAGCCATGCCCACCAACCTTGAACGGTGCGGCATGTTCCACTTGCCAGAGATCATCGATGATCAGCAGCATCCGCCGGTCGCGTAAGGCGGCAGTGAGTTGGGCGGTAATTGTCTCCAACTGGGGAACCTGTCCAGGGGTGGTGAGATGCAGGGACCCGGCCCAGACCATCAGTTCTGCCAGCAGATCAGGTGCTTCGCCCAGCGACGTCCAGAGGACGCCATCGGGGAAAGCCTGTGCGATATCAGGATCATGCGCCAGCGCTGCCACGATGGTGCTTTTGCCCACACCAGGCCAGCCTTGCACAACCGTTACGGGCCGCAATTCACCGCCGATGCCGGCCCGTTCTTTGAGATCCTGTAACACTCGCTCGCGCCCAACCACCAGGGAAGGCAGCGGTGGCAAAACTCCGTAAGCCGGGGAAATGGCGCTAGCCTTTGGCAAAGCCGCGACTGTATTGGCTCTGATAGCTTTGTACAGAGCTGTGGTTTCCTCCTCGGGCGGCGTAGCCAGTTCGGCATCGAGGATCGCAACACAATCGCTATACTGGCGCAATGCCTCGGCTCGCTGCCCGTTGGCGGCATACAGTTGCATCATCATGCGTTGCGCAGGCTCGTGCAGAGGATCGAGGGAAAGCCAGCGACGCGCGTACGCTAAGGCCTCCTGGTAGTGGCCCTCCCCGCCATAATATCCTGCCACCTTACGTAACGCTCCCGCATATTCTCGCCGCAGCCACCCCCTTTGAAACATCTGCCAATCATCATACTCGACGCTATCCGGAATCGTGAAGCCGGTCAAGAAATCATCGTGGTATAGAGCAATCGCATGTTCGAGCAGGCTAAGACATTGGGGACATAAGCTGTCTGATGGGTGCTGGTGCGACCGGCCTTGCGCCAGTAATGCCAGGAATTCTGCCGTATCCACCCAGATTAGCTCGTGTTTGAGCGCGATCGTCTGACGATCAACTGTGAGCCAGCTTTCAGGGAAGAGCGAAGTCAACGCGGGGAGCGTACTGCGCAGTGCCGCACGCGCGTGTTCTTGATCGAGATCAGGCCAGAGCAGGGTTGCCAATGCATCACGACTCTGTGGTAAATGCGTTAACGCAAGATAGGCGACCAGTGCGAGAGCCTTGCGACGGACGACCTCAATCGCCCGTCCCTGATAGACTATGCGAGGTAGGCCGAATAAATACAGGTTAATAGCCGCCATACGTACTCCATTTGGCATCATTCAGGGTAAGGATCAGGTACCACAGTAAGCCATGAAACAGGCTCTCTCGCATGTCATGTTGCGCTCAGCATGACACGTCCCGGTCAGGTTTTTCATAGCACAGCATTATCATAACTGCATATCAAACCAAATGAGATTACAGCTTAACCATACCGTAAAATACATCTATTGTCAAGCGAGCGTATTCAGAACAAACGCATGCATTGAATGCATTTTCAACCTGGATTATTTGGTGATTCCCCAGAAGTCGGGCGGCTCAGTTGAGGTGGCTCAGTGCATGGAAAGGGGCGAGGGATGCTTCGTTGCACTCAGCATGACATGTCCGGGCATGTCATGCTGAGTGCAACGAAGCATCCCTCGCCCCAGCTCTGTCATGCTGAGTGTAACGAAGCATCCCTCGCCCACTTATAAGGAATCACCAGGGATTATGGCGTTTTAGGCCGGTAGAAATGAAACAATCAGCTTCAGACCTCACGAAAAGAAGCCGTCGCTTGTCGCACAATCATCTGAATAAACTCCCGCGCCGCCCGCGAAATAGACCCGACGCGCCTGTAGACCAGCGCGAAAATAAACTCCTCTCGCAAATCGCTAACCGGTAACAGCACCAGGTCATTGCCAACCTGAGATGGACGAATCAGAGCGGGAAGGGTCAGCGTCACGCCTATGCCCTGCCTGACCATCTCTTTCAGTCCCTCAACCGATTCTATTTCAATGAGAGGATGAAGTGGCACTCCCCGTTGAAAAAAGATTCTTTTAGTGATCTGACCCATGCGCGAAGTTTCATCCAGTAGTATCATGGGTTCTGTCGTGATCTGCTCCAATGTAACTGCCGCAGTCTTTGCCTGAGCCAACGGATGTTGAGCCGAAATGAGCAGGTGCAGCGGCTGGCGAAATAACTCTTTGACGATCAGCAACTCCGATTGCAATCTCGGATCAAGGATCAGGCCAAGTTCCACTTCGCCCTGCTCTACCGCTGTAACCAACTCATCTGTATGGTTCACGCTCACCTTCAAGCGCACATTGGGAAATTGCCGGTGAAAAGAGGCAAAGAGAGATGGCAGAAACGCGCTGGCCAGCGATTCGATGCAGCCAATGCGAATCGTGCCGCGCTCGCCCGCCCGCAACTCGGCCAGAAATTGCTGGCCCTCCTGTAGCTGCTCCATCGCATTTCTCACGTAGATGGCAAATTCCTGCCCTGCCGGGGTCAACGCCACCCGCTTCTTGTTGCGCGTGAAGAGTTCGACCTCTAATTCGTCCTCCAGCGCCGCGATCTGGCGACTCAACGCGGATTGCGCTACCAGGCACAATTCAGCCGCTTTGCGAAAGTTTTGTGTCTGGGCCGCGGCCAGAAAATAGGTAAGCTGGTAGAACTCCATCGGGGTTCCTTTCATCTATTGATCTCATTTTAAGATCAACATTATATCAAACAGGTGTTGGACGCATCAAGTCTTCTTGCCTATACTATGAATATGATCCTTGTCTTGTGAAGAACTTTCGCATGGAGCAGAAAAGAGAAAAATATGACACAGGTTGAACAACTTGCCGCCTTCGTAGAACGCATGCGGTATGAAGACCTTTCCGAGGAAGCAAGCCAGCAGCTCAAGATTCACATGCTCGACGCCCTCGGCTGCGCTTTTGGTGCGCTTGAGGGGCCACCCATCGCGCTGATAAGGGAGCAGCTTCAGGATTTCGGTGGCAAACCCCTGGCGACGTTGATTGGCGATGGGAAAAACGCGCCCGACCGCGCTGCTTTTTACAACTCGGCGCTGGTGCGCTACCTCGACTTCAATGATAGCTACCTTGCCAAAAAGGAAACCTGCCACCCCAGCGATAATCTTGGGGCGGTGCTGGCCGCGAGCGAGTATGCGCATGGCAACGGCAAGCAACTCCTGACGGCCCTCGCCATCGCCTACCAGGTACAGTGCCGGCTCTCAGATGTAGCTCCGGTGCGCGCGAAGGGCTTCGACCACACAACGCAGGGAGCTTACGCGGTGGCCGCCGGTGTGAGTAAGGCGCTCGGCCTCGATCAGAAGAGAACCGCGAACGCTATTGCAATAAGCGGAACGGCTTACAATGCCCTGCGTGTCACGCGAACTGGAAGCCTCTCTAACTGGAAAGGATTGGCCTATCCTGACACTGCCTTCGGCGCCACCCATGCCGCCTTCCTCGCCATGCGCGGTATTAGCGGCCCCCTGGAAGTCTTCGAGGGAAACAAGGGCTTCATGGACTCCATTGCCGGGCACTTTGAAATGGATTGGAGTAAGGAGAACCTCGAGGCCGTCCGGCGCACGAGCGTCAAGAAGTACAACGCGGAGTTCCACTCGCAGACCGCGCTCGAAGGCGTTCTTGAACTGCGCGCTGCCCATCACCTGCGTGCAGAAGAGATCGAGAGCGTTAACATCGACATTTTTGATGTCGCCTATAACATCATCGGCGGGGGTGAAGAGGGTGATAAGCGACAGATACACACCAAGGAAGAGGCCGATCACAGCCTGCCCTATATAGTGGCAGTTGCCCTGCTGGATGGCGAGGTGACGCCTGAGCAATACGCGCCGGAGCGCATCGTGCGCCAGGATGTGCAAAGCCTGTTGCGCAAGGTAACGATCCGGCCTGACGACGAATTGAGCAAACGTTTCCCGGATGAAATGCCCTGCCGCATCCAAATCACGCTCAAAAATGGGCAAACATTCCATGTAGAGAAGCAGGACTACGAGGGATTTTACACACGTCCAATGTCGTGGGAGCAGGTCATCGCCAAATTCGAGCGGCTGGCCGCACCATACACGGACGCCACACAACGCGCCTCAATCATAGAGACTGTGGCCGGCCTGGAAACGAAAGATGTAGTGGAGTTGACCGCATTATTGGGCACATCTACTGTGCATATCCATTAAACAGAGAAAGAGAGGCTATATCATGAGCGAACGTGCATTTCCATTTATTCGTATGAACGAGCGCGCGGGCAAGCCGCGCACACGAGGTATCACCGAAATTCGGGGACCATACTATACACCCATGGGCAAACGCTACCTGGAAGATATCCTGGAGACGATGGGTGATTACGTCGACTCGTTGAAATTCGCGGGCGGATCATTCACACTGATGCCGGAAAAGCAACTACGAGAAATCATTGATCTTGCGCATCGCTACAATGTGCTGGTCTCCACCGGCGGCTTCATCGAGCATGTGCTTACCCAGGGACCCGAGATAGTAAACCGCTACATTGAAGAGTGCCGTAACGTGGGCTTCGATATTCTCGAAATCTCCAGCGGCTTCATCACCATTCCGGTCGACGACTGGCTGCGGCTGGTCGAGAAGGTGCAGAAAACGGGACTCAAGGCCAAGCCGGAAGTCGGGATTCAGTTTGGCGCGGGCGGCGCCAGTGCTGCCGAGGAGCTTGAGTCCGAGGGCACCAGGGACGTGGAATGGGCCATCGGGCAGGCCAGGAGATTTCTAGAGGCCGGTGCCTATATGATTATGCTCGAGTCCGAGGGGATTACCGAAAACGTCAAAACATGGCGAACCGATGCCGCGGCCAAAATCATTGGCGCTCTGGGCTTAGAGAAGGTGATGTTCGAGGCCGCCGACCCGGAAGTGTTCGCGTGGTATATCAAGAATTACGGGCCTGAAGTCAACCTCTTCGTCGATCATAGCCAGATTGTTCAACTGGAATGCTTGCGAGCAGGGATATGGGGAACCAAGAGCCTGTGGGGGCGCGTCCTGACATATAAAGGATAGAAGTGAGAGGTGAGCTAATCGACTCACCTCTTTTTTTACATTACTCATTGCACTCCAAACGTTATATGTTATAATAGCAGCAGGGGACAAATTTCTTTCCATACTCGCAATTTGATGTGTTTATCCTTTTTACAATTGGGGGAAACTCTCTATGAAAAGGTACCTGCGCATCCTGCTGATCCTCGTTACACTCTTTGTCGCAAGCAATACGCTCATTCAATCCAGGGAATCTATTCCACGTGCCCATGCTGATAGCCTCATTCAGCACATCGTGATCATGGTCAAGGAAAACAGAACGTTCGATAACATGTTCGGCACCTTTCCAGGAGCTAATGGGGCCACGACATATGACTGCAAAGGGCAAATACTTCCCATGAATCACGAACCTGACCACCTGAAGGCAGACCTGGGACACACCTGGCAGAATGCGACCGCCGCCTACGATAACGGGCTGATGGACAAATTTTGCAAGAACGTCGACGCAAAGCAGTACGGCATCGATGTCTCCGATGCGCAGTTCCTGCAATCTGATATCCCCAACTACTGGCAGTATGCCCAGACCTTCGCTCTCAGCGACAATTTCTTCTCCACCATCCTGGGGCCATCCTTTCCCAATCATATCTTCACTATTGCCGGAGAGGATAATAACGTAGATGGGGTGGTACATAACAGTAAACCACGTGGCACTTCAGGCTGGGGCTGTGACTCACCACCGCAAACGCGCGTAGAGGAACGCAACGAGTACAACCAGGTCACAGACGTATTTCCTTGTTTTGACTTCCAGACGCTCGGCGATTTGCTCGATCAGGCAGGTATAACATGGAAATACTACGCGCCACCTCAAGGCGTCAATGGCTATAGCTGGTCTACCTACGATACTATTAATCACATTCGCAATGGCCCGGACTGGACAAAGAATGTTGTGCCCTACACGCAATTTGCCAGTGACGCGGCGAGCGGTCAACTTCCACAGGTAAGCTGGCTGGTGCAGACCGGTAAAATTAGCGATCATCCACCCTATAGCATTTGCAAGGGCGAGAACTGGACGGTCTCGCAAATCAACGCCATCATGGGCAATCCAGACGAATGGGCGAGTACAGCAATCATACTCACCTGGGATGACTGGGGCGGATTCTACGATCACGTTGTTCCGCCGCAAGGCCCCAATCCCGTTATCCAATATGGTTTCAGAGTTCCGACAATCGTAATTTCACCGTATGCCATCCCTGGCTACATCGACCATACCTTCTTCACCTTCAGTTCCATTTTGAAGTTTGTGGAGGATAACTGGGGGTTGCCATCTCTTACAAGTCTGGATGGGGGTTCCAATGACATGATGACTTCTTTTAACTTCAATCAGCAACCCTTGCCACCCCTGGTGCTTCAACAAAGAACATGTCCGGCGGCACCGAATTACCCGGATATGGTCTTTGACGATTGATACAGGAAGATGGAATACTTGCTGGTTGGTAGTCAGGTGAGAGAGATCGTCATCTACCGGCGTGAAAACAACTGGATGCCAGATTACTATCAATCCGGTGACCTGGTGGAACTCAAAAGTATCGGCGTGGGCTTCCCTTTTGACGCTGTTTACCAGCGTATCACTCTGGAGTGACGGCTTGCCGTGTCCTGGTCCAAGTTTCCTAATAATACAGGGTCGTTCCTGACCGCTTTCCATGCTATCATATCGATAGACACATGAAAAGAAAGGGATGATACTATGTCAAACGCAGAACACATCCAGGCGGGATACGCGGAGGTAAACGGCACAACACTGTACTATGAGGTTGCTGGTACAGGACATCCATTCATACTCATCCATGGACACCTTCTGGATAGAAGATCGTGGGATGATCAGTTCGATGTCTTTGCGCAACGATACCGGGTCATCCGCTATGACCAGCGAGGCTTTGGCGACTCAGGGTTAATTACAAAAGGAGAATCGTATTCTGATCGCCAGGACCTCTATGAACTGATGAAATTCCTGGGCATCGAGAGCGCCTATCTGATGGGAGTCTCTGGCGGGGGCGCGCTGGCAATCGACTTTACGCTTGAGCATCCTGAGATGGTCAACGCGCTGATCCCGGTCACAGCAGGCGTCAGCGGATTCCGGCCATCAGAAGACATGATGAAGCAGTATCCAGATGTAGTGCGCATGTATACGAGTCTGGATAAAGCTTTTGAGCAGCACGACATAGCGCGGGCGGTTGAAATCTCGCTCGAACTGTGGACGGATGGGCCGGGACGATTGCCGGGGCAGGCGGCTCCCGATGTGCGCGAGCGGGTACGCGAGATGACGACTCGCAACTGGACGCGGCCAGATGATGAGGCGCAGGCCGAGACACCACCGGTGCGATTAGAGCCACCGGCTATTGGTCGTCTTTCGCAGATTGCCGTCCCTACGCTCGTCATTCTAGGAGAGTGGGACGGGCCAAATCCGTTGGAGCAACTGGTAGCAGAAATCCCAGGAGCGAAAACGGTGGTCATGGCAGGAGCTGCTCATCATCCGTTTATGGAGAAGCCGGCTGAGTTCAACCAGATCGTGCTGGATTTCCTGGCATCGCTCACTTCGTAGCAGACCCGGCGCTTGAGAATAGGCATCCCTGCCTTTGCAGAAGCGATTTGATGATTCCCCAAAGTAGCGCAGATCAGGTATACGAAGCGATAGCGCCGCAGGGATTCTTCGTTATTCGGGAAAGATCATGGAATGCTCGACCCTGGACATAGCATACCTCCTGACTTACAGCATGGTTAAGAAATCTCAACCGGTTTTTCCTTGACGTTGGATATATATTGGGTATAGCCTTTGCTTGTTACAACGTTTTCCTTCGATGCATCGTATTTTTATGCCCGTCTTTCTAGAAAAGGGTAGGTATAGGAATGGACACGCAACGCTTTCAATCCCCTGATTCTGAGCAGGATCATAACGAGAGTGCGCCAAAATTACACCGGCGCACCGTGCTGAAACTGGGTCTGGGAACACTCGGTCTAAGCGCAGCTACCCTCGCCGCCATCGAGTCTTTCAGCTGGGTGCCCGAACGCACAGCCCATGCTGCTCCGGCCACTTTGCCGGATATTCAATACGACATTGAAAAATATTTGCCGCCGGCGCACAACATCAATGGCATCGCCTTCCGTTTCGGGCCGGTTCACAGCCTGTTCCTCACGGCCCAATTGCAGCGCACGCCAACGAAGAACGATGCCAGTACGCTGGCTAACGCGCTGGATACCATCGAATCTGCCTATCCGTTCAGTCCGCAGGGAGTCTTCACGTTTATTTCCTATGGCCTCCCCTATTTCCATCGCCTGCCCAAAAATTTATTTAACACGTACATACCGCGCCTGCTATCAGACCCTCAACGCTTTGCGCTGGAAGAGGCGGTTCCCGGCCCCACCGATGTTTCACCCCAGAATCCCAGCATACACAAGCTCAATTTCAATATACCCGTGGTCATCGAATCAAATGATCTCCTCTTTACTATACGCAGTGATTCGTTGAGCAACCTGCAGAACGTGTCAAGCTGGCTACAGGGTACCACCGACATTTTGAACGGCCAGCATATACCGCCACCCGACTTTTCAACACTATTGACATTCACCTCTTCGCGTCTCATGTTCCTGCAAAAAGGATTGCCGCGCCAATTAGCCGATGCCAATACCTTGCCGTATGCTGAACGAATAAATCCATCCTCGCCAATGTGGATGGGGTTTGCAGATCAACAGGTAGACGGTTCAGGACCCGCCACGATTACGACTTTCCAGGGCAATTCCTCGGCAAGATTTACAAATACAAAGTCGGGGGATTACTTCTATGACGGCTCAATCCAGCACCTTTCCCATGTAATTCAAGACTTAGGGCAGTTCTATGGCGATACCGAGACATTTATCGAGCGCTGCCAGTACATGTTCCGCTCGGACCCCATTCCATCACTTGGCAATAAGGATCAATTCAAGAATGGTGGTGGTCCGGCATACCTGGATAATATCTTCCAGGGTCCAAACGACGCTCAGAAAAACGCGCAAGGCAAGGGCACGTACCAGCACCAGCACCGCATGGGGCATCTCACCGGTTTGCAGCGCTCTTCACGCGCTAAAAATGGCACTCCCATTCATATTCGCATGGACGGGCCCGGCTATGACTCAATGGATATGCCAGACGGCTCCAACCAGCCGAAGCTGCAATTCACGATTTTCGTACCCACCGCTGACTTTTTCGTCAAGTTGCGCGAGAATTCGGCTTCCCTGGACCTGGTGAACAAGTATGGCGTATCAGATAATAATAATGGAATAGAGCGCTTTCTGACCGCCACACGCCGCCAGAACTTTCTCGTACCGCCGCGCGCGCACCGGGCTTTCCCATTGATCGAGTTTACCTGAGGATACGCTTCACGGCACTATTGGGCTATGAGTATACCTTGCAGCCCACAGGCGAAATCCCAGCACCGTCGATGCCAGTAGAATGATAACCGTCTCAACCCCCAGAATATCGGCAATCGCGCCGGCGAAGAGCAGGACGGGGATAGAACCGGCATTATACAACATCGCCTGGAAGGAGAATATGCGCCCGCGTTCCTCCTCCGGCGCGTGCTCCTGCATAATAGTTTGAGCGGGAATATTGACCATATCAAGCGCAATCCCTACGAAAAACATCAGCGCGGCTATAACAAAGAGAAATCCTGCCGGAGCCAGGCCCACGTGTATCCAGACAAAGCGACCAACCGGGATGAGCAGTAGCCCGGCAGCAGTGCTGAGGCTGCCAATGGCAATGACGCGGTTTGTGCCAAAGCGGCGCGTGAGCAAGGGCATCAGTACTCCGCCAAGCACCAGCCCAACACCGGCAGGCGCAAAAATGAGTGGTAAAAAGCCGACGGGCTGGTTCAAGACATTCACGACGAATGGACCTGCCAGCTCACCAACGACGAGCAGCAGGACACTGATGAACGAGACGCGCAATAAGGCGAGCAGCAACTGCCGGTCCTTGCGAATGTATGACCAGCTCTCGAGCAGATCGAGCCGTATCATTTCCCATGTCTCTTTCCCAAAAACCGTAACCAACCCCACCTTCCTGCTCAGTTCCTGATGTAAAGCGCGACGAGGAATTGCCAGGATCAAGAGCGTGCAGATTATGTAGAGGATGGCGACTACGGCGAAAAGGACATCAAATGAGACGACCGGAATGTGTGTAAAGCCGAGCGAAATTTGAAATGTTGGAACCAGTGCTGTGATGAGCCCGCCAAGTACCAGAAAACCCAGTGCCTGCGCCAGAGTGAGCGTGATGTTGAAGAGCGAGATGGCAGACACCAGGTCTCTCCTGCCCACCAGGAGCGGGATGGCGGACGCCTCAGCGGGGGTAAAGAACTGCGTCACCAGTGAGATGAAAAATGCCAGCAAGTAGATCGGCCAGATAGCATGCGAGTTCACCAGCAGGGCAAACACCATCAGCCCGGTAGCCACCGCACGCAAGGCATTGCTTACCCAGAGTACCATGCGCTTGTTCAAGTAATCAACGTACACCCCGGCCAGCAAGCAGAACGGGACGGCAGGAAGCGTGAAGGAAACGATGGCAAGACCGACTAATTCTGTCGAATGGGTGACCGCTGTAACAAGGGCAATGATGCCATAATTGGCCGCATTGAAGCCAACCTGTGAAAGGAGCTGCGCCAGCCAGAGCAATAAAAACGAGCGATTCTTCAGCACGCTGCGAAACGATCCTTCTGGATCATGCTCTGGAAGAAGGACCGGTGTAACCAGCACATCATCGTCTCGTCGTTCCACCTTCATACAGCCCCTTCTAATATTCTAGAGTAACTACTTTCTTTATTTTACCTGAAAAGGAGCAATGCCTTCCAGTGAGCACAAATACGGCTTTCTTTCGCCATGCCTTCGTGTCTATTCAGTATACTATGATATCCCCTTAATATGCGACCCTTTTGTGAGAATAAGGCTACATTTCTGGAATTGCTGTGCGATCCAGACTGACCACTAATGGATCGCTGCTCCGGCGAGTACTGTTGTACTATACAACATTCACGTTACATAGACGTTAAATAAGCAGAGTGAGTGAAGGCGTTGCGCAGTTCCTTCATTGCCGCAGCGTGCGAATTACCGGGCGCCCCAAAAGCAAGTACAGCGAGTAACTACCAACAATCAGAGCGCTGATGATCACCGTCAATGGACCGCCGATCAAGGCGATCAGACCACTGGCCGGAAAATCTCCAAGCGGGCGCACACCCATGATGAGCAGCGTATTGAGACTCATGACACGCCCTCGCATCTGTGGTGGTACACGCAGTTGGGCAAGCGTAATCACTGTCGCTCCAACGCCATTCTGTGAAATGCCGTAGAGCAGCAAGGCCAGCAGCGAGAGCCATAACGTGCGGCTGAGCGCAAACAGGACCAGCGCACCCGTCCAGATGAAAAACGAGACCAGCAGCAGCGCTCCCTTGTACTTAAAATCTCCCAGCGAGGCAATGGTTAATGCTCCGACCAATGTCCCCAGGCCCGACGCGGAGAAGAGCAGGCCCAGTTCAAACGGATTGAGGTGGAGTACCTGCGTCGCGAAAATGGGAAGGATGAGCGTAGCAGATGGGGCAAAGAACAAGAGAGCGGCATAGCCTGAAAGTACCCACGGCAGGGCCTCATCGCGCCGTACTGCCCCAAGCGCTGCACGAATAGCTTTCAGCATCGGCCCACGTTTCTCCATACTTTGCTCAGCCGCCTCTTCAGGCACGTGAATGAGGTAGAGTACAACGAGTACGCCGATGAAACTGATACCGTTCAAGAAAAAGTTGCCCGCGTAGCCAACCAGTTTTCCCGTCAGCCCGATCAGTTGTCCTGCGTATGCCAGCAGGCCGATAGCAATGCCGGCCAACGTCGGGCCAAGTACCGCGGAGCCGTTGAAGACAATCGACTGCAACGAGATGGCATTCATCAGGTCCTGGCGAGGAACGAGCACCGGAATGAAAGAAGAGCGCGTCGGCTGGTCGAAGCTCAGGACAGTACCGGAACAGAAAGCGAGGATGACGACCATCCATACCTGTATTACGCCTGTAAGCGTGAGAATGCCCAGGATAAAAGCCAGCAGCATCGACAGGCTCTGCGTGACAAGCAGGAAGCGCCGCTTATCGACGCGGTCGGCGATACTTCCCCCAATCAGGGCAAACAGGAAGAACGATGAGGCTTGAGCCAACGATACAATACCAAGGGCAAGCGCCGAGCCATGCGAGATCAACAGTACTAGCAGGCTCTGGGCGACAATTTGCATCCACGTACCGACCGAGGAGACAATCAGACTTATCCACAAGAGGCGAAAGTTACGATAGTGCAGGGCGCGAAAGGTCTGTATCCTGAGCTTTGGCTCTGGCGGGGTTTCGGGATTGCCGGTAACTGGTACCACACCTGTCATAAATACTGATAACCTATCTATCTGGTGATAAACACTACGGATTTCTTTGGCGCTTTTATTATACGACGTTTGTACAGGGCTTTTAGAGTAGCTGCTACCTGATCAGGTTGTGAGCGAGCGCAGTCATTTTAGCCTCGACAATCAGTCTGCCGCTGTGGTAGAATAGACTATGCCACTCCAAAAATCAGTTCTTTATTATTTATGGTATGCTTTTGCTCTAAAGCAGCAACCGGTAAACATATGTGCAGAGGCTAAAAGGAGAACCTATGCCATCGAAAGGATATGTACGCTACCCAACCATTTACCAGGATCAGATTGTGTTTGTCGCGGAGGATGATCTGTGGCTTGTGTCGAGCGCGGGCGGGCGGGCTGAGCGCCTGACTGCCGGAGTGAACGAAGCAAGCCATCCACATTTTTCACCAGATGGCAAATGGCTGGCATTTACGGGCCGCGAGGAAGGGCCGGGTGAAGTCTATATCATGCCGTCCGATGGCGGGATAACCCGGCGGCTCACTTTCCAATCCGCTACCTGCCGTGTGGCGGGGTGGTCTCCCGACGGCGCTTCTATCCTCTATGCCAGCAACGCAGGCCAGTTTACACCTCGCGCGAGCGTGATCTATGCCATCGATCCCGCTGGAGGACAACCACGCCAGGTAGAGGTAGGGATGGCGAATGCTATATCGTATGGTCCTCGTGGAGGTATCGTTATCGGCCGCAACATTCGCGAACCCGCGTACTGGAAACGCTATCGCGGGGGCACAGCTGGTCATTTATGGTGTGATGCCGGCGGGAATGGCGTATTCCAGAGACTGCTCAATCTAAAAGGCAACATTGCTACTCCATGCTGGGTCGGAGAGCGTATTTACTTCCTCTCCGACCATGAGGGTGTTGGAAATGTCTATTCCTGCACACCGGCGGGTGAGGATATTCGCCGTCATACCGATCACCAGGAGTTCTATGCGCGCAACCTCTCAAGCGACGGGCAGCGGCTGGTCTATCACGCCGGCGCTGAGCTTTACGTGCTCGATCCCGATACTGATACCGTCCAACACCTGGACGTGGATTTGCCGAGCATACGCACCCAGCGCAACCGCAAATTTGTCTCGGCCTCGGAATACCTCGATACCTACGCGCTACACCCGCAGGGATATGCCTTAGCGCTTACCACGCGTGGTAAAGCTTTCACAATGGGCAACTGGGAGGGGCCGGTATTACAACATGGCGAGCCAGATGGTGTGCGCTATCGCTTCCTTGAATGGCTCAACGACGGCAAACGCCTGATAGCGATTCACGACGCTGCCGGGCGCGAAGGCCTGATTGTCTTCAACCCGGATGGTACCGGCGAGGCAAAAACATTTCCTGATATCGAATTTGGTCGCGCGGTCGATCTGGCCGTTTCACCTACCGACGACAAAGTTGCTATTACCAATCACCGGAATGAACTGCTCGTCGCCGATCTGGAGGAAGGGACAGTTCGCGTGCTTGACCGCAGCGACTACGCGCGTATACGCGGCATGGACTGGTCACCTGATGGACGCTGGTTGGCCTATGGATTTACTTTTACGGAGCAAAAAACGGCCATTAAACTGTGCAACGTGGAAAGCGGCGAAACACACTTCGCGACCGAACCCGTTCTGGAAGATGTTCGTCCTTCCTTCGATCCCGAGGGCAAATATCTCCACTTCCTGGGCTATCGCATCCTCAATCCGGTTTATGATAGCCTGCAATTCGAGCTAGGTTTCCCACGCGGCGTCAAACCTTACGCGATCATGCTGCAACGCGACTTGCGCTCGCCTTTCATTCCAGAGCCGAAGGCCCCGGATGAGAAAAAGAACGAGAAGGACAACGGCAAGTCAGAAAAATCCTCAACCTCGCAAGATAATGGAGAATCTAACGATCAGGACGAAGTTGAGGAGGAAGAAAAAGAGGAGGGTGAAGAAACACCAGAAGCCTTACAAATCGACCTGGATGGAATCACCTCGCGTGTCCTACCTTTCCCGGTAGCAGAAGGACGTTACAGCGCGGTGCTCGGTATCAAGGGCAAGGCTTTATTCCTGTCATTTCCTATTACGGGGACTCTTCACCAGCCTACGGACGACCCGCACCCCAAAGGACATATCGAGTATTACGACTTCGCAGCCCACAAAGTGGAATATCTCACGGGAGAAGTGAGCGGCTTCGATCTTTCACGCGACCGCAAGACGATGATTTACAGGGCGCATCATCGTTTGCGCGTGCTCAAAGCGGGCGACAAACCCCCAAAGGGGGAAAAGAAGGAGCCAGGTCGTGAAAGTGGCTGGATTGATCTGCATCGTGTGAAAGTCTCGGTGCAACCGGCAGCAGAGTGGAATCAGATGTTTGCCGAGGCGTGGCGGCTCCAGCGCGAGCAATTCTGGACGGAGGATATGTCGGGCATCGATTGGGACGCGGTCTATAAACAATATGCCCCACTACTGGAGCGTGTTAGCTCGCGTGCGGAACTTTCCGATCTCTTCTGGGAAATCCAGGGCGAACTGGGAACTTCCCATGCCTATGAATTTGGCGGGGAATACCGGCGCGGCCCCTATTACCGGCAGGGATTCCTGGGTGTTGATTGGAGCTATGATGCAGAAAGCGAGCGCTATCGTATCGCGCACATCGTCAAGGGCGACCCCGCGAATGAAATGGAAACCTCACCGCTGACCGGGCCGGGATTGAATGTCAACGAAGGGGATGCAATCATTGCTATTAACGGCCAGCGCGTCGGGCCGAATCGTAGTCCGCAGGAACTGCTGGTCAATCAGGCCGAGAACGAGGTGCAGCTGACCATCGAGGAAGCAGCCACTGGAGAAATTCGCGTGATTACAGTGAAAGCCCTGGAGAGCGAATGGGATGCGCGCTATCGCGAGTGGGTAGAGCGCAACCGCAGCATCGTACACGAGGCATCGCAGGGACGTGTCGGCTACATCCATATTCCTGATATGGGAGCGAACGGCTACGCCGAATTTCACCGCAGCTACCTGGCGGAATTCGATTATCCCGCGCTGCTCGTCGATGTGCGCTGGAATGGCGGGGGTAATGTTTCGGGGCTGCTGCTTGAGAAATTGACTCGACGACGCGTCGCCTATTCATTCCGGCGCTGGGGGCAGCCAACGGGCTATCCTTACGAGTCACCACGCGGGCCTATGGTAGCGCTCACCAATGAACACGCGGGTTCAGACGGCGATATCTTCAGCCACAGCTTCAAACTGATGGGTCTGGGGCCACTCATCGGCATGCGCACATGGGGCGGCGTTATCGGCATTAGCGCGCGCCATAGATTGGTTGATGGTACGGTGACCACGCAGCCAGAATTCGCCTTCTGGTTTAAGGATGTAGGCTGGCGCGTAGAAAACTACGGTACCGATCCCGACATCGAGGTCGATATCGCGCCACAGGACTATACCAGGGGTCTCGATCCACAATTGGAACGCGCCATCGCGGAGGCGCTGCGGCGCATCGAAGAGGTGCCGGCGCTGGAACCGAAGCCCGAGGAGAAGCCGAGGAAAGCAAGAAGATGAGGATTTTCCTATCCAATTTTCACGCTGTTCCCCTGCACCCACACCTGTTTAATAACATCCGCTGCCGCTCCGAAGAACAGGACATCCAGGAAATCTTCTGGAGTCCAGCCCGATAGCGAAGGATGTTCCAGGTCTATGGCAACAAAATCGGCGCTCATTCCGGGAGCAATTGTCCCTGTCTTTAAGGTAAGGGACTTTGCTCCCATTTGCGTGCCATACGCGAGCAAAAGCGGACCAGGAGAGGCCATTTTCCCGGCAACCAGGACCCGGCGCCGCTGGTAGCGCATGCGAGCCGTATATTCGGCCCAGCGCAACTCCTCGATGGGATCGAGGCGCGTATTGCTATCCGAGCCAATCGCCAGCGGAATCCGCGCGGCGAGCAGTTCTGCATAAGGCGCGATGCCATCACCTAAATCGCCCTCGGTGGTTGGACAGACGCATACCGTACATCCATGCTGCGCGAGCAGTTCGATCTCTGTGGCATTGGCATGGGTAGCATGAACAATCGTCGTCAACGAATCCAGCGCGCCGAAACGCTCCAATAGTTCTATGGGAGTACAGTCATAGGCGGCCCGGCATTGCTCGATCTCGGCCATCTGCTCGTCAGCATGAATATGCATGGGCAGGTGATAGCTACGGCAATAGTCGATAATGGCACGAAACCAGGATTCGGGTACGGCCCGCACAGAATGCGGCGCGATGCCAATAGGAATGCCCGTCACGCGCAAAGCCTCGACGCGCTCAAGAAAAGCTTCAACCGAGGCATCACAGAAGCGGCGCTGGCCTTCCTCTGGCGGCTGGTGAAAGCCGCTCTGGGCATAGGCCGTCATGAGCAAGACGACGCGAATGCCCGCGTCATGCCCCGCCTGTAAGATGGCCTCTGCCATCGCATTTGGGTTCGCGTAGGGCTGCCCGCCTGATTGATGATGAACGTAATGAAATTCACCCACACTGATATAGCCTGCCGCCAGCATTTCACGGTACGCGTTCAGGGCCTGCGCATAGAGTAGATCAGGGTTCAGACGCTGCGCTTCCGCGTACATGGCATACCGCCACGTCCAGAACGTATCTTGTCGCGAAAGAGGACGGTGGGTATGACCTCGCAAGGCGCGCTGGAAAACATGGCTGTGCGCATTCACGAAGCCTGGCAGGAGCGCGACACCTGGAAGCATCTCAATCTTTGAGGAGCCATCGACCTGTTCCTTCGCATTTGTAACATCTGCGATGAACCCCTCGTCAGAGACAGAGATAACCATACCGGCCTGCAAGCCTTGAGGCGTATAGACATACTCCGGCGCCAGGTACTTCATGACGATTCCTCATTCCTTTATAACTTGCCAGGGTCGCCTATCAGATGAAATGCCGCCCAGAAGTACGGATGCACGCGATAGGGGCGAATGGAGGTTCGCGCACGTGCTAGGAAAGCGCGTTGGGCGCCGGCGAGGGCAGCAGCTTTGCTATAATCGCTGAGCAGGGCCTGGTAAAACATTTCCATCAGTTCCGCGCTGCTGGCATCGTCAACCTTCCACAGTGTCGGCAACAGCGAGGCCGCGCCGGAGTACAGGAAACCCCGTCCCAGGCCGATTACCTCGTCAACACCGCCGATCATGGCGCGTCCCGTTTCGCAGGCGCTCAAGGTTACCAGCGAACAGGATGAGAGATCGAGGTTGAACACTTCGATGGTGCTGAGCTGGCGATCCGCGAGCTTGATGTGCGAAAAGTTCGGGGCATCGAGGCGCGACAGGCCGTGAGCCGCGATATGAACGATAGGACTGCGCGCCCCCTTCTGCTGCAAGATGGTAGTAGTTGCTGCTTCATTCAGCAAGCATGGGGCGCCCAGACGCTTCGCCACAGCCTCAGCTTCCTGCACCGCAAAGGCGAGGCGACCGCCATCGCTTATCCCCATCACCAGCGAATCCGGCAGGTGTACGCCTTTTGCCGCGATACGCTGCCCCCGTTGGCGGCAGATATCTAGCAGCGCGGCAGCAGGCAGGTAGGAAACGTCGAGGCGTTCCACTACAAATTGCACGCCATCAAACAAGCAATGGAAGGGCAGGTAATGCAGCATGCCGTAAGGAATGATCGTCAGGTGTTCGCGCCTTTCGAGGGCATGGGAGACCGGCTTGAGCAGGAGATCGTAAAGCCGCTGCAACAATCCCAGGCTGTTCTCTTGCAGGCCTGCGAAGGCCTGGGCGCGATCCTGCGCGCCGCTCGCCTGCGCCGCCAGTTCCAGGTTGACGCGCCAGAGCGAGAGCAGGCGCTCCACTTTGGGAACGGCTCCCGCAACAACCTGTACATCGATACCATCGCGAGTAAGCTGGAAAATATACAGGTCCTGCCCGGTCAGGTAATATTCCAGTATGATCATCGAGCGCTCAAGTTTGGGCCACAGCGAAGTGACGATACTATCCGTCCATTTTGTGCGCGGGCGCGACACCAGGTCTCCGGCCAGGCGCAGCTGCATCTGTTCCAGCAGGCGCTCAATATAGCGTTCGCGCTTCTGCATCTCGCGCCGCGCTTCTCCAGGCTTCATAGCGCGAATACGCATGATGGCTGTATCGCTCAGATTACCTTCCTGTTCCGACTCGTAGACCAGCGAGCTATACCAGGCCTGTTCTTCACGCAGCCGCGCCAGGTCTTCAAGAATCGCCTCGCTCGCCTTATCTCCGGCCCGCAGGCGAATATCTATGTTGTTGCGCAGGTAATCGCCAAGGACGCGAGATTTGGCCTTTTCGACATAGACAAGCGCCCTATCGATATTCCCGCGTCTCAGCGCCAGGATGATCGCGCGCCGGTACACATCGCCTTTATCCTGTAAGAACGTGCTGCGTTCATCCATCACCAGGAGGCTCTGTACATCATCAATGCCCTGGATAGCGCGATCATAATAGCCTGCCGCCGTCTCCAGATCATCATGATATTCGGCAATCTGGCCAAGCAGGTAATAGCAGAGATATTGCATTTCAAGCAGTCCCTGACCCTTTGCGATATCGAGCGCCTGGTCGCAGAGATCACCCGCCGTCGCGGTATCACCAAGCGTCGCGGCAATGCGAGCCTGGAGCAGCGAGGCACGTGCCAGCTGGGGCAAGGCTTCCTGGTCCGCGAAAGCATCGGCCACATGACGGGCCTCACGTAAGCTCGCTTCCAGTTGACCATCGGCAAAGTAGAGTTCGGCCTTTTTCAATCGCACAACCGTCGCCAGAGCCATAAAGCCGATCGATTCGAGAATATTGCTCGCCTCTTGTAGCATCTCATCGGCCCCACCCACATCGCCCATCAACATAGCAGCTTCAGCGCGATACATCAGCGAGTGGGCAAGATTATGGCGATTCTGGTGCTTCGACGTGCGAAAATACTTAATTGTCTCACCGGCAAGCTCGTAGGCTTCTTGAGCGCGATTCAAGCGCAACAGGCAAAGACAGGTCTGCTGGGCGACTTCAGCTGCTTCCGATAGCATATTGTGTTGCAGAAAGTTTGCGCGACTGCGATTGAAGAGCAGTAGGGCCGGACTATAATGGCCCTGGGCGGCATAAATCTGGGCGATGTTTAATTCTTCTCGCGCTACAGAGATTTCTTGGCCCCGGTGCCTGGCAAAAGTGGCACGCGCTTGCTCATGCAATGCTACGGCTTCGCGAAATCTCCCCATCGCCGCGAGTGTAATAGCCTTATTGCCGCGCGCGCGGGCGATATGGAGATCAACGCCTTCCCCCTGGCGTGTGTATGTTTCAATTGCGCGGTCGAAGAGACGCAAAGCCTGGTCGTATTGACCCAGCTCGTAATTGATGAGCGCTGCATTGACATCAATTTGCCCGGCCCGCAGCAGCTTCCCATGACGTACAAAGACTTCGCGGGCGGCAGCTGCGTCGCGCAGCGCCTCGGTCGTGCGATTCAAGCGCAGGCAGGCGCTGACACGCCCAATACGAGTTCGCGCCCAGCCCACCTCATCGCCGATTGCGAGAAATTCCTCTCCGGCAGCATCCAAAAATGGCAGCGCATCGTTGTCTCGATCCATACGTCGCAGCGCATCACCACGGGCCATTAACCCAAGCGCGTGTACATATTTATCACGCAGCAGATCGCCAATACACAGCAGGTAACCGGCCATCACAAACGAGCGCTGCGAATCTTTGACCCACTGGCGGTCCGCCTCGCGCTTCATCAATTCCACCAGCACATCAATCGAGGCGCTATCATACGCGGGGATCTCAGTTCGCAGTACATGCCGCCCCTCTTCCTCATCCATATCAAGTAGCGTGGCAAACAGGTCTTGAGGTGTCATGCAAGCAAGGCTTCCGCTAATTCACCTGGATTGTACATTGTATGTCTATGCATCTCAAATTACGGGGCAGGTCCTGTGAAAGATGATCTCGGGGTTCACAAAACAGCCCCTACAATGGACATTGTAGGGGCTGGCGGCATAATAGTCAACTCTTTCATCAATCCTGCAAAGTGACCGGAAGTTGTTCGATCACAATCGTACTTTCCGGCAACTGCAACTCCAGCGTATAGGTTGCGGGAGAGATCGAGGAAAAGACGAAATTACCGAGTTCATCGATATTTTGCGTGTAGACGGCATCCGATTGCAAGGAAAGAAGGACCGGAATGCCCTGCAATGCTTCCAACGTGGCTCCCTTGCGTGTGACGAATCCTATCAATTGTACATCTTCCTTGCGACCGGCAGCCCGCTCGACCTGGATAGAAATACTGACATCCTCGGCAGTATAGCGACGCGGCCAGACGGAGGGTTGAGCCACATTGCGCTGGTAGGCAAAACGAGGCTGCGGTGGCAGCAGGGTTGCTTTGATACGCCGCACTTGCTCGCGCGAACGCTCCGCCAGGCGATCCAGCACACTTCTGACTTCCTGGGCAGCCGGACGATGATTATTCAGGGAGGAGGGACGAACAGGCACACGCTCAACGAGGATTGGATCATCGGCAAGAAATTCGGTGAGGGTTGCTACTTCGGCGGCACAAAGCACGCACTGGCTCAGATGCAGCCTGACAGCCATGGCATGTTCCTTATCGAGCAGCCCTAACTGGTACTCGCCCAGCGTGAGATTCGATGGGCAATCCCACCGGTAGAGTTTATTGACAAGCGTATGTTCTATTCTGCGGTACTCTGCTAGCTGCGCCGAACAATGCGGACAATGTCCAAGATGCTGCACAACGGCCGGCCGTACTCTCTCCCCCGCCAGATATGCCAGCAGTTCTTCATCGCGAATAGTTCCAGGTTCACTACACTCCATGAGCGTTTCCTTTTACTATAGGATAGTGATCAGATGGTCACAGTCCACTTCGTAAAGAGGCCAGACCATCCCCACCGGCATGGCACGCGCGTGATACAGGCGACCTCTCCCCTTGTCTCCAGTAAACCGCACGTCTCCGGCAGGCTTCTTTTGTCCTTTTCAACAGAATAAACGAACACATTTGCTATTTTAGTATCTGCGCTTGCGCGCATTTGAAAGCACAGCAAATATTGCAAGATCATTTGATCGTTACAGATGTTGATGTTTAAATAACGTTTGTAGACGGCGATTCCGTCTCAATCGCTCTAACACATTGCGTTTGATACGATAGACATCCTCTACCGTCGGGAACAGGCGGTGGTGCTGGCTGCTGATCTCGCTGGGCTTCATGCCGTGAATATAGGCAAGATAGATCAGCACGCGCTCTTCTTCCCCGTTGAGTTCTTCTTGAATGACCTGCCACAATCCCTGCGCCGAGATAGTGGAAACAACATCATCGGCTGGGTCCTCTGACGCCGGTTCATTCTCGATCAATTCCAATGTCTCTTCATACTGCCGCGATTGCCGCGAGCGCACCTCGTCGGCAATGACGCTATGCACGCACATTTTTAAATATTTCAAAATCGCTGCCAGTGAGTCGAAGTTATCCATTTTGGCAGGGGTGAGGGCCTGTGAAAACTTGGCAAAAGCGGCATTCACAAGCGGCCCACTTCCATCCTGGCCCAACAATGGCGCCGCGCTCTGGTGCTGATTGACCCAGGTAAGCACCAGAGGCGCATACTGCTGGTAGATGCAGGCCCAGGCATCGTCATCATGACGAGTGATGGCGCGGCGAAATAGCTCTAAGCAGTAGCGATCATTCGAAGCGCTTTGCTTGAGAAACTTATTCGTTTCTTCGGAGCAGCAACGAGCCAGGTCGTTAATTGAGAGTAGCTCCAGTTGTGGTTTGCTTTCAGCCTTCCCTGCCCGGCTGATTTCAGAACCGAGTGGCTCATAGGAGTTTTGCGGCTCCATCGACAATAGCTCCCTGCTAACAAAAATCAAGGTAAAACTCGACGCCTAAAAAGTATAACATGAGAAACTTCTGCTTACAAGCATTCTTCCAACTTGCCGACTTATCGCAATGGCCTGGTGAATTTTGACGACCGAATCGGGGATTCGCCTCGTCCTGTAGGGACAGCGGTTCGTCCCTGTCCTGCCGCCGCCACATTGCGCACCGTACAGTATCTCAACGTTCCCTATTATCGCATGAATGGAACATGAAGTGATACTTTCACCTATCGAAAAGTACTAATGGGTCTGACCAGTAAGCAATTGATCAACCCCTGGAATACCCTGCGGTTCCTGTCGTATAATGCCTCTAAGATGGACTCCCCACTCCATCGTAACCGCCGAAAACCATATCAATGGACGATAGCCACATGCGAGGTGCATTACATGACTACGACAGTTCGTTCAGAGGCTCCTTTCCTTTCCACGCTTCCGGGGCGCTATTACTATGACCCGGCAATTTACGAACTTGAACAGCAGCGCATCTTTTCAGAGATGTGGGTTTGCGCGGGTCGGGCCGAGGCGCTTCCTGTTCCTGGCGCGTACCGGACCGTTACCATAGGATATGAAAGTATCATCGTGGTGCGCAACCGCAAGGGCGGGCTGCAAGCGTTTCTCAATGTATGCCGTCACAGGGGCGCTCGGTTATGCACGGAAGCCGCCGGACAACTGAAAGGGTCTATCCAGTGCCGCTATCATGCCTGGACATATGGACTCAATGGGCAGCTGATCGGGGCGCCGAACGTCCTGAACGATGAGCAATTTGACCGCAGGCTCTTTGGCCTGTTTCCGGTAGCCCTGGAGACCTGGGAGGGATTTATCTGGTTGAACCTCGCAGACGATCCGGCGCCGGTTGCGGAGCAGGTTACGACGCCGGTTGTAGAGCGTTTCGGCAGCTACGAGCCGTTCTCCCGCTATGGTCTGGAGCGTTTACGGGTCGGTAAGACGATCACCTATGATATACAGGCGAACTGGAAGCTCATCCTTGAGAATTTTATGGAGTGCTATCACTGCGGGCCGATGCACCCCGAACTCTGCCATCTCCTGCCAGGCTTTCGCTCAGGCAAGACCTACATGGATGGAGATGCAGCGATGCTTGCTGAGGATGTCGAGGCGTTCACTATTACAGGCAAGGCCAGCCGCCCCCCTTTGCCGGGACTGCTCCCGGAAGATCGACGCCGCTACTATGGCATCGTTATTCTGCCGAATATGCTGGTGAACCTGCTCGACGATCATGTTGTTATCCATACACTGCTTCCCCAGGAGCCTGGACGCACGCAGGTAATATGTGAATGGCTTTTCGATCCCGGCGCCATGAGCCAGCCCGGCTTTGATCCAATGGACGCGGTCGAGGTCTTCGATATCGTCAATCGCCAGGACTGGGAGGTATGCGAGTGGGCACAACTGAGCATGCGTTCGAAGGCCTACAAATCGGGCGGCATCTACGTTCCGGCTGAGCGGCATATACGCGAGCTGGCGGATTTTATTGTGGCGAAGGTTGGATAAAGACCCTTAGATCATCCGACCGCTTCGACGCCCATCTCTTTCATAATGATTTCCGCCACCTTTCTGGTAGCCTGCGTTTGAGGCATATGCGCGGCGCCAGGCAGGAGTACAAGTTCAGCGTTGGATATCGCGGCGTGGAATTCATGGGCAATAGAGACGGGGAACAGGCCATCTTGCTCGCCCCAGATAATGGTCGTGGGAGTCTTCACCTGCGCGAGTACGTTATCCAGCTCCTCGGACGGATCGTACCCATGAATGAAACCTGCATAGGCCGGTTGCTGGGAATTGCGCACGACGGCATCCAGCACAAAGCCAGGCAGCGGCAGAGAGCGGCCATAAATATATTCTATAGAACGACGAGCCGAGTCACGATCAACTGCGTAGGGTGAGTTGAGTCCTTCGCGGCGCAAACCGGCACTATTCAGCAAATACAGGTGCTGGGCACGCTCTGGATGTTCCACGGCAAAACGCGTGACAATCCAACCCCCCAACGAATTGCCGGCGAGTATCACACGCGGATGGCCAAGCGCATCGAGAAAGCGCTCCAGGTAGAGGACATGGGTAGAGATATTGACTCCTTCGGGCGCTATGGGTGTCTTGCCAAAGCCGGGCATGTCGGGGGCATAGACGAGAAAGTCTTTGCTGAGCAGCCACATCAGGGGCCCCCAGGTTTCAGCTGAGCTGCCAAGGCCATGCACCAGGACGATAGGATCGCCTCGCCTTCCGGCGCTGTAGAAATGCATGCGAAGGCCCGCCACATCTATAGTTTCTTCGCGCATACCACTCAAACGCATGCCGACACGCGCGGCGTCGAGCAACGTTTCATACGGGCGACGATAGAAACGCATGGCAAGGGCGGTCAGACCGGCAGAGACGCCAATGCTTAACAGGATTGGTACAAATGGGAACGATTTTTGCCGTGTTGTAGGGGAAGCCATGAAAAAATCCTTGTGCTATGCTTACCTTTCTTCGCCAATCATTTTGACAAGCATAGCACAAGGAAAAGAAAGCGTCTAGCGATTAATCGCCTGCAACGCCACTTAACCCCTCAAAACCTTGCTCGGCCAGGTTGACCTCGACTACCACATCCTTGTTCCGCTTCTCCAGGTGTCCCCAGATGTAGAAGACGGTCGTGAGCAGGACAATGATAGCCAGCGGTATGAACTGTGTCAATTCATAGGTGAGCCGGGTGACGCCATTGTTCGCAACAGTGGCATCGGTGGGTACAAGGATGAAGTAGCTGGCAAAAGCCGCATAGAGCAGGGGCAGGAGCGTCACAATGACCGCGCCTACCATCCCACCCGGCACTTTATAGGGCCGGTGAACATCGGGATAGCGGAGACGCAGTAAGAAAAACGCCGGGAAAATGAACAGGTAGGAAAGCGTTGTTGTCGAGACAACGAAGCCAAACACCAGTCCAAAGAGCGTCGTAATGTTGCCACTCCCAAATGCCGTGATCAAGATGGCCGCGATCATAGCTATAGATGCCACGATGCCGGACATGGTATTCACGACAATCGGCGTACCGTATCTGCCACTGAATCGACCCAGGAAAGCGGGGCCGGTGCGATCCAGTGACGCAATGGCATAAGTGCGGTCGGCGCCAATGATCCAGGACCCACCGCTAGAGGCCAGGCTCAGCACGATAGCAAGAGCAACGAGCCAGCCAAGGCCCGTGGCGAGAAACGACGGCAAGACTGCCGCGACCGTCTTATATGCAGCCAGGAAACTCCCGACATTGGTAAGCTGCGACTTCGGCAGGGTAAAGAGGATGACCGTGATAGGAATAGCATAGGCGATGACCGCGATAATGCCAGCACGGATAATAGCGCGCGGCACATCGCGCTGGGGATTGACCATTTCTTCGCCCGCGCCGTTCTGCAGCTCAAAGCCGACCCACTGGAAAATCAACACCGGAATCACGGCGCTCAGGATAGCGTACCAGTTTGCGGAGGGTGCTAAATCGGCAAATGTCAGGTGATCGCCGGTGGAGTGACCGCCGGCAAGAAAGACGATGGCAAGTACGGCAAATACCGCGAACAGCGCAAATTTGGCATAGGAACCAAAGACTGAGAGCCACTTGCCAACACGCAGCGACAAAATGGCCGACCAGGTCACGCCCCAGATGAAGATGAGGGCGACAATAATTCTAAAAATGGCGTTGGTTGTAGCGCTCCCACCGATCTGGTAGTTTGCGTTACCAAAGAAGAAGGTCGCAATAGCCGCTATAGCCGTCACCGAGAGGGTTCCACCAACCCACAGCGGATTGGAGATCCAGTAGAGCATGGCGGCCAGGGATGCGAAATAACGCCCGCCTGCCATTTTGCACCACTCGTAAACGCCACCCTCCTGGGTAAAGGTCGTGCCGAGTTCAGCAGTGAGCAGGCCATAAGGAAGAAGGAACGTGATCGCCGAGATAACCAGCCAGGTGAGGGCCTGGCCCCCATTAGAGGAAACCGCACCGAGCGTATCGATGCCGATGATAGCGGCAATCGTGATAAAAATCATATCGAAGACTCTGAACTCCTTGCGGAGTTTCTTCTTCTCTTCGATCGTTGCCTCAGTAGTAACTTCGCGGAAACTTGTTGAAGCCATAGTGGTGTCCCTCCATTGTACCACGTCTAACTGTGGCGTTTGTTCAACACACTAATGAGTTGAATTGCTGCTACGCTGCTCACTTCCGAATGTGTAGAACAGCGCAAAAGCAGGATTGGAGAATAATGCGCATACACCGATTGCTTGCTATTTTGTGTACAACACCTCCTTCCTTAAAATTCTGAATTACAAAAAAGAGTGGAAGATAAATGGAATTTATCTTGTGCGAAAGTATACCATAAAAATTAGCAACGAGGTAGAGATTAAGGCACGAACTTATCGGAGGATAAATGCCATGGATGGAAAAATAAAACCAGAATGGCGCCTTCCGGTCCCCTGCCGGCTATGCAGTGAGGATGAGCGCTACACCAATGCCGAGAAGCCCGCCAACAATCACCTGTAAGGGAGTATGGCCGATCAGTTCGCGCAGGCGCTTTTCAGCAAAAGGTTTGCCCTGGAAAGCCTCGTCAATCATTTGATTGAGGATACGCGCCTGGATGCTGACGGCGCGACGAACACCCGCGGCATCATACATCACGATGCTCGCCAGGACGATGGTGATGGCAAAAGAGGCAGAAGCAACGCCCGTGACACGCCCCGTCGCCGTGGCCAGGCCGGTGACCAGCGCTGAATGCGAACTGGGCATGCCGCCGGATGAGACGAGGCGACTGAGCTTGAGCTGCCGGTATCGCAATAGCTCAAATAGCGCCTTCGATAGCTGCGCAATCGCCCAGGCCGCGAAAGCAGCGATCAGGATTTGATTGTCAAAGATAGTCTTCATGCTGTTGGTTTGATTCTTCAGGCTTCATTCGGCTTCAAACGGAATAACCACCGGTACCCCTTCATCATTAACACGCAATTGCTGCACGCGAAGTTCTGCTTTTTGTAGCAGTTCGTTGCAATAGTGCGCCAGTTTCATACCCTCTTCATAATGACGCAACGCCTGTTCGAGGGGCATCTGCCCGTCTTGTAAAGCCGCTACAGCCGCTTCAAGCTGCGCGAATGCCTCTTCAAAGGTGAGTGTTTCCATTGTTCTATCCTCATTGATTCATCATTGAACCTGCGCATGGATAAGTCCATCGGTTACCTGAATCGTTATTTCGTTACCTGCCTCAACCTGTTGCGTGCTGGTTACAACGGCGCTATCAGCGTCACGGCGCACAATCGCGTAGCCGCGGGCGATGGTCAGCAAAGGACTGAGCGAGTGCAATTGCAATGCCGTACCGCGCAGGCGCTCACTACGTAGTGAAAGCATGTGCTGCAGGCGCGTTTGCAACAGCGCGGTCGTATCGTCAAGCTGCTGGCGCAATCGATCAAGCTGGTACTGCGGACTCTGGCGTTGTAAATCACGTTCGGTACGTGCCAGTTCGTCGGCCAGTTCGATCAATATATCTTGCATGAGTTCCGTCAGGGTTTGCCGGTGTGCCTGCACATCCGCAAGCCAGGCGGAGATATCGGGAACGGCGGCAGTAGCGGCAGCGGTGGGCGTAGATGCGCGGTGGTCGGCAACAAAATCCGCGATGGTGAAATCTGTTTCGTGTCCCACACCGCTGATTACGGGAATACGCGAACGCGCTATAGCGCGCGCCACCACTTCCTCGTTGAAGGCCCAGAGTTCTTCTATCGAGCCGCCGCCACGCGCAACGATAATCACATCGACATCGCCATACTCATTGAGCAAATCAAGTGCATTCGCTATCGCCGCGGGGGCCTCGGCTCCCTGTACCAGCGTGGGCGAGAGGATGACCTGGGCCAGCGGGCAACGCGTGCGCAGCACCCGCAGCATATCTCGCAGCGCAGCCGCCTGCGGGGAAGTGACAATGCCTATGGCCGAAGGAAATTCCGGCAATGGGCGTTTGCGTTCGATATCGAAAAGACCTTCGGCGGCCAGGCGGGCCTTCAACTGTTCGAAACGCAAAAAGAGGACGCCATCCCCTAATGGTTCGATGCTGTCCACGTATAGTTGGAGTTTGCCATCGCGTTCATATAATGAAATGCGACCGTTGGCGGCGATGGCCATTCCATCGCGCAGTTCGGGAGCTGAGGAACGCAGGCGCGCATACTTAAAGAAGACACAATGCAACTGAGCTTCAGCATCCTTGAGCGTGAAGTAACAGTGACCCGAGGGATATACCTTGCAACCGGAAACTTCCCCCTGCACCCATATATCCTGCAACGTGTCGTTCACTTCCAACAGTTCTTTCAGATAGCGAGAGAGCTGCGAAACGCTCAAAACTGATGGCGCATCTAAAAATAACATCGGAGCCTACTCTTCGACTGGACTGGCGATAGTCATGAGCACCTGTCCATATTCTACCGGCTGACCCTCATGCACAAAAATCTCGACGACGCGGCCCGCTGCCGGCGCTTCAACTTCGTTAAAGACATTTAGCGATTCGATGATGCCTAATAACTGGCCTTCTTTGACGCGATCACCTACGGCTACTAATGTCCCGCCCCTGGGTCTGGCCCATACATGGAACGTGCCTACCAGGTGTGCAAGGACCTTATGTTCGATCTCCGAAGGCGCTGGCTCAGCTTCTTCATGTACTGTAGAGACAACACTTTGCGGACTGAGTAGCGCACCATTTTGAGGAACGGCATTCTGATCAGCTTTTGCTTTGCGCAGCACCAGACGTGTTCCCTCTTCGACACGCCTCAATTCGAGTTCGGAAACGCTGCTCTGGTCAAGTAAGCGCACAAGGCGGCGCAATTGCTCGATACTGATGACTTCTGCTGGCTGCTCTTCCTGTGCGGCATAGTGTTCCCCTGACTCCGCATCCTCGATAGGGGGAGTATAGCTGTCTCTGTCCATGATCTTCTCCATTGCGAACAGTTTTGTATAGCATCCTACGCGCGTTCGACGTAGGTGCCCGTTGTCGTGTTCACACGAATCATATCACCGGTCGAGATAAAAAGGGGAACCTGCACCACCAGGCCTGTCTCAGTTGTTGCCGGTTTGGTGCCACCTGTAGCGGTATCACCTTTAAAACCAGGCTCGGTATAGTCGACGCGCAGCACTACTTTTTCAGGTGGTTCGACCGATATTGGCTCTCCGTCCAGCAGGATCAAATCGAGTTCAAGGTTGTCGATGAGGTAATTTTTGGTATCACCAAGTTGATCGCCGGACAACACGATATCGTCATAGGTACTGGTATCCATAAAATGGTACTGATCACCGTCTTGATATTGATAAGTGACGGTGCTGCGATCCAGGTAGACACGTTTGAATTTATCGCCGGCATCACAGGTGCGATCAAAAGTAGCGCCGGTGCGCAAATTGCGCAGCTTCAAACGCACAATGGCGCCGCCGCGTCCCATTTTCACATGCTGCCAATCCAGTACGCTGCACGGCTGGCCCTCAAATTCCATGGTGATGCCCTTTTTCAGGTCACCTGTCGATATCATCTGCTTAACTCCTTAGCGCTCAATTACAAGTTGGGTTGGTGAGTGTGAGAAAGCCTCAAATCCGTCTTCGGTAATCAGACCAAAATCTTCGACGCGTACCCCGCCCCAGCCAGGAATATAGACTCCCGGCTCGACAGTGACCACGGAGCCGGCAGGTAGTATCATTTCTTCGGGAGCTCTCTGTGAAAGCGAGGGTCCTTCATGCACGTGCAAACCAACGCCATGACCTGTACTATGTACATAATATTCGCCCAATCCCTGCATTTCTAATGCGGAACGCGCAAGGGCATCGGCTGCCTGGCTCTTAATACCGGCTTGCAATCCTGCCTCGCACGTCTTCATAGCATTCAGAACCGCATCGTATATCTCAACCATCCGCTTCTCAGCCGGTTCGCCCAGGCATATGGTGCGTGTCATATCGGCACAATAGCCCTTATAGCGAGCGCCCATATCGATAGTGATCAGTTCGCCGCGTTGTATGCGGCGCTCGCTTGCGTGCGCGTGCGGCATCGAACCATTTGGCCCGGAAGCGACGATGGTTTCAAAAGCCGGCCCATCCGCCCCTAGCGATATCATGGAGTTCGCGACCTCTAATTGCACTTCTTTTTCCGTCACGCCGGGTTGAATCCACTGGCAGATATGCGTAAAGGCCTGATCCGTAATAACCCCAGCCTGCCTCAGTAATTCCAACTCATGAGGCTGCTTGACGAGACGCAACGTACTCACAATACTATCATTGAATGGGTGGAGGGTGAAAACCTCTTCACCTGCGGCGCGTATCGTTTCGTACACGCCATAAATAATTGCCATGGCCTCGAAACCGATGCCCGACCAGCCATATTCCTTAGCCAGCCTCGCTATAGCAGGCGCATATTCGCGCGATGACGGGATGACAATTTCCCAGCCGGTTGCCTCGCGTTCGGCGACTTCCTTATAGAGCGGGTTCGTCAGTAATATCTGGTGTTCCTGTCCTACCAGCAGCATGCCGGCGCCCTCTACGTCATCATTAAGCCATCCACTTAAATAAGACCGATTCTGGGGCTGTGTCACGAGAAACGCGTCCAGTCCCTGTTCAGATAACCATGTCCGAAGCCGATTGATACTTTCTTGACTCATGCAATTCCTCTTCACGCTTCAACAGATTTTTTGTAAGGAGTATGATACCATATTTTGAGAACTCTGCCCATCCTACCCGCTCTCCTCATATACTAAAAGGATGCTCCTGTCGGGGCGCGATCATGAGATTGAACAAAATAATCCAGTAATGGACGCGGGGCCGATGAATCGGCCTCCTCCTTTTAGTATATCTCCTCACCGTGGATAGAAGTATCAAGCGTGATTACCAGGCCAAAGGTAGTGGTATCAACCGGCGAAAGGACTCCCTGTGGGGCTACCCCGTCGCGCAAAAAGGATTGCGAACGATTATCGAATACATTGTACTGGTTCCCAAAGGAGAAGATATACTGCTGTAACTCACCCAGGCTGCGATTCAGCAACAGGATGTCGTCACCGGTAGCACAGGTGTGATCGGCAAGGCAACGCGAACGATCAAGAAAAGCGCCTATCAGAATTTGCCAGCTTTGATCCCAACTGTTGACAGTAACCTGGCGTGCAACATCAAGCGACGAATCAAAGGCAATGAAGGTACTCTGGGCCGCCTGTGGATCATAGAGCATCACACTCAACGCCGGCATACCAAAGTGGCCAACATAGAGTACGAGATTGCTGCCAAGTGATGAGAGACTCTTCTGATTCGCCAGGGTAAGTTTGGGGGTAAAGACCAGGAATTGTGCATCGCCACTGCTCGGATCATAAAGCAGTACTTGGGCGCGGCCCGAACCGTTGAAATCACCGGTATGCACTTCCCAGTTTCCTTGCAGGTTGTGCAATTCGTGATAGTTGGTTATTTCCAAATCGCCGGTAAAATCCATGATGCGGGCGTCTCCTGAGTTACGATCATAGAGAAAGACGCCATCTTGCTGAGGATTTACAAAGCGGCCTACATAAACCTCCCAGGAATTATACAGGAGACCATACTTCTGGACATGACTGATACCAAAGTTATTGTTGAAATCGACCACCATCACATCGGCAGTCAGCTGCGACTGCGAAGTAGCCCCCGGAGGACCGCTAAGATAGGTCAAATCACTATAGTCCTGCGTGGAACCATAGTTCACATCCATTATTATGTTACTGCCCTGCGCTGGCCCGGTTGGATCAGGCGACGGAGATTCTGTAGGACTCGCTGTTTGAGACGGCACAGGCCCTCTTGTCGGAACTTTTGTAGGAGTCGCACCAGGCGTCGGAGTCCGGGTTGCCCGTGGTGTTGGCGATGGGGTTGGACTTGGCGTCGGGCTGGGACTGGGACTCGGGGTTGGACTCGGACTCGGAGTCCGAGTTGGCGTTGGACTTGGAACTACCTCACTCGGAACCGGCGTAGGAGTCGGACTTGGGGTTGGACTCGGACTGGGGCTGGGCGATGGGCTCGGGGTCGGACTCGGACTCGGACTTGGCGTCGGAGACGGGCTGGGACTCGGAGTAGGGGACGGACTGGGACTCGGACTTGGTGATGGGCTTGGGCTGGGACCCGGCGTTCCACTCGGGCTGGGATTCGGTGTCGGGCTGGGAAGCGGACTTGGCTGGGGAACAGCGAAGCGATTGTACATGAAGACGCCACTGCGCTTACCATCGAATTGCCCAACATATAGTTCCCAGCCAGGACCCCAACCTGGAAGAATTACATGTTTCTTTATCGTGAGTTCGGGCGTCAAGCTGATCAGTTGTATTTTGCCTGTCACAAGATCGTACAGCAGGATATCGGCATGGCCATCTCCATCAAAATCTCCTATACGAATGTCCAGGTTCGACCCCCAGCCATTGACGGGTGTTGTCTTGTCGCTCAGGCTAACTCGCTGCGGTATGGCGGCCTCCTGCGTATCGTTCGGCACCCTGTCATGCGCCAGGCGAGCATAGTTCGGCAACAGTTTATCTTGCAAGGTAAGTACATCCAGGCGTCCTTGCTGGCGATTATAGAGCAGCAGATCGGTAAGGCCATTGCCGGTAAAGTCGGCGCTGAATTCCTGGTCATATGACCCGGGGGGTAAACCCAGCGCAAGTTCGCTACTTGCCAGCGAACCGCTGCTAGTAACACTGCTCATGAGCATGTTATTCACTGAAGATACCTGGGCAACTCCATTGCCATTCACACCCGGCAGGCGTTCAAATAGCGTGGGATCGATCACTTTGGGAAAATAGATAAAGCGCAGTTCGCCATCCTGATAACTCGGCTGATTGATAACGGAGACGTTATAGCCATTGCCGATGAACATAGGTGTAGGGTCGCCGTAGTTCTGATAGGTCACGTTAAACGTTAAGCTATCGGGGCTTACCCAGGTGACAAAGGCCACATGCCCCGCGGTGCCAAATGCCCATACACCATCGGCGCGTGGGAAGACCGCGATCGAGCCAACGCGCGGGGTTGTGCCAATCGGCAGACCAAAACGCTCCGCATCGACGATCCAATCGGCGGCGTTGCCCCAGTTGAGTGGAAGATTATAGCCAAGTAAATGCCACTGCTCCCATGCCCACCAGACACAATTGCCCCCACCAGGGTAGGGACCTGGGCAGAGAGGAAATGGATTACCATCGGGTGAAAAATATGCCTGGCTGCAACTATAATCGACGCCAGGACTGGTATGGTTGAACGTACCGGCGCTAGCATTCCCCATTGCTAGCCAGATCAGGGCAAAAAAGAACAAGATTGCCAGGATATGCAGCATGCGCCGTCTATCATTCAACTCGGAGGACGGCTTCCTGTAACGCACGATTGGCCGGGACCTCGAAATATGCATTGGATCAATAGCCCCTTCGTGATTAGCTTTTCGACGAAAAATAATCCATAATGCTAGACGTTGCTACTTACGCATTTGTTCCCATTTTCGTTTCATCCATCTAAGTCCGTGAGCCAGCATACGGCAAGCTTTGCGAGTTAAAGAGGCCTTTTTGTTCATGAGAAATGCGCAAATATATTAATAAACCCCTATCCCCCGTCAAAGTATAACACCGGGTTAAAAAAAATTTCAAGGCATCAGAATTGAGATACCAAAATTCTAATCTTACTAGAAAGATCGGCAACTTCGGGATGGATTTTAACGCAAAACGAACATGGTGATCTTTTGGTCATGCATTTTGCACAAATTCGGTATGTACCTATCTCTCTTGACATCAATTGGTTGAGTATTTATACTTACTTATGTCACATCAGTTGCTTGTCTTACCGCTTTTGCCACACAAGCGCGAGATAGGTATATTTTCGCTGACGGAGAATTGGGGGATATCGCTGAGTAAGCAAGATCAGTTTGTCTTTTTCTAAAGGAGTCACATGGTGTCTCTCCTACATACGCACGATTCATCACAGCAAGAAGAGCCTTAAGTGGTTTCCTCTTTAGGGACAGGGACCTCATGTTCTATAACCAGGAAAGGAACCACCCGTTCCAGGATATGATCGCAACATGACTGTCCTGCTACCTGCAACTACAACTACTCGTATTAATAAGCAGAGAAACATTGAAGGAGGATGTGATGGTACAGGCATGGAACTCCCATTTCAACTTGAGACAGACCTGGAACGAAAGATAGCCGCTGACCCCGAATGGCAGGAGGGTGTGGTGTGGGGCTGGACCCGACCGGGACATTCCGAGGGACAAATTATGTATCATATCGCCGATGTGCTGGCCAATATTGACCGCTTCGCCAGCACGCCGGAGGAACGTCGCAAGCTACGCTTGATCACCCTGATTCATGATACCCTCAAGTACCAGGTGAATCAGTCGTTGCCCACCGGCGGCAATCGACATGCTACCATTGCTCGCCGGTTCGCCGAACGCTACATAGATGACCCGGCATTGCTGGATATCATTGAACTGCACGACGAGGCATTTAATAGCTGGCGAGATGGGGCGGCTCGCGGTCATTGGGATAAGGCCGAAGCACGGGTCAAGCGCCTGATTGAGCGGCTGGGACCATCTTTACCACTCTACGTGCGCTTTTATCGCGCGGATAATCAGACATCATCCAAGAAACCGGATTCGCTGCTCTGGTTCGAGCAGTTTTTGCGAAGCCGCGGTTTTGATGTACCGCCCTGGCCTGAGCAGGGTAATCAATAGGTACCAGGCCTGAGAAAGAAGACCGATCTATCCCTACTTTTTCGCCAAAATCTGCTTGACAACAATCAGCAGCAATGCTATTATTGTTCCTGTCCGGTAAGGGCGATTAGCTCAGTTGGTTAGAGCGCCGCCTTGACATGGCGGAGGTCACAGATTCGAGTTCTGTATCGCCCACTAAAAAGGCGGCTTCGTTGAGAAGCCGCCTTTTTCATCCTCTCATCAAGATTTCGCTATAGTTGTCCCGATACCCTCATCGCGGGTGCGATGCACACCGGCCGTCTCTTTGATGCCCCCTTCGGGATAGACCAGTTTTGCCTCGCGTTCGGGCAAGAGACTGGCTACCTCTTTCAGCACCGCGTCCAGGAACTGATCTTCTGGCACCGTTTTGATCACTTCGCCCTTGCGGAAGATCACGCCACGTCCCTTGCCACCGGCAAGACCCACGTCGGCATCGCGCGATTCGCCGGGGCCGTTGACGACGCAACCCATCACCGCTACGTGAATGGGAGTCTGCACCCTGGCGAGCCGTTTTTCGACTTCGTTAGCAACGCCGATCACGTCAATCTCGACGCGCCCGCAGGAAGGGCATGAAACGAAGGTGACGCCGCGGTTGCGCAATTCGAGCGAACGCAGGATTTCATAGGCGACGGGAATCTCCTCCTCTGGCTCGGCACTCAGGCTGACACGGATGGTATCGCCAATGCCCTCGGCCAGCAGCAAGCCAAGGCCGACGGCAGATTTGACCGCCCCCGTGACGGCTGTCCCGGCCTCGGTGATGCCCAGATGCAATGGATAGTCCGAACGCTGCGAAAACCGGCGATAGGCTTCGACTGCTGTCAATGGCGTGGATGACTTCAGGGAGACTTTGATTTCGTGGAAGTCCATCTCTTCACACCAGCCGATGTATTCCAGGGCTTTATTGACCATGCGTTCCGCGAGTTGCTCGCGTTCTTTGCGGCGCTGCTCGGCAGGATCGGTGCGTTCCAGTACGCCATCATCACGCAGCCTGACCTGAATGCGCTGCATCTGGCCGCGCTGATCGAGAGCATCAATCGAGCCGGAATTAACGCCGATGCGCATGGCAATCCCCCGCTCTTTACAGGCAGCCACGATCTGCTCCAGCGATTTGCGTCCATTAATCAGATTGCCGGGATTGATGCGCACGCAGTCGACACCCTGCCGGATGGCCTCGAGCGCCAGGCTGTGCTTGTAGTGTATATCAGCCACCAGGGGAATGTGGATGCGCTTTTTGATCTCGCTGATTGCGAGGGCATCCTCTTCTTCCGGCACGGCCACGCGCACTATCTCACATCCGACATCTTCCAGGCGATGAATCTGCGCGACCGTGCTTTCTACGTCGCGCGTATAGGTGGTCGTCATGGACTGCACAGCAATAGGCGCATCACCTCCGATGGCCACATCTCCAACATGTATTTGGCGGGTTTTCCGTCGCATAAATTCTTTTACTCCATTGAATGACTAGAAAAGGCGGGCGAATCGCCGTCCCTATTGAAGGATTAATAGGACCCCCAATGGATAACATCGCTCACCGTAATAACAACCATCAAAGTCAGCAAAATTGCCATGCCGACAAAATTGATCAGGCCTTCTCGCTCAGGTTTCAGACGCTTACCCCCACGCAGCAACTCTATTAATACTAATACGACGCGGCCGCCATCCAGAGCGGGGAACGGGAGAATATTGACAATTGCCAGGTTCAGGCTCAGGATAGCCGTCAGGCTCAGGATTGGCCACCAGCCGAGATCGGGTACGCTCGAGGCCACCTGTCCCGTAATCTCCACGATACCTACGGGACCGGCCACCTGGGGCTTCACGGCCCCAGAAATCATTTGCGCAATCGAATTGATAAAATCGCCGGTCACACTAAACGTATGCTGGACGCCCTTGAACGGCGCCTCCCAGAATGGAGAACTCACGAAGACAATCTTCTCCGTAACCCCCATTGCTCCCTGACCCTGTGGTGGATGCTCACGAGCATTGACGGTCGTCGTGACAATTTGCGAACTACCGGCATGGCGCAGTTGCAGGGTAATCGGCACAGTAGCGTGCTTACCGTTGTCCGCGGCAATCGCATTTCCGACAACTGCCTGCAGATCCGTGAAGAGCTGGACGGGATGATTGTTCGCTGAAACGATTGTATCGCCAGAACGAAGCCCGGCCACAGCTGCCGGAGAGCCAGGAACGACCTGGCCGATGATAGCAGGATAAGTTGGCTCGCCAAGGGTATAGGCGATGGTGAAGAGGATCATTGCCAGAATAACGTTCATAGTGACACCGGCGACCAGCACGATGATGCGCTTGCCGGCAGGTTTAGCGGCAAAACTCTGTGGATCGTAACGCCCCTCGGCGTCGTTTATATCTCCATTCTCGCCCGGCATGCGCACAAAGCCGCCGATGGGCAGGAAGTTGAGCGAATAGATGGTGTGATGGGAAGCCTGCGCCCCTGGGATACTGACACCTCCACTTGTACCGCTGAAAGGTGTCTGCTTCTGGCTATCATAACTATAGTCATCTTCTTCGTTACGCCTGCCACTGAACCAGATGACCTCCCAGCCGCCCGCGTCACGCTTGCGAAAACCGACAATGCGCGGCGGAAAGCCCAGGCCAAATTCCTCTACCCGAATACCGGCCCATTTCGCCGTAATGAAATGACCAAATTCATGCACAAGCACACATATGCCAAACACGGGAATGGCTGCCAGTAAGAACCAGTTATTCATTCTCGATTCCTCTTCATAAATTTATCTCTCACGTAGATTTAAACGTATAGCTTTTCTTATATATTTCGTGCGCCGTTTTGCGCGCCCAGGAACTGGCCTCCAGAATCGCAGGCACGTCGGGGTTTTCGATAGATTCGTGACGGGCCAGCACAGCTTCTACCAGTTCCGCGATATGCAGAAATCCAATCTTTCCCGCAAGAAAGAGGGCTACCGCTTCCTCGTCGGCCCCTACCAGCACACTGGGATAGGTGCCGCCGCGTTTCGCCGCCTCCATCGCCAGGCGGAAACAGGGGAAACGCTCTATATCTAACGATTCAAATTCGAGGCGCGCTACATCCGGCCAGCGCAGTTCGCGCACCAGCCCGGTTCCTTCCGTGTTCAGGCGCACAGGATAGCTGAGCGCGTGCTGGATGGGCAGGTGCATGCTCGGCAGGCTGGCCTGCATTTTCCAGGAACCATCGACAAACTCGACCATTGAGTGGATGATGCTTTTGGGATGCACGACGACTTCGATACGCTCATAAGGTATATCGTAAAGCCAGTGCGCTTCGATTACTTCCAGGCCCTTATTCATAAGTGTGGCGCAATCGACGGTGATCTTCGGCCCCATCTGCCAGGTCGGATGAGCAAGCGCCTGCTCGACGGTAACCGCGCGCAATTGTTCCAGGCTGGCCTGGCGGAATGGACCACCAGAAGCCGTTAACACCAGGCGATTCACCTGACGCGTATCCTCACCTCGCAGGCATTGCCAGATTGCGCTGTGTTCGCTATCGACCGGGAAGATAGGCACCCCGGCTCGCTTCGCCTCCCCCATCACAAGATGGCCCGCCATGACGAGCGTCTCTTTGTTCGCCAGCGCAATAATTTTTCCAGCATTAATAGCCGCCAGAGTGGGCCTGAGTCCTACGAGGCCTGAGGTAGCGGCGACAAGAATAGCTGCATCTTCCAGGGTAGCTGCCGCGAGCAGTCCCTGCTCGCCGAGTATGACTCCTGGTAAGGCTTTGCGCGCTTCCTGTTCTATCTCCGGTGTACCGGCGAAACACGCGACCAGGGAAGGTTGAAACTCCCGCACCTGCTGCGCGAGGAGCGAAACATTGCTACGTGCCGCCAAAGCTACAACTTGAAAATGCTCCGGGTAACACCGCACCACGTCCAACGTCTGCCGCCCAATCGATCCGGTGCTGCCCAATAAGGCAATACGCCTGGGAAAATCGGTCATATATGTGTATCCATGCGGGAAATGTGTTGACCCACCTCATAATGATATGCGAACGAATTGCTCGCCCTGAATACGATCACTCTGGCCCGTAGGGGGCTTCATTGAAAGCGGAATTTCGTTCGCCTTGTTTCTATACTATTCTCAGTCATATTCTACCACGCGGCCAGGCAAAAAAGAAACTTTCTGGGAACCTGTCAATGGTGTCTTGAGTGCTGGCTGACGTAGCATCTACTACTATAAATACGTAATAACTTGCGTAAAGACGAACACGACAACGACAACGAAGAGGATGCTATCCGCACGGTCAAGGATGCCACCGTGACCGGGCATAAAATGCCCACTATCCTTGACATGCGTCGTCCGTTTGATCAGCGATTCGGCCAGGTCACCCAGCGTCGCGGCCACACCGATCAGAATGCCCAGCACAATTGCCAGGTACCATGGTACCTTCAGGGGAATGACGGTGAGGGCAAGGGAGAAAGCAATTGAACAAACGAGGCCGCCTATCGCGCCCTCCCAGGTTTTCGCCGGGCTAATCTTCGGCGCCAATTTATGGCGTCCAATGAGGCGACCGGTAAAGAACGCGCCGCTATCGAAGCTCCAGGTACCGAGCAAGACGACCAGTACCCACCACAGGCCAGGGCTGAACCCGACCTGGTACCCGCGTAGTACGGGGAATAGACTGAGGGGCCAGCCTAAATAGACGGCGATTGCTATAGTCAGCGACCAATCGACCATCGCACCATCGAGCTTTTTGCGAAAGAACAGCAGGGGAAAGGAAACCAGCAATGCTAAAACCAGCCCAATTTCAAGGAATAGCAGGCTTAGATGAGGAAACATGGCAGCGATCATAAAGAGCATACTCAGGACGAGACTGACTACTATCAACGGATGGTACCCCTCGTGAACCATCATCGTATGTAGCTCATTGATTCCCAGCACAACCACCAGCCCAGCCGCAGCAAAAGCCCACCAGCCCCCAAACCAGACGAAAACCAGCACAATTGGTATGGCGATAAAAGAAGTAATAACGCGTTGGACGACGCCGCTTTTCTGCCTTTTGGGTTGGGCAGGCTCCGGCGCTTCCGGCTCTAAATTTCGCTTCGTTGCTGATCGCACGCGACTCCTTATAGGGGCATTTCCCCATCACTTTTTGGCTGGAAAGCTCGACACATCGCTCTTCTTCCCATTTGATTATGCTAGACGCGCAGGCGTGTGTCAAGTGATTCCGGAACTTGCCCCTATTATACGCTATGATGTGGAGAGGCGGCCAAATCGTCGTTGCCGTTGACGGTAACTCTCGAGCGCTGCCCTCAAGTCCTCGCGCCCAAAATCGGGCCAGAGGGTAGGAGTCGCATAATATTCACTGTACGCGGATTGCCAGAGCAGGAAGTTACTGACCCGCATTTCTCCGGCGGTACGAATGACCATATCCGGGTCTGGCAAATCGCGCGTATAGAGATAGGAACTGATCAATTCTTCGGTGATAGTATCCGGGTCACGGCCATCGGCGATAATCTGGCGAATAGCATCAACCAGTTCGGCGCGCCCGCCATAATTAAAGCAAACGTTGAGACTAAGCCGTGTATTATTGCGTGTCAATTCGACCATATCGCGCACGGCGCGCTGGATATCGGGCGAGAGATCTTGTAGACGACCAAGATGGCGCAGGCGCACTCCATTGCGATGCAACTTCTCTACATCCGAGCGGATCGTTTCCCAGAACAGGCGCATCAACCCATCTACTTCTGTTCGCGGGCGCCCCCAATTTTCGGTTGAAAAGGCATAGACGCTGAGCATTTCGATGTTTTCGTCGACGGCGCATTCTACGACGCGGCGCAGCGCGGCTACACCGGCCTTATGCCCGGCGAGGCGCGGTAAATGGCGTTTCGCTGCCCAACGCCCATTGCCATCCATAATGATGGCAAGGTGACGCAGGGTGAAAGGCTTTTGCTCGGAAGCTGCTAGCTCCTCAGCTTTGGATTGCGTCTGCACACTGTCTTTCCCCTGCGACGAGGAGAAAAGATTTTGAATCATGGTCAAATCTAGACCTCCAGAATCTCCAGTTCCTTAGCTTTTCCGACCTTGTCCATCTCATCGATATAGCGGTCGGTGAGCTTCTGTAGACGTTCCGTGCTACGTTTCAGCTCATCTTCGGAAATTTCTTTTTTCTTCTCACGATCGCGCAACTTGTCCTGCGCATCACGGCGAACGTTGCGTATGGCAACCTTATGCTCATCCAATTTCTTGTGGAGAGTCTTTACCATCTCACGGCGGCGCTCCTCGTTGAGCGGGGGGATAGCGAGGCGAATAACCTGGCCATCGTTGTTGGGATTAATTCCCAGGTCGGACCGCTGGATAGCCTTCTCAATATCGACCAGCAGCTTGCGGTCCCAGGGCTGAATTACCAACAAACGCGCCTCCGGCACAGAAATTGTGGCAACCTGGTTGATGGGTGTCGGTGCTCCATAGTAATCGACCGTGATACGTTCTACGAGCGCAGAGCTGGCACGCCCTGTACGGATGGCAGCCAGGTCCTGTCGTAAAGCTTCAACAGCCTTTTGCATACGTCGTTCTGCATCTCCGAAAATATCGTCTACCATAGCAATGCTCCCTTTCAACGGCAGGGACAACATGTTCGCATCCTGTCCCTACAGCCCTGTTTCATCTCTTCGTTGCCCGGCCTGCTCCTGACTTGGAAAGAAGCAGGCAGCGTTCACAGATCAACGACTGGCACTCCACTCCGGTTCCTCGATATCATGGACCAGCGTACCATACTTACCGCCGTGTACAATAGCCTCAAGCGCACCCGCCTCATCGAGATCAAACACTACTATCGGCAGGTCGTTATCCTTACACAGCGAAAGCGCGGTGCTATCCATGACTTTCAGCCCCATATTGAGTGCCCGCATGTAGCTCAGTTCCTCGAACTTCCGAGCATCAGGGTTGCGCATGGGATCATCGTCATAGACACCATCTACTTTGGTTGCCTTGAGCAAAACTTGAGCATTGAGTTCAACAGCACGGAGAGCAGCCGCGGTATCGGTAGTGAAAAATGGGTTGCCGCTGCCAGCAGCCAGGATCACGACACGCCCCTTTTCCAGGTGACGGACGGCCCGGCGGCGAATAAACGGCTCGGCCACGGGCGGCATTTCGATTGCCGTCTGCACGCGAGTGACCATCCCCAATTTTTCCATGGCATCCTGCATAGCCAGCGAATTCATAACCGTTGCCAGCATGCCCGCGTAGTCGGCAGTAGCGCGGTCCATACCTGCCGCGGCCGCGTCTGCTCCACGCCAGATATTTCCGCCACCTACCACGACTGCCACCTGCACGCCTTCCTCATGCACCTTCTGAATTTCGCTGGCGATGCGCCGCACTCTCTCGGCATCGATGCCAAAGCCGTTACGCGGAGAGAGGGCTTCGCCGCTCAACTTCAGCAGGATACGATGATACTTCAAAGGTGAACTCTCTTGAGACATGTCTTGCGCTTCTCCCATACTTCCACTAGTCCTGGCGAATGAAGCGGGCGCAAAACCTACGCGCCCGCCTCATTTTGCCCTACTGTTCCCCTAATGCGAAGCGGCTAAAGCGCCGCAGCACCACGTTCTCACCGGTCTCGGCAATCACCTTACGCACGAGATCGCCCACCGTGACAGCCTCATCCTTCACCCAGGGTTGTAACATCAATACCTGCTCGCCCAATACCTTCTTGAGCTTATTGTTGATAACCTCGTCACGCTTTTCTTCCGGGACACGCGCTATCGACGGATCCTCAAGAATTTTGTAACGGGCCTCTTCCACAATCTCTACTGGCACGTCTTCAAAGTTGATGTACTTGGGGTCGGCTCCCGCGATCTGTAATGCCAGGTCACTGGCAAGCTGGCGGAAACTTTCGCTACGAGCAACAAAATCGGTGCTGCAATTGAGCTCAAGCAAGACGCCCAGGCTGTGATTGTGATGCACATACGAGAAGATACCGCCCTGTTTGGTTTCTCGACCCGCCGCTATCATTTTCTCAGCCTTTTTGTCGCTCTTCGCCTCAACGATCCTGGTGGCTTCATCCCAGGTTTTCGCATCCGCCAACGCATTCCTACAGTCAGCAAACGTTGCGCCCGTCTGTTCGCGCAACTTCTTGACGTCCGCAGCAGTGTACTCCATGTGTGTTTACTCCTTGATATTGTTGTATGATACTCAGACCCTACCGGTTATACAATAGCTTTCGTCCATCTTTTTGGGTCCCGAGTGCTTGACAAAAACGTTGTAATATGTGTTGTTTATTATTTCGTGGCGAGAGAAAGGGTTGCGCACGCGGCCCAGGACGTTACTCCCACCCATAACCTGTTACGCAATACAGTATGAGGCGGGAGATGGAATCGGGTTCCTACCTCCCGCCTTTCCGAATATACAGGGATGCCTCTTACAGTCGAAAACGTTTCCCTATATTTCTTTTGCTACGAGTTCAGGCTCCTGCTGAACCTCCACGCCTTCATTGCCGGCAGTGGCGGCATTTTCAGACTGTTCAGCCGATCCAGCAGCGCGATTCTCTGAAGGCGCCGGAAGGGCCAGTTCAGGTTCGGTAACCTCACCGGCTTCAGTAGTTTCAGCCTCCGCAGGCTCATTATCTTTCTGGCGAGCTTCCAGTTCGCGGCGTCCCTCGATCACGGCATCAGCGATTTTCGCGGCTAGCAGGCGAACGGCACGTATGGCATCGTCATTGGCAGGGATGGGATAGTCCATTTCATCGGGATCGCAGTTCGTATCAGCAAGGGCGATGATTGGAATCTCCAGGCGGCGTGCCTCTAATACTGCTGTACGCTCTTTGCGCGTGTCAATGATGAAGAGCGCGTCTGGCAGGCGGCGCATATCTTTAATACCACCAAGCGTGCGTTCGAGGCGAGCGATATCATCCTGTAAATGCTGTACTTCTTTTTTGGGCAGGCGCTCGAAATCGCCGCGATCTCGTCTCGCTTCCAGGTCACGGAGATAGCGGATACGCGCTTGAATGGTCTGGAAATTGGTCAACATGCCACCCAACCAGCGCTGGTTGACATAGAACATGCCGCAGCGTTTCGCCTCTTCAGCGACGGCTTCCTGGGCCTGTTTCTTCGTGCCAACGAACAGGATAGTGCCACCATTAGCGGCCAGCTGCTCTACAAACCTGTAAGCCTCATTGAGGCGCGTCACCGTCTGCTGGAGATCGATGATATGGATGCCGTTGCGATCCATAAAGATGAACGGCTGCATCTTGGGGTTCCAGCGCCGGGTCTGATGACCAAAGTGAACGCCTGCCTCAAGCAGCTGCTTCATTGAGATTACGTTTGCCAAAAATGAATCCTCCCTTTTGGTCCTCCGCTCTTTTCCTATCAACGACAGGGTCCCACAGGCCATGGTGAAACTGCTTACTTACTGCTTCACGTAACCCCTACCACCAGTATCTTCAGATAGATCGAGGGGCACCAGGGTTTTCGCCGATCTAAGAGCGTGCGTACTTAATTTTTGTGTTCTACAAAGAGCGGGTACATCATCTCCCGCTAACGTGGAAGTATAGCACACCGTGAGCGAAGATTCAAGAAAAATGGCCGCCCGGCAGTACATTTCAGGTGCCTGCAACCCATACAGGAGTTCTCATCTTGCAAACTTGCAAACGTGAAGCATGCAGGACGTAGTAAGACTATGTTATAATCCCATAAGGTGCAGTCGAAATAGCAATCAGCCAGGTAAAGAAGATTCATCTACTATGATCTTCCGCTATGAAGAGAGTATTTTCCATACAGTAGGGGTGCGGGCTTGCCCCGCCCTCGCGTCCACTTGCGAACAATCCATCAAGGCACGAGGGCGGGGCAAGCCCGCACCCCTACTGCTATTGTTATTCCTGTGCTTTTTAGCGAGCTGCGGACAGATGACCGGTGGGCAAACGAGCAACAGCCAGGGCAATACGGCTACACTGGCGCGGCCACCGGCGGCACCTATCACTTACGTTGCGATTGGAGCTTCCGACACATTCGGCATCGGAACCGGCGATCCTTATAACGAGAATTGGGCTGCCGACCTGGCTCAGAAACTTGGCAGCGCCTATCATCTGATTAATCTTGGCATACCCGGTATTACTGTACACGATGCATTGAGCGAAGAACTTCCTGTTGCGCTCGATGAGCATCCTCGCCTGGTCACGATCTGGTTGGCAGTCAATGATCTCGCAAACGGAGTCGATGTCGGCAGCTACTCACACGACCTGGCGACAATGATACGCCGGCTGCAGGCCAGTTCGCCACGTGTAACCATCGCTATGGCGAACGTACCTGATCTCACGCTGCTCCCTTATTTCAGTGCCTACAATCCTTCATACCTGGAGAGTAGGGTTCACGCTTATAATACTGCCATCGCCAACATCGCGCAGCAGCAACGCGTGATTCTGGTGAATCTGGTGAACTACGACCTTAAGGATTTTCCCGAATACATCAGCAATGATGGTCTTCATCCTAGCACGATTGGTTATGTTCGGATCGCGGAACTCTTCTATAACGCTTTACAGGCTTCGCTAGAATTACCAAAACATCCATGACACAGATCTTCGGTATTCCACTCGATAGATTGACGACCATCCTTGTGGTCACTGCCGCGATCATCACCGGCAGCGTCGTACTGCTGGCAATCGGCAATGCCATCTTTTTCAAGATCGGCGTGCGCAATATCTTTCGCCGTCGCACGCAAATGTTGCTGATCGTCTTCGCGCTGATGCTTTCCACCACCTTGCTCTCCAGCGTGCTGGCAACAGGCGATGTCATCACCGCCGCGGTACAGACGGTGGCCGTCTATAATCTGGGCAACGTCGACGAGACGATACAAGGAGGGAATGGCGGCTTCTTCGACGACTCTATCTATTACCAGCTGGTCAGGCGAGAGCGAAACAATCCTGACATCGCGGCAATAGGAGCTGCGCTTTTCGAAAACGATCTGCTGGTAGCCGACCTCACCTCGCGGCAGGTGCGCTCAAAGGTCACAGGAATGGGTATCATCCCTGGCAGCGAGCAGGGCTTTGGGGGCTTGGAGGATGAAAGCGGAAAAGGACATCATACCATTGCCGAACTCGGGCCGAATGAGGTCTTGCTCAACAATACTGTCGCAATATTGCTCAATGCTCATGCCGGAGATAACCTTTACATTTATTCGGAACGCTGGCCAGGTCAGCGCTTCGAACTGCATGTGCGAGCTATCGTCCGCGATGGTGGCCTTGTCGGAGAACTGCCATATATTCTCACCAATGTGCAGACATTTCGTGCTATCGAGCATCGCCATGATGACCTCACGGAAATCTTCGTTGAGAATCGTGGCGGTGGAGGCACCGGTGGCGTCGCTCTATCCGGCCAGGTAGAAGATGAATTGGAGCAAGCGCTACCAGGCTATTTACATGTTTCTCAAGTGAAAGAGATAGGCATACAAAATGCGCAGCTGGCTGATAACATCTTCTCGCGCATTTTTGCCCTCTTCAGCCTCTTTGCCCTGGCGATCAGCCTGCTCCTGATCTTCCTGATATTCGTGCTGCTGGCAGCTGAGCGACGCGCTGAAATGGGTATGGCGCGCGCTATCGGCGTACAGCGCCGCCATCTTGTCCTCATGTATCTTTTCGAGGGCACGGTTTACGATCTGGGCGCTTCATTGATCGGCCTGTTGATCGGCATAGGTGCAGGCACGTTGCTGGTACTCTACCTTAGCCCGATACTGGCGCGGTTTAATTTCCCGCTCCAACTCACTTTTCAGCCGCGCAGCCTGGTGATTGCTTATTGCCTGGGCGTGATCTTCACATTTTGTTCTGTAGGAGTATCGGCCTGGGTGGTCAGCCGTATGACAATTGTCGACGCATTGCGCAACCTGCCGGAAACAGAACGCCCCACGCTCTCCTTCCGCGAGATTCTGGCACAGATGCTCCAGATAGGAAAGGTTCTTGGCACCCAGCTTGTTCAGCCTGTACTGCCCTCGACGATCCGGCAATACTATCGCGAGCAAAGGACTCTGCATCCGCGCAGTATCAGGCGCGCGCTCCTACAGCAATTGCCTGAATTAGTGATAAGTTTCATCGCGACCCTATCTCGCACAGGCATCCTGCCGCTGCTGGCCGGCTACTGGCTCCTCGAGTTCGGGCTACAGCAGGCGCTGATTACTCCTTTCTCGCTTGGCCTTTCACTGCTCGCCGTTGGCGCGGGGCTACTGCTCAAGACGATTGCGGAAAACATCCTCTTCCGAATGGGCAAGAGGAGATGGAATAGATACGTCAATAAGATATTTGCTGCCGTCGTGGGACTTTCGCTACTCGCCTACTGGGCGCTGCCTTTCGACGTACTGGCGCAATTGGGCTTGCCGCGTTTCCAGGGAGGTCTGGAGGTTTTCTTTGTCTCGGGTATTATGATGGTGCTGGGAGGAGCATGGGCGCTGATTGCCAACGCCGAACTGCTTGCGATACCCTTACTGGCGCTTTTCTCGCGTCTGCCCGGCTTACAGATGATGACGCGCCTGGCTTCGAGTTACCCTTTACATCATCGATTCCGCACGGGACTGAGCGTAGTGATGTTTAGCCTGGTAATCTTTGCCATGACGGTAATGGCGGTGATTACCAGCGCCATGCAGAATAATTATGCCGATATCAACTACCAGACGGGTGGATATGATATTCAGGCCGTCACCTATTTCAAATCGATACCCGATATACAAACAGCGCTGCTCAGTCACGGCATCAACCCGCATGTTTTTTCGGCCATCGGTGTCAGTTCAGAGACAACAGTGGGAGTGATCCAGCCCAATGGACAGGACCCGGCATGGCACATTTACCCGGCGCAGGTGGTGAGCGGAGGGTTTCTACAAGGCTATGGACTGCACCTGACCGCGCGTGCCAGGGGTTTCAACAGCGATAGCGCCGTATGGCAGGCATTGCAAACGCACCCCAATTATGCTTTGATCGACGATGACGCCCTACCATACCGTCCTGGCAGCCTGATCAACTCGCCGGTATATGACCCTAACGCTCCGCAGGCCGCAGCAGCAGGTGCCCCGCTCACTCCCCCCGGCATCGATCCTTATTATGCCTTCACAATGAGCGGCATCTACCAGGGCGATACCACCTTTCCTGCTACCAACTTGTGGACGGTGGGTTATTACAACAATAATACGTCCGCGATGAAACTGACGATTATCGGTGTGGTTGACAATGGCGATAGCTCGCACTTTGGACTCTATATCTCCAGTGCCGCCTTTCACAATTTCCAACCGGACCTGTCGACGCCTGAATCGCAGACCTACTATTTCAAGGTTGCGCCGGGGCAGGATAAGCGCCAGCTTGCTCTAGCTCTCGGCTCCGCATTTCTCGACTATGGAATGGAGTCCACTGTGCTTGAGGATGCCATCTTGTCGATACGCGGGCCGCGCATATTCCTCAGTAATGTGCTTTTGGGTGTCGTCGGGTTGACCCTGCTGCTGGGTATCGCCGCCCTGGCTATTACAGGCACACGCGCAGTCATCGAACGCCGCCAGCAAATTGGCATGCTGCGAGCGCTCGGCTGCAAACGGCGACTATTGCAAGGAGCATTTCTCAGCGAATCGTTCATCGTGGGCTGTGTAGGGAGCCTGATGGGCGTGACTCTGGGCCTGATTCTTTCGCGCAACATTTTTGCTGTGAATTTCTTCGAGCAATTCAACATCGGCCTGATATTTGCCGTGCCATGGCACGAATTGGGCCTGATTGTGGGTATTGCCATGCTGGCCTCGCTGCTTGCGGCATTGCTCCCGGCATGGCAGGCAGGACGAGTCACGCCTACAGAGGCGCTGCGGTCCTAAATGTGCGCACCATCACTCATCTAGAGGATCGTCCTTGACCAGGTGTGCGAACGGCCTGAGATGTTCCTGCACCGCTGACTTTTGCTCATCTGTCATCGTCTCGGACATTTGCAGCATCATGTTCAGGCCCGTCAAATGCCGCCCTAACTCTGCATCGTTCCCCTGGAATCGCTGAGCAAGTTCATTAATGGCAAGGCCCAAAAGGTCTGCATCGGCATTTTTCATCGCCGGGAGCAAGAAGTAGGCCGCACTAACATGTGTATTCAGCACCTCCCGCGCATCCATCTCCCACAGCTGGATTCTCTTGAACTTGAATTCCATCATCACTCTCCCCCCAATTTCATCTCGTATATGTTCAGGGATCGCGCTGGGGAACGGGCAGAGGACTTCTGGATAGACATCATAGGCAATTACTGTTCCCCGATTCCCACTCTCATACTGAACAACATGGTCATCTTCCGGGAAATCTTCTTTTACTTTGCGCATGACCGTAGCAAAATTCGCCAGGAGACGGCGTGGGAGTTTCTTGTCATCGCGTTCCATCTGAAACTCAATCATTAAGACGGTTGGCTCATCAGACCCTTCTTCCTTGACGCGATAAGCGCGTTCAAATTTTCCTGAATGCTCAATCCATTCGGTTTTGTAGGCTTTCACAACCTCCGCTCCTGGCATAAGCAAGCCTACAAGTCCCTTATCCATCTCACTTGGAGAGCCTTCGAGTGGAATTGATCGAAGCTCGGGCATCTCGATATCCAAAACCTGTATCACCTGAAGGCCGGGCTCCAGGACAGGCACAATTTCCTCAGCCTGTTCGTGCAAGAGATTTTTAAGAATATGCGTATAAGGTCGTTTGCTTTTCATCTGGCTATCGTCTCCCTTTCTATACCACGATATTTGCCAGAGTATAGCATAGCCGGATTTAAAACTCGATAATATCGTGTATAGCGGGGAAAAATTCCTACTCCCCAACACGAAAAAAATGAGGTATACTCTTTACCAGAACAGAGAAGTGCGATGTAGTGGGGCGGAGGGTCGAGATGCGGCGGCAGATACGTTATCGCAAAATCATCTTAGTTGCTGATCACGTTGTTGATGAGCGTGGCTGGAAATTTCCTCTGATTGTCCCCACTCCAACACCCCACATTTTTGAAGCCAATGCTGGCAAGCATATTCCGCGTAAAATTCACCTGCTGCCACTTTTGTTTTCGCCTACCACAGTAACTTCGCCTACAGAAGAATTGGAATCGGCACTAACAGTAGCCTCCGGCTCTGGCAGTTTGCTTTTCCGCAAACGATGAGATTTGCGGGGCATCCAGAAGTACACAACAAACAACCAGGCAAGAATAGCCACCAGGCCAGCCGCTGAAAGCAAAGCGCCGTAGCGCACAGATGAGGGGGCATACGTGTAACTTAACATATGCGTACCAGGACCAACCTTGATGGCCGGTAGCACGCCTCCAATCAACTGTACCTGCGCGGCATGTCCATCCAGCACGGCATTCCAACCAGGAAATGCGGGCATAGCAATCACGAAATAGCCGGCTACAGCGGTGGAAAAAGTGAATACCTGCTGCTCTGGCTCAAGCGTGATAGCGCGAATACCAGCAGGAAGCTGCTGTACCTGGTCGAGCGATGGTGGATTGCCACCAGACCCTGGCAAAACGAAGTAGCCGGGACCGGCATCAGCGGTGTTTTGATAGATGAATACGCCATTTACTTTCTCAATCAGTATGAAGAGGGGATCGGTCAGCGGCCTGCGCGAAACCACGATGCTGATATGCATCAATCCAAGCAGCCTGGCGTGCGGCTGAACGTGTGAATTATCGTAATCAGGGATGTAGAGATGGTAGCCACTGGCAGTATATCCGCCAGCACGCTGCATATAGGTCACATAGTCTTCAAGCAAGAGCGGGTCCTGACCATCCGCGAGTGGTATTTGTAACGCTATCGCGTCCCGCTGTGGAATGATCCGCTGTATATCGTAGACACGCCCGGAGCCGGCTAACTGCACCACTACACGCGCCAGGGCAGTAGGCGTTGTAGCCGCGACAATATCACCATCATGCGCATATCCCATATCTGTTTTGACGAGTGAAAGCGCGATGACCAGGACAAGCAGAAAACCGGCGACAACCCTCCCACGCGGCAAGACGCGGCGTACACCCTTAAGAAGCGCGTCCGCGCCAAACCCCGCCAGCAGGGCGAACAACATGAGCGCGACGAACCATATGCGCGTAAGATCACGAAAGTGATTAAAATCGGGCAAGACCTTCGCAGCCACACGGTAAAACGGCAAGGCATGGCCCATCGCAAGCGTTGCCACGATGATGATAGCAAGCAGCAGCGGCCAGACGCGCCGCCAGTAAACCGCTACGGCGAGCAGCGCCAGAACAAGAGCGGCCAGACCGGGGGTGAGCATTTTTTCCCATGCTGGATACGAAGGCGGTCGTTGATCGATCAGTTCCTGCAGGAAGCGCGACAACGGATAGCTATCCGCGGCATTCAATGAGAGCTGGCGCGTCGAATGAGCGGTAAGTTCGAACAGGGGTAGCAGGTAGACCGACGCCAGTAGCACAGCGATACCTCCACCCACGATCAGCCCTGTCAGTGATGACAGTGCCGCTTGCCGCCCTTCCACATACCAACGTTTTGCCAGGAACCATGCCGACATACCGATCGTCATTAGTAGCCCATAATATGCCATTTGTGGATGCCCGGCCAGCAACATCATTGCGATACAGATGCCAAAAAGCCCGCAGCGGCGGAGCGACTCTCGCACAGTTGCCCAACAGGTCAGCGCGACCCAGGGATACCAGGCTACCGTTTGAATGATGGTGACATGACCCGCGCCAAGATGGCTGATCAATGCCGGTGTCGCCATGTAACTTACTGCCGCCGCCAGCGCTGCTAGAGGCGATAATTTAAGCGCGAGGCGCGCCAGCAGCAGCATCCCGAGGCCCGCAAAGACCAGGTGCGCTAAAAAGAGTACGAGGAAGTAATCACGTAACGAAAGAAAATGGACCAGCAGCGTTGGCGGATAGAAAAATGCCGCCAGTGGATTAGCATCGAGGGGCAAGCCGCCGGCAATATACGGATTCCACAGTGGCAGCGTGTGTTCCTGCGCGAAGGTGCGCTGGATCAGCAACGCGAATGGCCAGTGGCTCATCAATACGTCACTGACTCCTGAAACTGCCGGCAACTGATTTTGTTGAAATGGCGCGGGATAGAGAAGTGCAATCGCAACGGCAACAAGCACAGCAAGCTGGCCTGCTGCTGAGAGCAGTGGTACTAGATTCACCCTCCGTAATTGCCGTAGTACCATTCGTGTCTCTTTCATGGCGGAAACAATCTCTTACATTTCACTTCAATTTAAACGTATTCTCTGCGAAGCCGGTAACTCTTCCAGCATGAGAGATGTGGACACGGTGAAGAGTAAGGAGGTAGTTATGAATAAGTTTCATACCTTCTTGTAACACTATGAAAGCTACGAAAATGATATAATATCAACCGCAAAATCGTACCAACAGGGCAGAATCAATCACAGGATAGTATGCAGGAACAGACAATCATACAGGCACAAAAGGTGCGCAAAATCTATCGCAGTGGGCACTTGCGAGTAGAAGCTTTGCGCAATATCGATATGGAAGTAGCTGCCGGTGAGATGGTGGCCATTATGGGACCAAGCGGCTGCGGCAAGACGACGCTGCTCAATTGTCTCGCCGGTTTAGATACCATCGACGAGGGTGATATCTTCATCCAGGGCGATAATCTCCGCGACCTGAGCGATAACGAACGCACGGCCTATCGTGCCCGGCATATGGGATTCGTTTTCCAGGACTTCAACCTTCTACCGATGCTCAGCGCTGTGGAGAATGTGGAATTGCCGATGCTGGTTTCTGGAGTTGCCAGCCGGAAGGCGCGCAAGCGGGCATTGGAGATGCTTGATCGCGTGGGACTCGCCGACCGCGCGCAGCATCGCCCCGCTGAACTTTCGGGAGGCCAGCGCCAGCGCGTAACAATCGCGCGCGCACTGATAAACGAACCTGCCATCGTGTGGGCCGACGAGCCGACAGGCAATCTCGATAGCGAAGCGGCAAATGATATTATGGACCTGCTGTGCCGCTTCAACAATGAACTCAGACAGACGCTGGTGGTTGTCACGCATGCCCTGGAAGTTGGTCAACGGGCGAACCGTATTATTCGCATGCAGGACGGAAGCATTGTGAAGGCCTGATAATCCATCTGGTGAGCACGATACGCTGGCCAGATGGATTATCGCACACCTATTAACGAGCCAGTTCGTATCCCTTAGACTCGGAATGCACAAGCTCCCGCACAACATCCTTGACATGCGAGGATGTCAGCCCATAGAGTTCCTTCAGGATAGAGGGCGCTCCATGTTCAACCAGCCTATCGGGGAAACCAATCAGCCGTATATCGACGTGAGGCAATAGACCGCGGGCCTCTAGCAATTCGAGTACCGCGCTGCCGAAACCACCCGCGACGACATGATCTTCGATGGTCACCATACGCCGTGTTCCCCTGGCCAGCCGCAGGATCATTTCCTCGTCAAGGGGCTTGGCCCAACGCGCATTTACTACGGTCACATGAATGCCTTCTTCCGCCAGTTCTTTGGCCGCCAGTTCCGCCTGCGCAACAGTTGTGCCATAGGCCAGAATGGTGCAATCTTGCCGCTCCGCATCTTCAATAGTAGCCGGACTCAGCAGTTCTGCCTTACCGACCTCCAGTTTACGCAATTCGGCATCCAGGGGCACACCAACCGCCTTCCCCCTGGCATAGCGCAAAGCAACGGGACCATCCATATACACAGCAGTATAAAGCATATGGCGCAGTTCATTCTCATCCTTGGGCGCCATGAGCTTCATATTGGGAATGGGGCGTAGGAAAGCAATATCGAATACGCCGTGCTGGGTTGGGCCATCCTCGCCCACTACACCGGCACGATCCATGGCAAAGACGACGTGCAGGTCTTGCATACAGATGTCGTGTATCACCTGGTCATAAGCGCGCTGCAAGAAAGTGGAATAGATGGCAACGACGGGACGCAGACCACCCACAGCAAGGCCGCCAGCGAAGGTGACGGCGTGCTGTTCCGCGATGCCGACATCAAAGTAGCGCTCTGGAAAGCGCTGGTGCATCTTTTTCAGGCCGGTACCTTCCGCCATTGCCGCCGTGATGCCGACAATCGACTTATCCTTCTCGGCCAGTTCCACCAATGTATTCGCAAAGACATCCGTATAGGTCGGTGGGTCGGAAGGGTTTTTCTTGATAACGCCGGTTTCATAATCGAAAGCGCCAGGGCCATGCCATTTGGTCGAGTCCTTTTCCGCGAACTCCCAACCCTTGCCCTTTTTCGTGACCACCTGCACGATGACGGGGCCTTCGATATGCTTGATATTCTCAAAAACGTCGAGCATCAACGGAATATTATGCCCATCGAAAGGTCCAAAGAATTTGATGCCCAATTCTTCAAAGATAAGCCCTGCCTTGCTGTGCATCACAAAATTCTTGAAGCTCATTTCGGCACGACCCGCCGCCTCGCGCGCTTTGTCCCCGACCACCGGAAGTTTTTCGATTGATCCTTTTGCCATTTCACGTAACTGGCGATAGCTGGGAGAAGTTTCTACCTGGCGTATCTTCCCCAGGTAATGATGCAAAGCTCCAACATTATCAGAGATGGATTTCTCATTGTCATTCAAGACAATGATGAGATTTTTTTTGAGACTGCCCGCATTGTTGATCGCTTCCAGAGCCATACCGCCGGTTAACGCGCCATCACCTATCACGGCTACGACTTTGAAATTCTGTCCTTGCAGGTCACGAGCGACAGCTAAGCCGAGCGCGGCTGAAATTGAAGTGCTGGCATGGCTTGCCCCGAAGACATCATAAGGGCTTTCATCACGCCGCAGATAGCCGGAAAGACCACCGAATTGACGTATGGTATGGAAACGGTCTCTTCGTCCCGTCAGAAGCTTATGCACATAAGCCTGGTGCCCAATATCCCAGACCAGCAGGTCGTTTGGGGTATCGAAAACGTAGTGCAGCGCCATCGTCAGTTCAACCACGCCCAGGTTTGGGGCCAGGTGACCACCTTTTACCGAGACCTTTTCGATGATCTCACGTCGAATTTCTTCAGCCAGTTGCTGCATTTGCGCGGTTGTCAGGGCGCGTAACTGCTCTGGGCCATTAATAGTATCGAGAATCCTCGCCAAGTATTTCCTCCAAAACTCGTAGGGCATCCTGAGGGGTGCCAGTCGCCAATAACTACCATCCTATTTTCTCTCATAAGACGTTAGAATCAGGCATCGGGGGTCTAAAGCATCATACTATATTATATGGGCGCGAACAGTTCCATGCAAATACTCTCAAACATCAATTCATGCACCTGGGGTCTTGACAGGCTAGCAGTTCCCATTATAAGCAGCTTCAGACCTATAAAAATACATCTTGACAGATAGTTACTTTCTTCATATGATGACAGTGGAGATACCACCGGTAGGGATGAAAGTTCTTGCCTTTTCGGAAGTGGTAGAACTACAAATTATGCGGGGCGGTTACGAGGATCGCCTTACAGAAAAATAACAGGTGGAGAATGACAAGGAAAGATAGCGAGAAAGACGCAGAACGGCCACATTACTATTCTCAGTTCTGGCTCGATGTCGCTGCCGGGCGCAGGGTGATCGGCGGGTCAAAATCCGAAGATGGCACCGAAAGCGCGGAGGCGGAGCTTCCAGAACCAATAGCCCTTCGTAGAGCCGGGCGTACAAGCACAGCCCCTACCAGCGATGGGCATAGGGAAACACGATCCCAATCTGTCGTTGAGCCTGCCTTCGCACCCGATGAAGAAGAGGAAGAGGAAATGGAACCCGAACTGGAGGAACCTGACCTCGTTGCTGAAGAGGATGAACTGGGCATTCCAAACATCGATGTGGATGAAATGGCCGATGATACCGAATTCCCCGATTTAGACCTCGTTACCCCCGAAGCCGAAGAAGACGAAGAGGAAGATTTCTTCGACGAGGAGGACGAGGAGGAAGAAGAAGACGATTGGGCCATTGGCCGGGGCCGCAAAAAGCCCAAACCGGGCCGGCAAGTGAAACCACCCAAGCCGAGCAAAAAGCCCAGGCGCGAGCCACGACGCGGATTCTAACGTGGCCGATGAATCGGCGCTGGGCGCGATCAATCGGCCCCTACGGGATGCCCGTAGGGGCCGATTGATCGCGCCCAGCGCCGATTCATCGGCCCGCGCGTTTATTGCCGCAATAATTTGTTAAAAACCATCACCGGCTATCACGGGATCATCAAAGTTATCTGATTACACCCATAAGGTGAAGCTCGCCTACGGGTAAATGCCACGCACCTGCGTCGCTTCCGCTACACGGGAGATAGCAAGCATATTGGCGGCCAATCGCATATCGCAGGAGTAGTGCTCTGCTTTCTCGGTAACAGCAGCAAAGGCGCGATTCATAATTACTTCGAGCTTTTGCGTAATCTCTTCAACTCCCCAGAAGAAACTTTGCAGATCCTGCACCCATTCGAAGTAGCTGACGGTCACACCACCGGCATTGGCGAGAATATCGGGCACAACAATGATATCCTTGTCGAAGAGGATCTTATCTGCCTCGGGTGTTGTTGGCCCATTCGCAGCTTCTGCTACAATGCGCGCCTGGATGCGATCAGCATTGATTGCCGTAATGACACCCTCAGTAGCAGCAGGAATCAGAATGTCGCAGGGTACTTCCAATACATCCTGGATGCTCACCTTTTGAGCACGAGGGAAATCGGTGACGCTTCCTTTTTCTTGCTTATGACGGAGAACGGCTGAAGGATCAAGCCCGGACTCATCGTAGATGCCGCCGCGCGTATCACTAACCGCCACAATCTTGCACCCTTCCTGGTGGAAGAGGCGCGCGGCGATAGAACCAGCATTGCCGAAGCCCTGTATGCTGACACGAGCGCCTTGCAGCGGCATGCCGATACGCTTAGCCGCCTGGCGAGTCACGAACAGGACACCGGTCGCGGTCGCGTCGTTGCGGCCCTCACTTCCGCCAATCGAGAGCGGTTTGCCGGTAACGACTGCTGGAATTGAAAAACCTTCGTGCATGGAATAGGTATCCATAATCCATGCCATCACCTGCGAGTTCGTATTGACATCGGGAGCTGGAATATCACCGTGCGGCCCGATAATAACGGAAATCTCAGTAGCATAGCGGCGAGTGAGACGCTCTAATTCGCCGGGGCTCATATGCTTGGGATCGCAGATGACGCCCCCTTTAGCGCCGCCATAGGGGATTCCGACCACGGCGCATTTCCAGCTCATCCACATAGCCAGCGCCTTCACCTCATCCAGCGTCACCTCGGGGCTGTAGCGAATGCCGCCCTTAGCCGGACCGCGATTCACGTTATGCTGAACACGATAACCTGTAAACGTCCTGATTCGACCATCGTCGAGCCTTACGGGGAAATGAACGGTAAGCTCGCGTTTAGGCTGTCGCAGAATCTCGCGCATATCCTCAGAGAGGTTAAGCTTATCAGCGGCAGCTTCGAACTGCTGGACCGCCATATCGTAGGGATTCAATGCGGCAGACTTCACATCGTCGTGCATTGTCTGCATCTCCTTTTCATGCGTACCAACTCCTTCCTGCATTGAAGAAGTTTCGTACATTTTTTTGTAAGTAGGTGTATTCGAACTATAGCGTGACTGCAAGCTGTAGCATAAAAGAAAACAAAGCAGTGATTGCTTCACTGCATCTTCCTTGATCGATATTCAACGACCGTCGCTATTTTCTTCTCTCACCCCCTTCTTCTATTGATACCAGTAAGTCTAGCCTTTCCCAGGACTTTCGTCAATAGTTGAAAAGAACAATCATCTCACATTTTTTCTCAACTGATCTAACACATGCAGCGTTGCACGCCCATCAGAAGCAGGATAAAGCAAGGAAGCCTGGCCAAGCATGCAATCGATAAAGTGCGATACCATCGCCTGGTAAGGGTCTGCCGGCGCAAAAACTTTTTGCTCCAGGGTCGAACCGCGTTGTATAAACAGCAGCGTCGTGTCATCTTTCCAGGCAGTAAAAGCAAGCGGCGCTGTGACAGCTCCTTTACTTCCCACCACTTCAATGACCTGGTGTTCGGCTGCGGTAAAACTGCATTGGATATGGGCCAGAATATCCCGCTCAAAACGCAAAATAGCCATCGTACTGGTATCAACACCATTCTGGCTATATGAAATACCCTGCGTGTCTTGTGGCTCGGAACCGGTAAGCCAGCGAGCAGCATTGACACAATAGCTTCCTACATCCAGTAACGCTCCTCCCCCGAACTGGGAGAAATTACGATAATTGCCGGGTGCATGGAAAGGAAAAGAGAAGGCGGTATGCAAAAAGCGGATGTTTCCACAGGCACCGGAAACCAGCAATTGCTTCAGGTATTGCATACGCGGATGAAAACGATACATGACGGCTTCCATTAACAGGACATGCGCTTGCCGGCAGGCGGCAATCATTTCATCGCATTCGGCAGCGTTCATGGCCAGTGGCTTCTCGCATAATACATGTTTGCCAGCTTGAGCAGCACGAATCGTCCATTTATAGTGCAGGTGGTTGGGAAGCGCGATATAGACGGCCTGGATATCAGGGTCTGCCAGCAACTGGTCGTAGTCATCATACGCTTGCTTAATACTAAACCGGGCAGCAGTAAGCCGGGCGCGTTCTTTATTGCTGCTGGCTACGGCAAGTACGCGGGCGTTCGCTACGTTCTGGATGGCGGGAATGACGGCGCGAGTGGCAACAAAACCGGGGCCTAACACTCCCCAATTGCAGGGCATATCATACTCCTAAATGCTCGTACTTCTCGTTCAGTCTAGTATAGGCAGCCTCAACCGGACAGTCAAGAGCAGTGCAATAGCCCAGAAGTCCTATAGGAGTCAAGATTTGTAAACAAGCAAGTGCCGGTGTTTATAATTGATTCGTGTAGCAAGAGAAAGGGTGCTCGCTTGCTGCTGAGATAAGTAGTGAAGGCGCTTGAGAGCTAAGTTGACATTTCCTTGAAATAGAGTATACTGTTCCATTGTAGGAGAGTTGGTGCTAGTAGAGGAGACCTCAGAGGAATCACCTCTACTGTTCTTCTTTAGATTTCAGCCCAGGCGTTATTGGGAAGAGGCGCGTTTGAGCGGGTAGGAGAATAATAAGTTATGTCCCTGATCAACATGGCGAAGCGAGAAATCAATTGTAAGATAGTCTATTATGGCATCGGTTTGAGTGGCAAAACCACGAATCTGCACTATATACACCAGGCGGTTAATCCAAGAGATGTAGGTGACATGGTTTCGATTGACACAGAGACCGAACGAACCTTGTATTTTGATCTGTTACCCCTTGAACTGGGCAAAGTTCACGGCTTCCAGATTCGCTTTCAACTCTACACCGTGCCAGGTCAGATACTCTACCAGCAGACACGCATTTCTGTTCTCAAAGGCGCCGATTGCGTGATTTTTGTCGCCGACTCCCAGGCCAGCAAGCTGCAAGAGAATATCGAGTGCTGGAACGAGCTTCAGGAGCAGCTCCGGCGCATGAACAAGGAAATCACGGAGTTCCCCCTGGTGATGCAATGGAACAAACGCGACTTGCAGGATATCCTGCCTGTTCCGGTGCTGGAGCAGTATCTCAACACCTATCACGCGCCGAGTTTTGAGTCCGTTGCGGTCACCGGCAAGGGCGTGATCGAGTGCCTGCGAGTGGGCATCAATTCTACACTGCGCCGCCTTGAGCGCATTTAGTCATCTTAAGCGTATTGCCGGGAGCGGCCGCAACGTCATTTGAGGTGTGCCGGTCGCTCCGCCTGCTCTTCAGTTTTCCTGGCTTTGCTGTCATCAGCCAGGAAAAGCTCTTGTGCAATCCATAAACATGCCGACATATAAACCATATGGGCTATCTCACGATTGTCCATCATGAGCTAAACGTGTATAATGTTCCAATGATCGGGTTATAACTTACCTGTTCCATGGAACAGGCTATGAGTATACCTGAGACACTCCCCCTGCCTTCTTGAGGAGTGAGTGCATACTTTCTCTCTATTTCGTAATCAATTGATAGAAGTGAGGCAGTACAGTGGCAGGACTCCAACTCCGCTCCGGCTGCTCTGAACGAGGAATTGAATGGACACAATACGAGTAATCATCGTTGATGAGCAGCCCCTGTTTCGCGAAGGTATTCGTTATACCCTCGAAAACATGGGAAATTGTGAAATCATTGGCACATCTACCGATGCCGTCGAAGTTCTTGAGATGGCCCGCCTGGGCAATCCCGACGTTGCCGTGATCGACGCCGGATTGACTTCAACGGACCCGCTCGAGATCATCAGACAAATGCGTCATATTGCTCCACAGGTAGCAGTAATGATTCTTACACCCTCCGAAGACGAGGAACGGCTATTTCAATCCATCAAGGTTGGCGCTGCTGCCTATTATGCGCGCAATATCACGCCGGGAGAACTCGCCGACGCGGTTAAGCGTGTCAGCCAGGGCGAATATTTGATTAATGATGACGTCCTTTCAAAGCCGCAGCTGGCCAGCCGCGTACTCAAGTCGTTCCGCGAGCTGGCGGTCGAAGAGGAAGACCCGACCACAAAAGACCTCTATTCTCCCCTGTCGAGCCGCGAAGTTGAAATCCTGGACTATATTGCGCGCGGTAACAGCAATAAAGAGATTGCCAAATCATTGAAGATTAGCGATCAAACGGTGAAAAATCATATTACCTCGATCCTCAAAAAGCTCTCGGTCAACGACCGTACAGCGGCGGTCGTCCACGCGCTGCGCCACGGTTGGATTAAGATGCACGATAGTTGATCAAATACGGATCGCCAGCAGTTCCTGGCCGGTATTCGCGTCGAGGAAGACGTAGAGGTCGTAATGTTTTGAGAGCGACTGAGATGGGTCGGCTGAGGGATCGGAAGATGGTTGGGGTATTTGTTGGTACAGCACCATCCAGGCGGGTTGATTGGTAATGGCCCGCTGCGGTGTTGCTGTACCTGTCCCATCATAGCTCAAAAGGACATAGCTGGCGCTCGTTCTCTGCGCGTTCGCGGCTGCGTCCGGCTCAAGCTCTCCGGCCATCAACAGCGCCTGTTGTTGAGTGAGCGCGGGCGGCGAAGCAGGAGTCCCTAACGAAATTCCGGCGGCAGTTAATGGTGCAATCTGACCTACGGTAGGAGTTGGTTGAGTCAGACCAGGAATGGGGAGCAACGAGATGCCTGTTCCCCCTGTAAAGCGGTTTGAAATCATCCATGCCAGCCATAATAACGCGAGCGCAAGCAAGAAGGCGCCTACAATTCCACTTACCAGGCGTTTTTTTGTAGTCAGTTCCTCAAGCCTGGTTAGCTGCCGGCCCCGGGTGTTTCTTCTATAGCCTGCCACGTTGTTTTCTCCTCAGCAATTCGTGATACCTGCCCGACTCACCTGGAGCCAGTATAGAGGAAATGCTGCCTGAAAGCAATCATTGTGAAAGACAAAGAAATGGGGATACCATTTTGTTCGCCATCGAATTGACCTGACTTTCCCCAAATTATATACTTGTTTTAGTAGACATCACAGAAAGGAACCTTTATCCGTGAAAGTATTTGGCCGCATGACGGTCTTTCCCATCATGCCTTCGCGCATTAGCCGACTGTATGAGCTGGCTTACAATCTATGGTGGAGCTGGCATCCAGAGGCGCGTGCCCTTTATAGAAAACTAGACCCTGATTTGTGGGAAAAGGTCGGGCATAATCCCGTTCATTTCCTGAGCGAATTGGACCCGCGGCTGCTGGAACAGGCCGCTGAAGACAAGGTATACCTGGAACATTACGACAGCGTCCTGGAGGACTTCGACCGCTATATGCATCCGCGGGCCGAGGAAACGTGGTTCTCACAGACTTATCCCGAATATGCAGATCAAACAATCGCCTATTTTTCGGCAGAGTTCGGATTACATGAATCCTTGCCTATCTATTCCGGTGGCCTGGGCATCCTCTCAGGAGATCATTGCAAAGAGGCCAGCGACCTCGGTCTGCCTTTCGTCGGCGTAGGCTTTCTCTATCCTCAGGGCTACTTCCGCCAGGCAGTGACCCGCGAGGGAGTGCAGGAGGCCTTTTATGACAAGCTGCATTTTTCAGAGGCGCCCGCTACCCCCGCCCTTGGACCTGATGGCAACGAGGTCATGATCAGCGTCGACCTGCCGGGACGCCGTATTCATGCCAAAGTGTGGAAGTTACAGGTTGGGCGCATCCCGCTGTACCTCATGGACACGGATGTTCCCCCCAACGCTCCGCATGACCGCGAACTTTCCGCCCGCCTCTACGGTGGAGATCGCGAGATGCGTATCTCGCAGGAGATCGTACTGGGCATCGGTGGCGTGCGCGCCCTGCGCGCTTTAGGCATTTCACCTGCCGCGTGGCATCTTAATGAGGGACACGCGGCCTTTTTGAATCTGGAACGCTGCCGCGAACTGGTTGCTGCCGGATTGAAATTTAATGAGGCAAGAGAAGCGGTTGCGGCAAATTCGCTCTTCACGACACATACCCCGGTACCCGCCGGCAATGACACCTTCAGTTACGATCTTATTGACAAGTACTTTGGCTCCTACTGGGGACAACTTGGACTCAATCGCGAGCAATTCATGGAGATTGCACGCGAGGATCATGGCTGGGGCCCAACCTTCAGTATGACGGTGCTGGCGCTGCGCTTAACGGGCGACCATAATGGCGTGAGCCGCCTGCATGGGGATGTTTCGCGTAAGATGTGGCAGTTTTTGTGGCCTGGAATCGATCCCGACGAGGTACCGATTGACTACATCACGAACGGCATTCATACCCCTTCCTGGATTTCTCCGCAGATGAACGACCTGTTCAAACGCTACCTCGGTGAGGATTGGGAGAATCACGTGGATGATCCCGATTTATGGAACCGCATCGATGAGATTCCCGACGAAAAACTCTGGAATGTTCATTTGGAGAGAAAAGAGGCCCTTATTGCGTATGCTCGCCGCCATTTGAGAGATCAACACCTACGACTGGGTGAGGGATCGGTCCAGATTGCCGAGATTGAACGCATGCTGAACAAAGATGCGCTCATCATTGGCTTTGCACGACGTTTCGCTACCTATAAGCGCGCCACACTGATCTTCCGTGACTTTGATCGACTGAATCGCATTGTGAACAACCCTCAACGCCCGGTACAAATTATCTTCGCGGGCAAGGCACATCCCGCCGATGAACCTGGCAAAGCGCTGATCGAACAGGTCTATCGCTTCTCGCGCAGCGATGCATTGCGCGGCAAGATCATATTCCTGGAAAACTATGATATCGACATGGCGCGCTACCTGGTTTCAGGCACAGACCTCTGGCTGAACAATCCCATCCGCCCGCACGAGGCAAGTGGCACAAGCGGTCAAAAGGCTGCGTTGAACGGACAGCCCAATTGCAGTATTCTCGATGGCTGGTGGGCCGAGGGCTATAATGGCAAGAACGGTTGGGCCATCGGCGAGGAACGGGAGTATCACGATACAAACGTGCAGGCCGAGGCGGATAGCCTTTCACTCTACCGGTTGCTTGAAGAAGAGATTGTCCCAACCTATTATGATTGCGGGTCAGACGGCATCCCGCACCGCTGGATTGCCTTTATGAAAGAGGCTATTCGCACTTGCGCTCCGCAGTTCAGTATGAAACGGATGGTGAAAGAGTATACCACCCGTTTCTATGTGCCAGAAATCCAGCGGGGCATAGCCATTGCACAGGACAATTACGAACGGGCGCGTGTCCTGGCAGCATGGAAAGACAAGATAAGGAAGAGCTGGCAGAGCCTGGAAGTGTATGCTGATGGGCAGCGCGATGGGCAGTTGAGCCTCGGCGAGGGCATCGATGTACGCGCATGGGTGCGCGGTGATGGACTGCGCCCCCAGGATTTAAGCGTCGAGCTGGTCTATGGCGATGCTAACGACGAGCAGCTTCCAATCCAGCATACGTTACCAATGCAATACACCAAGCAGGAACTGGACGGCTCCTACCGCTTTGACCTGCGCCTGCAGCCGCCCGAAAGTGGCAGCATTGCCTACGGTATCCGCGTGCTGCCAAACCATCCGGCCCTCGGCGGCAAGCATGAGATGGGACTGGTGCGCTGGGCATAAAGTACAGCAATTCAGATGGCATTGAGAACCTGGCTCAGAAGATCTGTAGGGACAGCGACTGGTCCCTACAGATTCCTTTTCGCCGCGATTTGCTGTCCGGTTTGCGCCTGGACTACTCCCCATACGGTATCCAGATATTCTTCACCTGGGTGGCCTCGTGTAGGAACTCTTCGCCCTCGCCCTGAACAGGGTCCAACCAGTTACGAGGGTGACCATAATTGACCCAGGTGCGCTTCATATTGCCCGCCGATGCCAGTTCAACTCGTTTGCAGCCCTCGGATGGGCCGAAGTACCACATAGAGTCTACATCGTCATGATCGGCCAGCACCTGGCTGAGCGTATCGCGATCACCCGTCACGATATTTACGACTCCATTGGGAAGATCAGAGGTTTCCAGCACCTGGTAGAAATCGGTGGCACTTAAAGGCGACGTTTGTGACGGCACAACCACAATCGTATTGCCCATAGCGATTGCCGGCGCTACTAATGATACAAAGCCGAGCAACGGGAACGCTTCGGGGCAGGCAATACCGATGACGCCAATGGGTTCGGGCATAGCCAGTACCGCTCCACGTATCGGTGGACGATGCACAAAGCCCTCAAACTTATCCGTCCAGGCGGCATAGCTGAAGAGGCGCGAGATGCTGGCTTCAACTTCTGAAAGCGCATCCGAGTAAGAACGGCCCGTTTGCTGCACAATGCGCCGCGCGAATTCCTCTTCGCGTACCGCCAGGTTCTCGGCGATGTAGTAGAGTATCTGCGCGCGGTTATGCGTCGTTCCAACAGCCCAACCGGCAGCGGCATGTGCCGCCTCGACCGCGTTACGGATATCTTTCCGATTGCCTTCGCCCACCTGCCCCACCATCTGCCCCTCTGGATTAAAAACATCCCGGCTATAACCAGAATCCGGTCGCACCTGCTTGCCGCCGATGAACATCTTCGGCGTGCGATCAATCGATGGCATTACCGGATGATAACCATTGCCCGCATCGACCTCAATCTCTTCCCTACGCGGCTCCTCATTATCTTCATCCACTATTTGCCTGGAACCATTAGAAGACGACGATTCTACAGCTATAGGAAATTCGTGGTTGGATATGGATGAAGATGATTCCCATTTCGGACGCACGTATTCGTAGAGGCCCTCTTTGCCACCTTCGCGACCAAAACCACTTTCGCGGTAGCCGCCAAAGCCACTTGAGGCATCGAAGAGGTTGGTACAGTTGATCCAGACACTTCCGGCTTTGAGTTTGGGAGCAACGTCGAGGGCAAGATTGATATTCTCGCTCCAGACGCTGGCCGCCAGTCCATAGCGTGTGTTGTTCGCCAGTTCGACCGCTTCGTTAGGCGTGCGAAAGGTCATGGAGACCAGGACAGGGCCGAAGATTTCGACCTGCGCGATGGTTGTGGCCGGGGAGACATTGGTGAAGAGGGTAGGCGGGAAGAAGTAGCCCTCACTCGGACAGGCCCACGATGGCTGCCACATCACCGCTCCCTCTTCAACGCCCTGATTGACCAGGCGCTGAATCTCTTTCAACTGGCCTGGGGAGACGATTGCCCCAATATCCACTGCTTTGTCCAGGGGATCGCCGATGCGCAGGTGTTCCATACGCAGGCGCAGTTTTTCGACCAGGCGATCAGCGATATCTTCCTGCACGAGCAGGCGCGAACCGGCGCAGCATACCTGGCCCTGGTTGAACCAGATGGCATCAACGACGCCTTCGACAACGCTATCCAGGTCAGCGTCATCGAAGACGATGAAAGGCGATTTGCCACCCAGTTCAAGCGAGAGTTTTTTGCCAGAGCCTGCCGTAGCCCGGCGGATGCTGCGGCCCACATCAGTCGAACCGGTAAAGGCAATCTTATTCACATCGGGATGGCGCACCAGCGCCTCACCAACCCGCGATGCCTCACCGGTTACGATGTTGATGACTCCCGGTGGCAAACCTATCTCCTGGATGATTTCAGCAAATTTCAGGGCGGTCAGCGAGGTATACCGCGCCGGTTTCAGGACAACCGTATTGCCCATGGCGAGCGCGGGAGCTATTTTCCAGGCCAGCATGAGCAAGGGGAAATTCCAGGGGATGATCTGGCCGACGACACCTACCGGCTCGTAATTGGGAAGCTCCGAGGCCATGAGCTGCGCCCAGCCAGCATGATAGTAGAAATGGCGGGCGACGAGCGGGATATCGATATCGCGCGTCTCGCGAATAGGCTTGCCATTGTCAAGCGATTCCAGCACGGCCAGCAGGCGCGAGTGCTTTTGAATGTGACGCGCGATAGCATAGAGATACCGGGCGCGCACATGGCCAGGAGTTCTGCCCCAGCTTTCAAAGGCGGCGCGAGCGGCTGCTACTGCCGCATCGACATCGGCACTATTGGCTGAGGCGATTTGCGCGAGCAGCTTACCAGTGGCAGGATTGATGCTTTCCATATACTGTCCGCTGGCCGGTTTGACCCACGAATTGTTTATAAACAACTCGAACGGTTCGTGCGCCGAAATCCATGTCAATCCGGGAGCGGCAGCTTCGGGAGCAGGGCCATATTCCATTGTGTTGAAGATCTCCATGACGTTCATACCGTCGCTCCTCTCAAGCCATCGGATTGTGATGGGCCGCGGCATAGTGGCCGGTGACGAAGTACGAGAGCTGGCGCTCAATATCGGCAAGCAAACCGCTGGCACCAATGCGGAACAACCTGTTGCTCAGCCATTCGTTGCCCAATTCTTCTTTCATTAAGATCAGCCAGTCGAGCGAAGATTTGGCGCTGCGAATACCGCCTGCCGGTTTGAAGCCAACTTTATAGCCCGTGCGCTCAAAATAATCGCGAATGGCACGCACCATGACCACTCCAACGGGAAGCGTGGCATTAACAGCCTCTTTACCGGTAGAGGTTTTGATGAAATCGGCTCCAGCCATCATGCAGACGAGGCTCGCCATATCGACATTGCGCAACGTGGCGAGTTCGTGCGTGGCAAGGATGGTTTTCATATGGGCTTCACCGCAAGCAGCGCGGAAGGCACGCACTTCGTCATACAGCGCCTGCCAGTTGCCGGTCAAAACGTGGGCGCGCGAAATGACGATATCGATCTCCCTGGCCCCGGCCTTAACCGATGTATTTATCTCCTCGAGCTTCTGCTCAAACGCGATTTGGCCGGCGGGAAAGCCCGTCGAGACGGCGGCCACGGGAATATCAGAGCCACGCAGCGCCTCGACCGATACCGGAACGAGGTTATGATAGACACAGACTGCCCCAACTTTCAGGTCGAGATCCCCTGCTCCCAGCGCATCCAATATTTCCTGGCGCACAGGATGACGGGCCTTGGCGCAGAGGCGCAGGACATTGCCAGGCGTATCGTCGCCTGCCAGCGTAGTGAGATCAATGCAGGTGATTGCTCTCAATAACCACGCCGCCTGCCACTCTTTCTTGACTGTGCGCCGTGTAGGTATGGTTGCTGCTCGCCGCTCGACCGCGCTGCGATTAACGCGCGCCTGGCGCACCCAGTCCATATCCAGCGGTATGCCTGGATTGCGCACAGGATGGGATACGGCATCAAACTGGGGAGAAATATCTGGCCCGGTTCGTCTTTTGGTTGTGGTCATCGGTTTTGTCCTTGAAGTGACTGAAGCCCTTGCTTGCTTCAGGTTGTCTCACGGTTATACGTCTATCTTCACTTATAAGCAAGGGGATTGTCAAGCTGAGACGGCGTTATCTTATTGCATGTCCTGGGATTATGGTTGGAAGAGGGGCAGATGTGCCAGCCGCTCTCTTTTTTTGCCAATGACGCCATATATTGATAGCGCACTAATTCAACGCCTGCTTGATTGTGGCACCAAAAGCTGGAGGCAAGAGTATACCCCTGGATAACTCACCGGAATCCGGCCAGTAGGCTCGTATGACTGAAGTGCCGTCCTGGAGATGAAAATCAATGAAATACTGGCTGCTTCCCTGGCTCCGGTAGTTCTGGTTTACGGGCGCGTTAAGAACCATCGCAACGAGCTCTTCTACCTGTTTTGAATCTTTAACAGACCCCAATTCGGTTCTGCCATCCTGGGGACTGTTTATACCTATATACAGTACTTTTCCGCTGATGTCGAGCAGGTCAGCGCCCACTTTAGCATGGGGATTGGTATCCGATTCGTAAAGTTGTAGTTCGCCATCCTCATAGGCGGCCAGCCGGAATGTTGGTTTGTAACCCTTTACAGTGTATACCTTTGTCCCTGGATTGAGAAATGCAGCATCTCCATCCTTACTTTGATAGTTCGGGGCCTGTACGTTACCATCCAGCTTGAATCTGATGGTAGCGAAGACTGGTCCCAGGTCCTTAGCAACTAATGGGCGACCAGGGCTTGCAGCCTCATAGGTTATTCCCCCAAATTTAATGAAATCCACCCAATCGATCTGTACACGGGTCTGTACATTCTGCGAGTTCGATGAGGGTAAGGCGGCACAGGCGACTAAAACGAGTGGAGATAACAGGCAAAATACGCATATGGAAGTAACTTGAGAACCCTTATTAGTAATGTTTCTCATGCACACATTCCTCCATCTATGAATTGATGCTTTCAATAATATGTTTGCTGTAAAAGCAGACGATGAAGAGGGATAAATTGTTCCCAATAACGGGAACTCATGCATTGGACAGGAACAGGAACAGAATGATAGAATACAACTACATACAAACTCGACCAGAGGAAACCACAACTTCTATTTACTCCCCTGGTCCATATTACTTACAGATTGGAGCGCGCTATGTCCTATGAACAACTCCCACGCTGAATATGCGCAACAATTGAAAGATGCGGTGCTGCAAAGTCCCGGCGCTACATCCACCGAAATGCGACAGGCTGTCGCGGCATATGTTGCCCACCTGGGTGGTAGCCCCAGCAATTCGGCTGGAGATATTCCTGCTGGCTTAGCCATGTATCTCAAAAAAGTTGCATTACATGCCTACAAGACGACTGATGAGGATATCGCGGTACTGCGCCAGTCCGGCTATTCTGAAGATGCTATTTTCGAAATCACGTTGAGCGCCGCGCTTGGCGCGGGGCTGGCACGTTTAGAGTGTGGACTGGCAGCTTTGAAAGGAGAACAGGAATGAGGCTTGAGAAACTTGACCAGGTAATGGCAGATAAGCCCGTACCTGATGTTACCCGTGTAATATCCTATCGACCAGAGTTCTTTGGTCTTCCTTTCTCTCGCTGCTTAGAGGATGTGATGCGCGGCCCTTCAGAATGGAGTGTCGGAGAACGGGAGTTGTTCGCAGCCTTCGTCTCGCGCAAAAATCAATGTCCCTTTTGAACGGGTAGTCACGGCGCGGTCGCGTCGAAGGCACTCGGAAACGAGTTCGTCCAGGCAGTACTGGAAGACTGGCATACGGCTCCCATTAATGAGAAGCTACGAGCAACGCTCGGCTTTTTAGAGAAGTTAACACTTTCCCCTCAAGATGTTGGGCCAGGTGATATAGTGCCAGTACGTGAGGCAGGGGTCAGCGACGCAGCTATCGAGGATGCCATCTACGTTTGTGCCTATTTCAATATGATTGATCGCATCGCGGATTCCCTGGGGTTCAAGGTGCTATCGGATGAAACGTTCGCGGCACGAGCGGGGAGATTCCTGGAGCTAGGGTATCTTTGATGCGCGCCAGCAATGGCCTTTACGCCCTCGAGAAGTGTATCGATGCTATTCTGGCACAAGAGGAAAGTCAACAACAAGAGTAGAAAAGCACAGGAGCGTTGCCAGCATAGCAACGCTCCTGTGTATTTCAGACCGATCATCTACCTAATCGGAGGCGAGGCCAATCGCTGAAAATGGAAGAGTATACTGGGAAGGATCGATGACGGTTGTCAGGCTGCCATCATGGTGAACCTGGAAGCCACTCAGCGTGGCAGGTCCAGGAGGTGAGTTCAGGAGCCGGGAGTCCAGCACGTATAAGTAGCGGCTATTGCGGCTCAATCCCTCTTCCAACGGGAAGGTGTCTGATGGCGTCGAACCGGTTACACCATCGGAGTTCAACAGACTGATCTTACCATTCTCATGGATGCGATAACCCGAGATGGTATGACTGTCCGCATCAGAGGTGTAGGCATAGTGTCCATTCTGGGTGATAACCATCCAGCATGGCGCAACCTGATGATCAGGTACCGGGCCATTGATGAGCTGGATACTTCCATGAACGAGGCGATAGGCTGTTACTGCACCTGTGTTGTTCTGACCACCCATGCCATCATCGACGATCAGCTCATGCCTGCTGGCAGGATCAAAAGCCATGCCAAAGGGATAGACACCCGTCGAGGGATAGGTTGTTGGACCACTCAGGCTGCCATCCGAGTGAATCTGATACACATCGATCAAGTTTGTCACCTTCTCTGTGACCACCAGGAAGTGGCCAGTCGGATCAATCAGTACCTCAGCAGGATTGGGCTGGGAAGTACTGAGCGGCTGGGTCGCCCCTGGAATCGGGTGCAGATTACCCTTGCGGTCAACATGGAAGCCTGCAACATTGGCCGATTGCGAACTTCCATTAGCAGCATTCAAGACATAGAGCAACCCGGCGCGATAGCTCAGGCTGACCGGGCCGGTTCCACCGGAGGAAAAAACGCCTACAGGAGAGAGTTGCTTCCCATGCACATCGACGACAGAAATCTGGTTACTCCCCGCGTCCACTGCGAAGAGTCTTGTCCCATCGGGAGCAAGAATTAACGAACCCTGTGTGCCATCGGCGAATGCTGATAAACTGCCAGTTCCACCAATAGAGGTTACACCTAACAGTGTCAGCGAACCATCTCTACCACGCGCGAAGACGGTGATCGAATTGGAGCCGCTCAAGTCGTTGTTTAAGACGTACACATAGCCAGCAATATTCCAATCAGCCGCCGCAAACGTGCGTGGAGCAGGTCCGAGCAGCAGAGCCAGCCCGGACAGGATCAGGGCAATCAGCGTACAGCTGATGAGCGACTGACCACTTATCAGCCGAGTATTGCTGCCTTTTGAGATGGAAGACGTGTTTATCTGGCCTGCAAAGGGACCGGACATAGACCTAGCGGCTAGAACGAACGTCTTCTGTATAGTTGCCATAACGAAACTCCTTTCTGAGGAAAGTAAGGCAAGGCATTCTCCCGGCGCTAGATTGTGCCATACGCGAAGAGACACCAGTTCCTCTTTAGCTACAGTTGGCGCAGTATCCTCTATTCGAGCATTAGCACAAGAGCCCCAGGGAGAATAACCCTGAAATCAATGCTTTTGCATCTCTTCACTTGCCATACATACTGATGTCAGCTATTACGGATATGTATATGACAGGAAGAGAAAACAACCTGGCTTACCGCACTACTAGTCGAGGTCAAGCTGGATCTCGGTCCCAAAGAAGCCTGTACGCGCAATCTTAGAAGCAGGATCAATATGCATCTCGAAGGTCACGCTCTCACCACGCAACAACTGAGAACGATCATCGATCACACCGTAAAGGTAGTACATCCCATCACGCACCTCTACCTCCGTAATGCGAACAATGCGCGATAAACCGGGGAGCGCAATATTGCTCATATCTCCGGGATGGCCTGCCATGACCGATTTCGTCACCATACCTGTCTTCGTGTTGAGATCGATATGACCCTGGATCACGTAGGACGCGTAACTGGGCATTGGTCGCGAGGGCATACCTGCTACTGCCCGGAAGGTGAAGGTGCCTGCATGCGTGTTGGTCGTCAGTTTAGGTGCCTTCGGCAGATTTGGCAGGACGACCGCCCCTCCAGCGCTTGCCGCTGCGAGCGAACCGGCTCCGGCCAACTGTAAGAATCTGCGTCGATTAATTCCACTCATTGCTTTCACCTCCTAATGCGGTATGCCTACATAAGGGAACTCTGAAAGGTAATCAGTGTGCGGCCCCACCATATCAGTGGTGATCTGGCCATTCGTGACAATCGTCAATGAGATGTCAATGACATCGTCGGTCAGTTGCCGCCCGTTGAAATTGGCATAGCCCTGATTACTGTGGTAGTTATACGAGAGGATATCCGGCAGCAGAATCTTCGCGATAGCATCCGCGTGTGCCTCATCATAGCCGAATGACTCCAGCACATCCTCGAACTTTTCCTCGAAGAGATCGCGGTCCTGCGTCGGCTGAATCTTGTTGAACGTGTTTTTGTCATCGCCATGGTTGAACACGGTATTGAGGGCGGGATGGCCCATGCGATCAACCTGGTAGTATGTCTTGCCATCGGGATTAGGCAGCAAGACCCTGAACCAGATACCAATCTGCGGATTCGAGCCAAGGGCATGGTTGGGGACTTCCAGAACGATACTATAGACATTCTTATCGATGAAGAAGTCGTTGCCAGTGAACTGGAAGTTGTTCAGAAAGCCCAACAGGTCGAAGAAAAACGGATCGCTGCGGAAACCGGCGAAGAACTTGTATTCCCCTGCTGTCGTAATATGCGCCTGCTTGCCAAAGGAGACAGGTGCATGCTCGATAATGACATGACCGCTGCCATTCAATTTCGCGGCATCTGCTCCCGTAGCCCGGCGGACGGTCGCGAACTGCTTCGTTTCCTGTTTGTTTATCTCAGAAAAGGTAAACCGGAACGCAATTTCGGCCACCGCGTCGCCATCGGTGTCGACTTGAAGATCGTAGATCGCCCCGTCATCGAACTCATCGTCGAGCGTGGGCGCTAACGGATTGACGTTCAGAATCAGAATCGACTTGTTCGGGTCCCCTGGCTTTTGAAAGATGTAGATATCGGTGATATCCACCTTCGCATTCATATTAGGGGACTGTAGACCAGGTGCGTCTAAATGGTCTGCCATACACAACTCCTTTGTTCCTGTATGCTCCCTAGATACACATAAAGATGGCGCATGAGGGCATACCATACCTGAAAATCGATTACCGTTTGGGTTGATTTCTGCGCCACTCTATCTAAGGTATGTTGAATAACGGGATGTACTGACGCCAACTGCCGCTAAAGAGGAACTCTCCATCCCGTTTTCGATATACTTTGGCCTGAGTAGAGTGACCCTGACAAGGTGTACGGAGCTTCAGGAATTCTGGATTATTTTTCAATGAGAAATTTTGAAAGGCACTTTTGCAGATAAGAATACAAGAATGTAGCATGACTGCTACAGGGTTTTCCTTTCCTCAAGCGTCTTAGGAGTGATATCCTTCATATGACAACCCTGGAGGAAAGAAGAGCGTAATGCACGACCTCTCCTACAACTCAATCGACCCTGCCGGTAAGCCCGAACCTCTCGAGAATACGGTCGAGGATGTGAAATTGGCACGCCGGGGCGATGAGGCGGCCTTCACAAGGCTTTTTCATCAATATAACGCTCCTATTTGCGCCTACCTGGGCAGCCTGATTGGCAACGCAGAAGTCGGAAATGATCTTGCCCAGGAAACCTTTATTCGGGCCTGGAAAAGTTTGCCGGGTCTAGTTGATGATTCTCTTTTCAAATCCTGGCTCTATCGCATTGCCACGAATCTGGCCCATTCGTATATACGGCACGAGCGGCTGGTGCGCTGGCTACCCTGGCATGAACAAAGCGGCCAGGATGATGCACCTTCAGCCTGGATCGAGGGAGCCGAAATGCAGGCCGAGGAAGTTGATCGTGTCCGCAAAGTCCTGGCAGAATTGGGGCCACAGGCGCGTAGTTGTTTGCTGCTCCAGCTCTACGCAGGTTTCTCACAGCGCGAGATCGCCTCGGCGCTCAATATCAGTGAAAAAAGCGTTAGCGCATATGTCAGCCGCGCCCGCGAACAGTTCCGTAGGCTCTATCGTCAGTCGCAAGGAGATCATTCGCAATGAAACAGCACAGCACTGCTTCCAATAAACCCTGCCCGGAATGGCTTGAAAAACTGAATGCATACCATCCCGACGACCTCAGCCCTGAAGAGCGAACGCAACTGAACAAACACCTGGAAACATGCGCGCGATGCCGGCCTGTCAAAGCCGAATACGCGACTATCAACGCTCGTATTCTCAGTCTGCCCCGTGCCAGGCCGCTGCCCGCTCTCCCGGTTCGCTTGCAGGAATTGATGGGCACACAAACAGAGACTGAACAAACACTTTCGAGCGAACCAATACAGGGCAATGGCTCATTGCGACCTGCACAAACTCCGGCACCTACTCGTTCAGGGCCGGTTCAGCGTCAAGATAGAAGCCCCGTAAGCAAGCTCAATCGTGCTGCCGCTGTGCTGGTCACAGTAGCTCTGCTGGGAAGTCTCCTGCTTCTGCTCGGTACGTACCGGTCCAGCCTCAATACACTATCGTCCTCAAACACTGCTCACCTGTATGTGATCTCAAGAGGGCCAGGCGAGCAATCGAACATGATCCTCACCAGGCTAAATCCGGCCAACGCTCAGGTTATCTGGCAACAAGGGCTTGATAGCACCTTGGAAGGTTACGGCTTCTCCACGCGGGGCAATCTCTACTTTCCGGCGCAAGATGGCAATATCTATGCTTACAACGGTGGCGATGGGCATGCATTATGGCATACCAATGTAAGTCACGAACCTGCCGCATCCACCAGTGTTTCGCTGCTCACCTACCAGAACCTCGTTATCGATAGCATCACTAATACCAGTGTTGGTAGTGGCGACCTTTATGCATTTAATGCGCAAACAGGGGCCGTCGCCTGGCATAAAGCTATTTCTTGCGCGACCTCAAACAATTGTGCCCCATCTGGACGCCTTATGCTCCAGGCAAATGGAATCATATATGGGCTTGCTGAGGATGGTCTTTCTGCGTGGAATGCCGCGAATGGCCGTTTCCTCTGGCGCTATCCAGACTACCAGCTGGACGGTTATCCTCAATCAATGGTGGTATCGAACGGCAAACTCTACATCACCAATTATTCTCTCAAAATAGACGTGCTGGATGCCAAATCAGGGCGCTTCCTTCACAGCCTGGCATCGCTCGAACACAATCCTGGGGAAGTTTATGATATCGCTGCCAACAAGAATATCATCTATATACTTGCAGATCAGATGGTGTCTGCTTACCGGGCAAGCGACGACACGCTGCTCTGGAAACGGTCGTTTAGCTATCATTCGCAAGGCACAATCTACGCAGGCAACAGCGGCATTTATGTGAATTATTACGACATTACTATGGGAAAAGCTGGCACAGGCGGCTCCGACAACTATCTTTATTCGTTAGATCCCGGCGACGGCCATATTCTCTGGCAGCGCCAGGATCTTCCCTACACGGGCGGTTCGTACCCGGTCGAATTTAATAACATCATCTGTATTGGAGGGTTCCATAGCGTCTTTGGCCTCAGCGTCAGCGATGGCAAACAGGTCTGGCAGTTCTCTCCCAGCGGTTCTGTCAATGATGTCTTCAGCGGCTGATGTTCCTGCCTCACAACTGATTGAAAGGTTCCAGGTGAATAAGCTGCTATTCACTTGCCCGCCTGCTATCAGGCTTGCCTGGTAAATCATCGCCTTAGCTTTTGGATATAACCGGCAACACCACCGCAGAAGGATGCTCCCCATCATGATAAATCCGCTGCTCAGCGACTGCCATTTCCGTCGTAACTCCCAGGGGCGCGCCCGTATTCAAATTGCGGTCGTACTTCGGAAACGCGCTCGAACTGATCTCCAACCCGATGCGATGACCGGCTTTGAACACCTGCGCGGTATTCCAGCAATCGATGGAATAATGATAGATTCTGCCTGGCTCGATCAATGACGGTCGATCCATCCCATCGCGGAAACGAGCGCGTACCATGCCATCGCAGAGACGCTGGGTGAAACCGGTGGGCCAGATATCTACCAGTTTGGCCGTAAAGTCGGTATCGGGGGCTGAAGATGAGGCATACAAATCGACACGGATAGGGCCAGTAACTTCGATATCCTCTGAAAGCGGCCCGGTCACATAGACCAGCACATCGTCGCGGCGTTCGATGGCGGCATAATCATCGGGACCACCGATCTGGGAAGAGGTTGGTTCTGTAATAAATGGCACTGGGCGCGCCGGGTCATAACGATAGTTATCAGGCAGCTCTTGCGCTGATGGCTTAGTCGTTGAAAGTGTGCCGTCGCCGAAACGACTATTGGCGCGCCCCTGACTGTGCAGGTAATAGGATGTCCATTGTGTGCGAGCAAGCGGCCATTCACGTTCGTCGCGCCATTCGTTCGCGCCCATGACAAAGATGCGAACAGGAGCTTCATCTCGTGCCGTTTCATCTGTGACGCCTTTCAGCCAGCGATCAAACCAGCGCAGTTCTTCCGCGCGTAGATCGATCAGGGCCTGTGGGCCAAAATCGACCTCGCCCAGTTTTGAGTCTTTGTTCACCACATGTCCCCATGGACCCACGAGCAATTTCTGGCCAGCTCTCGCTTCGGGCGTAGCCGCATGTGCCGTCATGCCAATGTAGTTGAGCGGAGTACCAATCTGCTCGTCGTCGTACCAGCCAGAAATATGCAGTACAGGGACGTTAACGCGATCAAACTTCTTCTGATAGCAAAGCGGTTCCCAGTAATCATCTAGCTGTGGATGCTCGATATCCGCGTGCCAGTGTGGAATAGAGCGCCCTATTCGCTCGTCCATCGTTATCATAGGCAGGTGCTCATAAACCTGTGCCCAGTCAACGGCTTCCATTAACTGGTTTGTATGTCCACTGACGAAGTGTAACCAGCAGAGGTGCATAGGAGAAGGCAGACCGGTCGGCGTTTCGACAAAAGGGTCCGCTGGGGTTACGCGCACGATCATGGCGCGCAGGTGTGGTGGTTGATGGAGAGCCGCCAGCCATTGAATACGGCCAGGATATGAGCTTCCCATTGTGCCAATATTTCTATCCGACCAGGGCTGCGTGGCGCACCATTCAATGGCATCGTAACCATCCTGCCCATCATTGATATATGGTACGAACTGGCCGTCAGAATCGCCACGCCCGCGCACATCCATTGCGACGAAGATATAGCCATGTTCCGCATAGTAGCTCGCAAGTGCCAGCTGAAGCTCGTTCAATTTCATATATGGCGTGCGCGTCAGGATGATGGGATATTTTTTCGATGCGCTCGCGTCAATCGGAAAATATATGTCGGCTGAGAGGGTGATGCCGTCGCGCATAGGAACACGCCGGTTGAATTCGACACGGACTTTTTTGGGGTCTGGGGTGGTCATAAATGAGTATCGCTTTCTATTTGTAGCTGCTTCAATTTCATGATCTTCTACTCTGTAGAGCGAAGTCACTACTTTCCAGTCTATCACATCTTCATTCAGCAGTAACGTCTATGCGAAGGCCGGCCATTGCTGCTCAGAACAGTATCGCTCACACGAAAAATAGTTGGAATCAAACTACTGGCAGACCAACTATTCGATGGCTTATAATATCCATTGATGGGATTCAAGCTGTGAATCTCTGAACGGGGGATATTTCTTTCAGGAGGTTTTACCATGGTACAAGACAGGGTTATCCGCGCGCTACGTATGTGCTTTCTCAGCAGTCTGTTGGCAGTAGCGGTACTGCTGGTGCTGCCTTTTAGTGTGAGCGCCCTCTCGGTCGCGCATGGGCAGGCAAGCGCTCATCCGACTAAGAGCGTGACGGTCAAGATCATACAAAAACACGGAACTTACAAGTTCAAGCCCAAGAAGATCACGGTCACGCAGGGAGAGCAGGGAACGCTGGATAACACCACGAATATTGATCAGACGATTACGTACATGGGCGCTCCGATTTACACCATCCCGGCCAATAGCTCTATCACCGTAACGATAGCATTTACACCCGGAACATACGTGGTGAGCTTGCTCTCGAATCCTAATGCGCATTTGACGATCATCGTGAAGTGACGCTCCGATCAGGACTTCATAGGATATTTCAACTACGAGATCCACTTACGTTTTTCGGTTTTGATGCAAAGAGGTCCTGAGAATGGCTTATCTCAGGACCTCTTTGGGTGTTCAGGCGAGAAGGTTTGCTTACAAACTCACACGCTGAAGCTTTCCTTCTGCTGTTGATGGAAAGGCGCAAGAGCAGCATTGGCAGCCACAGTTATCTCCAGGCGCTCAACGAGTCCGGCAAAATCGGGGCCTGGGAGCGTCAAGACCAGCTCGGATGGAGTCAGGCCGGTGTAGGTACGGGCTCCAACACAGCCAAAGCTCATTGAAGTAGTTCCTGTCTTCAGGGCGCGCGGGATGACGGCGCACGTAGGTCGCCCAAAAGCCGATTGACCGCCCTGATGCAGCCAGTTCATGTTACCCATAGCTTCAGCTACCAGCATGGCCTGCTGCGTATCTAGAATGCAAAGTATCACGTCAGCCTCTACCGGGAGTTGATCCAACCGGCCATAGACGATACCCTGGTGAGGTTTGTCCACGACAGGCAAAGCGGCGACTTCAGCAGGTGAAAAATATTGTATATCGGCCATCGTCTGTACCAATGCCTGCGCTCGTTGTTGAGAAGCTTCCGGCATCGTAAAACCCATTGTCATCATCCCAATCGGACAATTCTGATGATCCTCAGCGGTCGCATAGAAAACATCTTGTTCGGCCAGCCGCCAGAAGGTGCAGGCGGAAGGCACACGTTTATTTGTATGCGGAATGCTCTCTGGGATAGTCTCGACAAATGCCAGGCCGATAGGTGGTTGTTTCAATTGCAGCAGTTGGGTAAATCGTTGGGGCAGGTCTTGATACACGCTGTTCTTCCTTCTGGTTGGGCCTTATAAGGGCAGCATTCCTGCCCCGTCCAATTGTATCACATGAAAAAGGAAGATTATCCGCTACAACCCATACTTCTTGATAAGCACCCTTACCCAGTTCACCTGCTTTTCTGAAGGAACAAACTTATTCTTCTGCATGCGCTTCGCCATATCATTCACAAATGCACGCTCATTGGCAGAGACGCGCGAACTATCGATGGCGGTGCTGTCAAACAAGGTTTTCAGCTTCTGCACTTGCTGGCGTAGAGCGGCCAGTTCGGCAGGAGGCATCATATTGCGTGCTTCGGGCGCTTGCGAAGCCTGCCATTGTTCATAGGCAACCTTATCTCCGTTCCAGGCGCCCAGGCCGGCCAGTTCGTCGGCGCGCTCGTTCTGGCGATGACCGGCATGCCCGCGCACCCATTCAAACACCGGAGGAGATTGACGTTTTCTGAGCAGGATACGGTACAGCTCCCAAAGGTCGGAATTGGCCTGCATCTGGAAAACACCCCTGGCGACTTTGATGGTATATTCACTATCGCTATAGATAGTCAGGGGCTGATCCCTCGGGGCAAGGCAGAGTGCAGCCAGAACAGCGGTTATCTCGGCACGATTATTGGTAGTGGTCGCGGATCTGGGAATATGTCCATAGCACTCGATGCGCGGGGCATCTGACGGCAGTTCGCCATCAATAAGCTCGTCCGCGGCCACAAGAATGACACTCCAACCCGCGGGTCCGCCTGGATTTTTTATACACGCCCCATCGGTATATGCTATCGCCGCCCTTTCGCCAACGGTTTCCTGAACCGTTTCAACGGGGATGTTTCGCAAGGCATTGAGTATCGATTGCCATTCCAACGAGTCATCAGCGAGGCTCATAGAAGTATCCGATCTACACCACAATTTGTTTCGCGGCAATTACACCGCGCTTACTCTTCTTTCCTTCAACTACGATTTCGGAGCCTTCTTGTAACTCTTGCATTGCAGAAGGGGAGGCCGCCTCACCTGTTTTTCGCAGAACGGTTGTATTTCCATTTACGCGCACGGCTACCGGCCTGGTTTCACCCGTACTCTTTTTCGTCGTGCCACCGGCAATGATATAGGTCTCTTTTTTATCCGCTTCATGCGCAACCCCCACGACGGTGACCTTGCGTCCTTCCTCTATGAGCTTGTTAACACGAGCTTGCATTTGTTGCCGCTCCCATTCGTCAGGCTGGTCATGCTCTTGACCAGAATTTCCAGCTTCTGCTTGCTCTTGCGCGGGCGATTGATCTTCTGAATGAGAAGCTGTTTGCTGCCCACCTGTTTGATCTTCAGATTGTGAAGCGGCATTTCCATGTGGATGCTCAAAAAGAGTATTGTTATATGAGGCAGGAATGGCTACTCGTAAAGCGCGCGGCATAGCATCGAAGCTGTAACTGACCATGATTTGATCGGCATCGTCGAACTGCTTGAATACTTTGCGATCCGATTTGCCCAGGTAGTCTTTCAGTTGAACGGCACTGCCATCCAGTTGCAGGTGAATGGAGGCCGGGACGCTGACGGAGAGGTGCGCGCCGTGGAAGTACTCGGCGGTCAGGTTATCGGGTTTGCGCCTGAGTAAGAGCGAGGTTATCTGCTGTATAGTGGTGAGGGGATCACCGGCAGTGATGACGCAGACATCCAGGATGCCATCATCGATATGGGCACCGGGGGTCATCTCAAGAATACTGGCATATTTGCGCGTATTGCCGATGACGACTTGAAGCGCTTCTCCTTGCCAGACGAGATCATCTTTGCCCTTATCATTGGCAGCGCGAATCTCGACCGGAAATGGATGCTGTTTAGGTAGTTCTTTGGCCGCGGAAAGCCCCACAGCGAGCCGGCCAATCTCATACTTCAAGGGTTTGGAAACATGCTGCATAATATCGGCATCGATCCCCAGACCGGCCATCAGCAAAAAGTGATGACGCCCCCTGGAAGACGCCTTGATCTTGCGCAAAGCTTTAGCATCTCCATTGCTACCATTATTTTGGGCTTCACCTGAAAGCGTAAAGCCCTCAATATCAACATGGCCGATATCAACTTTACGTGCCTGGCTCTCGACAAGTGCGAGCGCAGCCTTGACAGCATCGCCCGGTATGCCAACTTCCGACGCCCAGACGTTCGCTGTACCGCCTGGAATGACACCCACAATGCTATGCTGCCCTTTCGCGTTCATTACCCCATTGACCACCTGATTGACCGTGCCATCGCCGCCATAGGCAATGACGAGATCACGGTTATCTTCCGCGGCTTCCGTGGCTAATTCCAGTGTCTGCCCGCCATATTCTTTGAGTTTGATGTCCGTTTTCATACCGGCGGCGGATAGAATGGCCAGTATGTCTGCCAGTTTTGTGAGATTCTCTCCTGCCCTGGGATTAATGATCAGGCTTGCTTTCTTGCTGCGCATATAACTTCTCCTCGTAGATGATGGTTAACATTCTGTTCAAAAACACGAGGAGGGTAGAGGTAGAGTTTCAAGGGATAGAAAACTTGTTATGAGAAACCCTGATCGTATAAGATACAGTAGACTTACGACTTTGAAAAATATGGAGTGAACTGATTATGCACCTGCGAGGTATTGGATATGCCATAATAGCCTCGTTCATGTTTGGCCTTGGTGCAGTGCTGGCAAAACTTGTAGGCAGTGAAATCGATGCCGCGCTGGTAGCGTTCCTCGACCTCGCCGTCGGAGGGCTACTGCTCACGCTCTGCCTGGCAATCACCAGAACCCCTATCCTTCATCAGATAAGGGGACTGCGGCGAGCGGATTGGATCAACGTTTTTCTGCTCGCGTGTCCTGGCACATCGCTCCCGCTGCTCTTGATCGTTGGCGGCTTTGCGCGTACAAGCGCGCTGGAGGGTGGATTTTTGCTGCAACTGAATGGCGTGGCCGCTCTGATTTTCGCGCTGCTGCTGTTGGGAGAGCGCATTCGTTTGAGGCAAAGCCTTGGTATCCTGCTGCTACTCCTGGGCAGCACACTGGTCGTGCTAAAGGGAACGCAAGGGGGAAATGCGGGAAGCGACTTAGTGGGCGACCTGATGATCGTGGGAGGCACAATTGCTATCGGTTTCGCCTATATCCCCGCGAAACGCCTGACTTCGCGCATCGATACTCTATCGTTGACGGCTATACGCCTGTTCGTGGGAGCCGCTTCCATTTTACCGGTTCTGGTCATCGAGTTTCTCGCTGGCACGCATTCATTCCTCTGGCAGCCCACGCTCGTTACCTTTTGGATCGCACTACCGGTATATATTCTCACGAATTTCTGCCTCGGCTATCTCAGCCAGCAAGAGGGACTGAAGTTGATCAGGGCCTGGGAGGTGGCCACGATTACGCAAACTGTGCCGCTCTTCTCCACAGCTTTTGCCATACTCTTGCTGCACGATTCTATGACACCCATCCAGGTAATAGGAGGACTGGTAGCCATTGCCGGTGGAGTTGTGGTTTCATTAAACAATGAGGCTCCAGCGCCAGCAGTTTTTTCGGAAAAAGAACAATTGCAAGAGGTGCCGGGTAAAGATCGCTAAAGAGCTGTAAAAAAATTCAGACCGCCGCGCGGCGGTCTGAATTTTTTACAGCTCTTTAGCGAGTTGCTACTCTTTATGTGCCAGGACTTTGACGGCCTGCACGATATGGTGGGCGTTGATACCGGCCTCTTCGAGCAATTCATCGGGAGTGCCGGAACCGGGCATGGATTGCACGGCCAGTTTCACCACCCTGGGCAATGGGCCATCATACTGGGCAAACACGTCCAGAACGGCATCGCCGAGTCCACCTTCGGGCCAGTGATCTTCGACAACCACGAGCCTGCCGCCGGTTTCCTCAGCTGCTGCAATAATGGTTTCCTCGTCGAGAGGCTTGACCGAGTAGGCATCGAGGATGCGAACATTGATGCCTTCTTGCTGTAGCTGATCGTAGGCTTTAAGGGCCTCGTGCAGCGTAATTCCGGCGGCAATGACTGTCGCCTCGTCTTTACCAGAAGAGTGAACAACCTTGCTGCCACCGATCGTGAATTCATCATCCGCATTGTAGATGACCGGCGTGGCCTCGCGGGTCGTACGCATGTAGACGATACCATCATGCTCGGCCATCTGCGCGACCAATTGCGCGGTCTGATTGGGATCGCAAGGATAGAGGACGGTGCTGCCATACACGGCTCGCATCATTGCCAGGTCTTCGAGCGCCATCTGCGAAGGGCCATCCTGTCCTATCGAGACGCCGGCATGCGAACCACACAGGCGAATATTGGCGCGCGAGACGGCCGCCATACGGATGAAGTCGTAAGCGCGGGTGAAGAAAGCAGCAAAAGTGGATGCGAACGGAATCTTGTGCCGCACGCTCATACCGACTGCCGCAGCTACCATCTGCTGCTCCGCGATATACTGCTCAAAGAAACGGTCGGGGAAAGCCTTAGCGAATTCATCGGCATGGGTCGAGTTGCTTACTTCGCCATCCAGACCAACCACGTCGGGATAGGCTGCGCCAAGCGCCTGCAACGCGTCGCCATAAGCCTTGCGGGTCGCGACCGGTTTGCTGCTATCGTATTTAGGCAATTCTACCTGCTTTTTGGCAGCTTCAGGAGCGGGTTGGCGATTCTCCGGCTTCTGAACGAGGAAGGTCATGCTGCGGGAATAATTCAGTTCCTTGAGTGCTTCCTGCTCTTGATCCTTATTGAGGGCCTTGCCATGCCATCCATTCTTGTTTTCGAGGAAAGAGACGCCCTTACCCTTGACAGTTTTCGCGATAATGGCCGTGGGCGCATCAGTTGCCTGGATGGCCTGGGCATAGGCATTGTTAATTTCGTCGTAGTTATGGCCGTCGATGACGATGGCATTCCAGCCAAAAGCTTTGGCGCGCGCTTCATACGCGGCGGTATTCCAGCCAAGCTCGGTTTCGCCGCGCTGGCCCAGGCGATTCACGTCGATGATGGCGATAAGGTTGTTCAACTGGTAGTGCGAGGCATGATCGAATGCTTCCCATATCGAACCCTCGGCCATTTCGCTATCGCCGCACAACACCCAGATATGATATGGCAGCTTATCCAGGTACTTGCCGCAGAGCGCGATACCGACGCCAATGGGTAAACCCTGCCCAAGAGAGCCGGTGGCTACATCAACCCAGGGAATGGCAGGGGTTGGATGTCCCTCGAGACGGCTACCGAATTTGCGCAGGGTGAGCAGTTCCTCGTCGGTAATGGCTCCCGCGGCCTTAAACATAGAATAGAGTAGGGGTGAGGCATGCCCTTTTGAAAAAATCAGGTGATCGTTGTTCGGATTTTTCGGGTCTTCGAAGTCATAATGCAGATAGCTGATCATTAAAACGGCCATCAGGTCTGCTGCCGACATGGACGAAGTGGGATGGCCTGAGCCTGCGGTAGTGGTACTACGGATGCTATCTACACGCAATTGCTGGGCGAGGTTTGTCCACTGTTGCACTTTTGATTCTGTTTGAGTCGTTGTCATCTACACACTCCTCTTAAAATTTTAAGGGCGTTGAATGCCGCCCTCGCGCTTCGGGCGTTCAAGCGTTGAAATCAGCTTCGAACGCTCAGTCATACGCCCATTTATTATACGATATTCTCCCTATACTAACGCCTTCAATCCGCTCGTTCCGTTACGCCTTAGCGCGTCTTTCTTTTATTGTAAAATGTAAGCTTGCGAAGGGCAAGCTGATGCTTGCTTCCAGAAGGTACAATAGGGCATGGAATTGATTATCTTCATAGGATTGCAAGCATCTGGTAAGAGCACGTTTTATCACCAGCATTTTGAGACAACGCACATACACGTGAGCAAGGATTTGCTGCACAACAATAAGAAACCTGGTCGCAGGCAAATGCAGCTGGTTGAAGAGGCTCTGAAAGCCGGACAATCGGTCGTGGTGGATAATACCAATCCAACACCCGTGGACCGCGAGCCGCTCATTCGTCTCGGACACGAGTATGGGGCCGAAGTAATCGGCTATTATTTTGAATCCAACACGCGTTCGAGCCTGGAGCGCAATAAGACACGCGAGGGGAAGGCCAGGGTACCGGACGTGGCAATTTACGTCACGGCGAGCAAACTGGCGTCACCTACCTATGCGGAAGGGTTCGATACGTTATATGATGTACATATAGCCGAGAACTCCGGTTTTGAAGTGCGGGCACGGGAAAAGAACGAGGTCCAATAGCTATGCCTGAAATGGAACTCAGTGAAGAAGAACACGACGATGAAGAATTGGACGAGGTAGGCGAAATACCCGCTGATGATGAGCTGCCAGTTCACGAAAAAGACCACCGCTCGCGCTACTTCTTTGCCATAATGTGCTTCCTGATCGCGCTGATCCTGCTGAGCTTCTACCTCAACAACCATTTTGACGTTGGCCCCGGCTTACTGCTGCTCTTCCTGGCGATACTTTCCGGCTACCTGGGAGTTCTCTTCTTCCGGCGTGGCAATACGCACGACCCCAAGGTAGGTTCATGGATGGATAATGAAACTGAGGCACATAACGCGCCCGTAGTTGAGCAGGCACAAGCTGGAGAGATGATGGAAGAGGGTGAAGAGGACGACCAGGTTCCATTTGAGCAACTGGTTGAACAGGCGCTGGCCTCAATCCCTGAAGAGTTTCACGAGCAGATGAAGAACGTGCTGGTACGAGTAGAAAGCGAACCGGACGAAGAGCTATTGCGGCGCGTGGGCGTGAAACACGGCTACACGCTGCTGGGACTCTACGAAGGCGTGCCCTTGACTGCCTATGGTCGCATCGGAGGGCCGGAGATCATCACGATTTACCAGCACCCCATTGAGAGATATTGCCGCTGGAACCCCGACCGTATTCGCGAACAGGTGCGGCGCACGGTATTGCACGAAGTGGCGCACCACTTTGGCATTGATCATGATGAGATGCCGATCTGGGTGAAATAAGAAATTAGCAAAAGCAAAGCGTGTCTTCAAGGTAGAATCACCACTTTCAACGCGTCCCCCGGCCTTGCCACCAGTTGAAACGCCTGGGCAGCATCTTTCAACGGGAAACGATGGGTAATGACCGTTTCCGCTCGAATACGCCCCGTTTTTAGCAATTCCAGGGCTAATCTTGTCTCGTAAGGGCCGGAGGAATAGCTGGTGCGTAACGTGATCTCTTGAAAAAAGAGGGCGTTGGGGGTGATAGGAAGCACCTCGGTAGGCGGCGGCGGCGCGAAGAGCAGTACAGTTCCGCCCGCGCCCGCTAATGCTATCCCTTGCTGCATGGCGCGGATACTGGAAGGTGTCACGATCACAATATCCGGCTTGCGCCCATCGTTCACCTCGTACACTTGATTCATCAGAATACCGGGTTCGGAATCAAAGGCGTAATCGATGCCAACATTCAGGGCATGCTGCCGACGGTAAGGGATGGGATCGACGATGATGACGCGAGACGCGCCACGCTGCTGGGCGAGTTGTGCCAGCAGGATACCATTGCTGCCCGCTCCCAGTACAAGGACGCTGTCTCCCGGTCGAATCATCGCGCGGTCGATACCCCGAATACAGCATGCCAATGGTTCTATCAACGTTGCTGCCTCAAATGAAAGATTGACTGGTAAGGGAAGTACATCAAGCTGGACGTTCTGGGCAGGAACGCGAATATATTCGGCCAGCCCACCGGGATAAAGGCGTGTGGAGCGAAAGGTTGCACATTGTGAATAGGAACCACGCTGGCAATAGTGACAGACCATGCAGGGCACGTGGTGATGGATGAAGACACGCTGGCCGGGAGTGAACTGCTCGACCCCCTCGCCCACCGCTGCTATAACTCCGACAGGCTCATGCCCTGGATAGAGGGGAGCGCGTGGTTTCATGTACCATTCCATCACGTCGCTGGCACAAATGCCGCAGGCCCGCAGTTGTAGGAGCAATTCGCCCGCGCCAACTTCGGGTACGGGTAGTTCGACAAGGCGTATATCCGAATTGCTATGATATTCGACGGCTAACATGGGCCCTTATCGCTTTGCCGGCACAACGCAGAGGAAACCAAATGGGTCCTCGCCAACTGTGAAGAACTGGTGTACCTCGTTGCCGGGAATGTAGACAACATCCCCTGGATGAAGTGCGTATTCTTCGCCACCTGCAAAAAGCCTGGCGCGCCCATGCAGGATATAGACGCCATGGTCGTGTGGATGCTGGTCCAGCGAGGTATGACCACCCGGCTGGACGGCGAAGTAACGCATGTGAAAATTGGGAGCGTTTTCGTCAGCGCCGATGAGTACCTGGCGCGTGGCACGGTCGGCGCCGCTATTTTCCGGCCCATAAGATCGCACCGGCACACCCTGCCAGCGATATTCATCATTTTCCCTGTTGCCAATATAATGGATGATAGCCATGTAAAGCTTCCGATCCTATCCGATTCTCTTCTTGACAGCGCTCGATATTTTCGCTAATGTAGCGCAACCAATAAAATTTGCTATGATTGTAACATAGTTACAGACACCTGGCCCTATCCCTGCATTTCCTAATACATGCACCTGTGGACGAGGACAGGGACAAGCCACTGTCCCTACATCCCTATTTCCCCCAGGGTTCAACTCGTCAGGATAGCAATATAGTTTGCCGGCAGGGTACAACCGCTGTAGAGTTTTAACAGTAAGGTTGGTTGATAGAATACCGTGACTTGCTGGCCCGCGCAGGTCATGACGAGCGTGCGGGCTCCTACTGGCAGGTCCTGGCGCAATGGCTTGGCCTGACCTCGCAAATTGAAAACGCCCATTGGCCACAATTCGCCTTCGGTGACAAAATCCTGCGTCTTAAAGTAGAAGAACGGCACGCCATAGCGCATCGTTGTCTGCACGTCGGTAATCAAGGTCAGGATATGCGAGACTGCTACCTGATAGGGACTGTAGGGATCAATACCGCAGCCGTTGAAGCAGCCTGTGCCCTCCACCACCCAGATATGCTTGCCCAGCGCGCCGCTATTGAGATCGACACCAAATTGCTGCGCCCAGAAGACAAATAACCCGTACAGGCTATTGGTGTACTGGTTGGGATAGCCATTATGCCAGCTGTCGATGAGGCCGATGGCATGCGAGCGCCAACTCCAGTTCCCCCCAGGATGTACCGACGTATTCATGGCATACTGCATTTGATTAAGATAGTTGGCCTGGGCAACAAGTGGCGCGTAATCTATGCCGCCAACATGGGGATCAAGGGAGCCCATCAATACCGGGATATTGGGTTGTACAGCATGTACGAGCCGCTGGCAGAGATCATAGAACCTGGCGAAAGCGTCCGGTGAGACATAGGCGGTCAGAGGCGGGTTGTACTTCATCTGCTCGTTGCCACATTCCACAGCATCCGCGCCACTATGGGCCACATCCTGTAGCGGCTTTGTATCTAACAGATGAGAGGGATTGGGCGACTGGCAGGTTACAAGCAGAACATGGATGCCCTGCGCATGCAGGCCCTGTATTTTTTGCTGGAGCGCGGTTCCACTAACACCCTGGCCGCACGTGGGATAGCCTAAGCGTATCCATGAAAGGCCCGGCATCGTTTGTGGAGGGACGCTATCAATACCGAGTATCTTAGCAGGGTTCGTGGTGGGAGCGAGAGTTGGCACGGCAGTAGGAGTAAGCGTGGGCATGACAGCAGATGTAGCAGTGGGAGGGATGGTCGGTGATGGCACTGTGACTGGCGAAGTAGGCGTTGTGGCCGGAGAGGCCTGCGTTACGCGCGTGGCAGCTACCCGGTATGCAAAGGTAGCGACCAGCAGACTGGCGACGAGTACACCAAGAGCTATAACGAGAGCTTTACTCCTGGATCTCCTGGGTGACTGCATATCTGAACCCCCTTGCTTGCAGCAAACATACAACTTCAGCGGAGATACTTCCACTAAGTACTTTACCACCTGAAATCAAGTGACGGGGATGAATACGGTTGCCGTAGGGACGCACCCGGGTCTTTGTTCCAGATTAGCCAGGTTTTCCCCCTGTATCTCCCGCGTTGGGACTTACCTCGTGCCCTGGTTTGGAGAGATCAAGCTGTTCCTTTGGGAATTGCTCGGGGTGCCTCTCTTTCCAGGCATGCCAGACAGCCAAAAATATTGACTGGATCAGCCCGGTTACAGGCCCAGAGTAGAATGCGCCCAGGATGCCGAAGAGCTGCACGCCGGCAATCAGCGCAACAATGATGAGAATGGGATGAATACCAATGGTATGGCCTACAATGCGTGGCGCCAGTATCTCTCCCTCAAGCGCCTGGCCCAGGATGACAAATCCTAACGTAATGAGACCCGTGATCCACCCATGAGTCAAGCCAAAAAGAACGGCAGTAATAGCTGTGATATAGAAACCAAGCACCGGAATGAATTCCATCACAAAGGCGATGGACCCCAACAGGAAGGGAAATGGAACACCGATGAAGTAGGCGCCAATACCTATGTAGACCCCAAGCACTACACCGAGAATAAACGTTCCGCGAAAGTTCCCACCGATGACCCGCTCTAACGTATCCAGCAGAAAATTCGTGCCGCCGCGTATCTGTACAGGTGTACCTGTGCGCAGCCAATGCACAATGCGCGGCCCGACAAGCAAGAAATAGATACTGAGCAGAACAATGAGGACAATGTCGAGGATGATATCAAAGACATTGCTCAGCAGTGGGATGATATTGCCCAGGATGCCCTGCAATTGAGTAACCAGGTTTTGTTCAAATGAGCGGATCTGATTTTGAGAAATGCCCAGGCGTTGAAGCGTCTTTAACACGGGCTGAATAGGGCCGGCCCCATTAGAGTTGATGATGGCCTGGATATAGTGGATAAATCCCATCACCTGGATAATGATCGTATTGATAAGGTAATAAAGCAGGGCGCCCAGCAAACAGAAGACGATGATATAGACAATCGTCACAGCCCATGGACGTGCTATTTTATGCTCGAGCCAGCGCACGAGAGGATACACGACGGTAGCAATCGTCGCCCCAAGCAGTGCCAGCACAAAAGCGCGAAAAATCTGTCCAATCGCCCAGATGAAGATAGCAGCAAGCGCGAGCCAGGCCAGAATGGTCAGCGAAATGACGAGCCGTTTGACCCAGGTAGTGAGGGATTCATTGCCTTTTAAGATGCCGGGCTCATTAGGGCGAGATAACATGCCAGCATTTTCCTACGCAATATATGTGTTTTATGTCTCCTTAAGGTGTACACGGGCAATATTGAATCTTAGTGACAGCGCTACGCTCTTTTATCCCCCTTGAAAATCCACTGAACACCATATTTATCATAAAACTGTCCATACGTTCCAAATGGCATATCATGCAATTCTTGAAACCTTGACTTTTCTGCTCCTTCGGCCAGCTTGTCAAATACTGCTTTCAGCTCATCATATGCGCCACCAATAACAAAGATTGCGTATGTATTCCCTTGTTTTGGTTCAAATGTAGGAGAAGCCATCCAGTCGGTAGCAGAAAATTCAAGAGCGCCACTTTTGAGATGCGCATTGATCATCCGGTTGTGCTTTTCTGGCGGGAACTGGTCTTTCATCGGAGTATCGCCAAGCCTGGTCAGCGTTAACTCTCCACCAAGACACTGGTGGTAAAAGGTCATTGCCTCTGCACAGTTGCCGTCAAATAACAGAAATGGCGTACAATGTAACATATCTTTTCACCTCCTGGTTGAACGATGCCACGCTCTTTAAAAGACGAGAGCCAGCACATTTTCCACTTCTCCTGAGAAGTATACCAGATGTGATAGCGAACTCTTACTAAGGTGCGCCTGCAATCTGGAATGGAAGCGAGGATGTGATAAAGTAGGGAAAATATGCAAAGAACCATGCAGACCTGCACTCATACAGCTAGAAGTTGGTAAAAAATGGGAGTACAACTCATACAATTGCACGAAAACGTCTGGGTTATTCAAGGCGGAGCCAATATTGGTGTCATTGTTCGCGACGGACGCTGCCTCGTCATCGATAGCGGCATGGATAAGGATGCTGGCCGCGATATCTTGAATCAATTGAAGAGGCTCAATCTTACGCCCACCGCTCTACTGGTGACACACGCGCACGCTGACCACTTCGGAGGCGCGCACTACCTGGTGCGGCAGACCGGGCTCAAAGTCTATGCCACTCGTGTGGAAGCCTCAGTAATGGCCGGGCCAATCCTGGAGCCGCTCTATCTCTTCAGCGGCGCGCAGCCACCGCGCGAACTTCAACATAAATTCCTGCTCGCCAAACCTTGCCCTGCCGATGTCATCCTTGCCGGCAACGAACAGGTAGTGGATGATATTCCCGTAGAGGTGATCTCTTTACCGGGGCATAGCACCGAACAGGTAGGCGTAGCTTTCGGCGAAACACTGTTCACCGGCGATGCCTTTCTCATACCTGAGATTCTCGATAAGCATCGTATCCCCTTTTATACAGATGTACAGGCAGGACTTATGACCCTGGCCACGCTGAAAACGCGTGTAGAATCGTTTAAGCAAATAGTTGCAGGACACGGTGCCATCGCCACATCTGCCGGGCAAGCCAATCACGCCATCGACTACATGGCCGCTCGCCTGGAAGCCATTCTCGATCAGATACGCTTCGCCTTGAGCAATGGAGATGCCCGTACAGGGGCCGCTATCTTGAGTTCTGTTGCTACTGCTCTTGGGGCTGAAATCAGCACTCTGTCACAGTACGTGTTATATAACACAACGCTGCAATCAGCTTTGAGTACACTGTATACCGCCAATGAAATCGCCCCGGTCTTCCAGGAGAACCAGCTTTTATGGCGACGTTTACAATGACACGTACAGTAAAAAGAGGGTTGCGCAAACGGTTTCATTCCGGTAGATAAGCACATAACTGAAGGGCATAGCGCTGTTACCAAGCGAATTATAGGGACGTTATACAGCCATGAGGAGACAAGTCAGACATGCGCATCGGTATTAACGCTCAATTGCTATCTTTCAGCGAGAACTATCGTAACGGTGGTATCAGCCGCTACATCCGTTCGCTGTTGATAGAGTTGGCGCGGCAGCCTGGCGAGCATGAATATACTGTTTTTGTCAACGGGCAGGCGGTGGTAGAGCGTTTGAAAGAGCTGGCCGCTCACCCCCAGATTACCTACATTCCTGTAGCATGGCCCGAATCAAAGCCGGTAGCACGAGTGGCATGGGAACAATTTACCCTTCCATCAATCCTTCGCCAGAAGCGCATCGATGTCCTGCATTCGCCGGCTAACGTTTTGCCTGAATTCTTGCCACAGAGCTGCGCCGGTGTCGTGACCCTGCATGACCTGGCATTTTTACGCTTTCCAGAGGTGCTAACCCGTTCAAAGCGGGCGTACCATCGTACATTTACCATACGCAGCCTGCAACGCGCGACGAAGATTATCGCCAATTCAAATAGTACCCGGCAAGACGCCATCGAACTGGCAGGCATTGCGGCAGCGAAAATAGCAACCGTCTATATATGCATCGATAGACGTTTTTCCGGCGTTCTACTAGAAGAGGAAGAGATACAGGCCTTTCGCCAGAAGCAGGGACTGGCAGATGGATTTCTCCTGTATCTTGGTACGCTTGAGCCGCGTAAAAACCTTGTAACCCTGCTCAAAGCGTATGCGCTGATGCGTAAAGAGTCAACGCGCACGGAGAAACTGGTGCTGGCAGGCGCAAAGGGCTGGCTCTATGATGCTATTTTCGCCAAAGTACGCGAGCTTGGATTAGAGACGGAGGTGCTTTTCCCCGGCTTCGTCGCGGATGCCGACCAGCTGCTCTGGTATAGCTCTGCATCGGCTTTTGTGTATCCCTCGCTGTACGAGGGATTTGGTATGCCGGTCGCGGAAGCCCTGGCATGCGGCGTTCCGGTGGTCACTTCGAATGTCTCGAGCTTACCGGAAGCAGGAGCGGGCCTGGCCTTGACAGTCGATCCGCACGATGTAGAGGCTATGAGTAAGGCTCTGTATGCCGCCTTAACCGATACGTCTCTTCGCCTGCGCTGCCGGGAGCAAGCGGCTTCGATTGCGCGGCGATTCTCTGCGCAGGCGATGGTGGAGCAGACCATCAACGTATATGAACAGGCATACGCGGCAAGTCATAAGCTTGCGGCAAGGTCTGATACAACCGCCAGATGACAAACTGGCTACGTTATTCGTTACAAGTAACAAAGGGAATGACCGGAGCAGTGAAGCAAAGTGAATTATCACACATAACCGGTATCGATAGAGATACAGATAAGACAGGGACATTCGAAATGGTGGGAAGCGCGGGCACAGAAACCGGTACAAGTGGCGCGACAGGGCCTATCACCAAAGCCATCTCCCAGCGGCGTTCGCACCGCAGGCAATGGCGCATCTTCGAATGCGTAGCCATGCTTATCCTCGACGCGGTATTGATAGACGTTGCGTTTCGTCTTGCTCACTACCTGCGCTATTATGTGTTGTTCAATAGTCCTGTCCTTTCCAGTATACGCAATAATCTGTCCAGGATCGATAATCCATCAACACACAGCACATTGACCAGCGCAGATCAGTATACGAAACTCAGCAGCTATTTCGGGCTTGAGGTAGGCATTGTCATTGGCCTGATCTTAATTTTTGCCATACGCGGATTGTATGGCATTCGTCTGACCGGCACCTGGTTCAAACAAGTATGGAATGTCATCACTTCTGCTACGCTCGGCCTGGCCTTTTTGATCACCTACTATTTTGTCTTTCAACCAGCCGCAAACTCCCGCCTGCTGATGCTGTTCGTCTGGGCAGTAGCTATTCTCATCTTATGCCTGGCAAGGTTGATTGTCTCGGTCACCATGGGTCTGCTTTACCGGCTCGGCCTGGGCGAAACACGCCTGCTTGTCGTTGGATCGGGACGATTGGGCAAGATGATCATGCAGCATATCGCGGCCAACCCCAGCCTGGGCTACTCCATCATCGGCTTCTTGAATGATTTGAATGAGCCGCCAGGAGACTTCGGGCGCTTCAAGATGCTGGGCACATTGGATGATCTCGGCATGGTCATCCGTTCAATGCAGGTTGACGAAGTGATCATCGCGCTGCCAGCCAACCTGCACCAGCAGTCAATCCGTAGCGTCCGTCTTTGCGAGCGCCTCGGTACATCATTCAAACTCGTGCCCGATCTTTACGAGCTAAGTCTTTCCCGCATCGATATGGAGGCCATCGAGGGCATCCCGCTGCTGGGAATACGCCAGGAGTCGATCAATTCTCTTCAGAGCGCCGTCACGCGCACGGTTGATATTGTGATATCGGTGCTGATACTGACGCTGGGATTGCCTCTATGGCTCTGTATTGCGCTGGCAATACGGCTCAGTTCTGCTGGAGAAGTGATTTACAGGCAAACGCGTATAGGAAAGAATGGGCGGCCTTTCAAAGTATATAAATTCCGCTCCATGTATAAAGACGCTGACCGTGTGTTGTCCGATCTACTGATGTACAATGAAGCCCAGGGGCCGCTCTTTAAAATGAGGGATGATCCTCGCATTACGCCGGTCGGGAAATTCCTGCGCCGCACGAGCTTTGACGAAATCCCACAGTTGATCAATGTCATTCGAGGCGAGATGAGCCTGGTCGGGCCGAGACCCCCTTTGCCCCAGGAGGTAGCACAGTACGAAGAATGGCAAAAGGGCCGGTTGGCCGTCAAACCGGGCATGACCGGCTTATGGCAAGTGCGAGGCCGTAGCGACCTGACTTTTGACGAAGGCGTGTTGATGGACCTCTATTATATTGAAAACTGGTCGTTACGCCTGTATTTCCAGATTCTGTTACGTACCATACCGGCTGTCCTCAGGCGCCGGGGAGCGTATTAATGGTTTTTACCAACGTATTCCGGCAATGGATGCGGGGCCGATTCATCGCGCTGTTGCTGGTTTATTTTGTTAAGCCGCATAATACAGTGTAACTTGTTCAAGTGCATAAAAATAAGACATGAGTGAGTAAAATGAAAGTAGCCCTGGTGCATGATTATTTAAATCAGATGGGCGGTGCTGAACGCGTTGTTCTGGCTTTTCACGAGTTATTTCCGAATGCGCCCCTTTACACGTCGATTTATGATCCCCGGCGGGTCGATCCGGCTTTCCAGAAAATAGATATACGCACCTCTTTTATGCAAAAGATGCCGCTGGTCAAAAAGCACCACCAGCCGTTCTTACCTTTTTATCCTTTCGCCATGGAGCGACTCGACCTGCGCGGCTATGATCTCGTCTTGAGCAGTTCAAGCGCCTTCGGTAAAGGGGTGATTACCAAACCGGAAACCATACATATCTGCTACTGTCATACACCCATGCGCTGGTGCTGGAATTACGATGAATATATCGAACGGGAACAATTGGGCAAAGTGGCACGCAGTATCTTGCCATTCCTCATTACCAGCATGCGTGTCTGGGATCAGGCCAGCTCGATGCGGGTCGATCATTTTATTGCCAACTCGCCCGCCGTGGCACAACGCATCGCAAAGTACTACCGGCGCGATGCAGTCGTTATTCCGCCCCCTGTAGAGGTGAGCAGATTTATCTTCGACCCCACGATACAGCCGGAAGATTACTTCCTGATCGTCAGCCGCTTCATGCCCTACAAGCGTATCGACCTTGCAATTCAAGCATGCAATCAGCTACAATTGCCACTGGTGATCATCGGCAAAGGACGTGATGAACCCCGCTTGAAGAGAATGGCAGGACCCACGATTCGTTTCCTGGGCAGCCTCTCAGATGCAGAGGTGTTGCACTACTACGCGCGCTGTCGCGCGCTTCTCCTACCGGGAGAAGAGGACTTTGGGATCACGCCATTAGAGGCGCAAGCTTCCGGTCGGCCCGTCATCGCTTATGGCGCTGGCGGCGCTCTGGCTTCGATCATCGATGGGGTGACCGGCACATTCTTCGATGAACAAACCGTAGAGAGCCTGGCAAGCGCCCTCTCTTCATTCGACGAACGACAATTTGATCCACAGACCATTCGTAATCATGCGCTCGAATTTGATAAGCCGCGCTTCCATCGCCGCATCCTTCAGTTCATTGAAGCGAAAATGAGCGAGGGAAAGCCGACATCACTGCGCACTCCAACCAACGAACTGGTACGATGAAAATACAGACGAAAGAGCAGGAGAGACTGTGGAATTACGGACCTACTGGACGATAATCTGGCGGCGCATCTGGCTGGTAGCGCTGATCGTAATAGTGGTCGGATTATTCGCCGCTTACCAATACTATCACCTGAGAAAAACTCCAGGAGCTTTGAAAGCATATAGCTCGAGTATCACGCTGCAAATCGGCCTGCAAAATACGCAGAATAACAATAATAACGCTGAAAGCATTGACGTCGTTTCGGAGAATCTGGCCGATTCACTCGCTACCGGCCCCATTCTGACCTCACATGAATTTGATACGGATGTTTCTAACCAGATTGGGCAGGACATGGCCGAGATCACGCAGCGCTATGGCAACAATCCCGACCTTGGCGATTGGCAAAACGCTGGAGCTATTGGAGGAGCATTGAACGCAGTACGCGTTCATAGCCTGGTAACTGTCACCGCAACATGGAGTACATTACCGGGCGCGTGGGCTATAGCGAACGCGGTCGGTGAAGTGAGCGCCTCCAGAATCGGCGTGTACCTTGCCGGGGATTCCGCCCAGCCACCAGCTACTGCTTACATCGTCAGTCATGCAACAGACCCGGCCACCGTTCCAGGAACATCTGCAAACAGGGTGACGCTGCTGATACTACTGGTGCTGGTAGCTTTGATTGTTGGTATCGCGCTGGCTTTCCTGCTCGATTATCTTGATGATCGTATTCGCACTAAAGATGAGGTGGCACACCTGCTTGAACTACCTGTTTTTGCCGAAGTGCCGCGCGCCCCAACACCGGGACGCTCCGTTACGAAGCGATAAACACCGCCGGAATATTCATCCTGATGATTTCTAGTGGGTCATCCTGTAGGGACAGTGCCGCGCTCCTGTCCTGGTCGGGATACGGGCACAGGGACAAGCCGCTGTCCCTACAGGCGAAACCTGGATAGACAAGCCGCTGTCCCTACAGAAATGAACTACAATGGAGGACTTTGCCTCGTGGGGAATAATGCAAAAGAACAGCACGCGCTGCTCACAGATTATGATACAAATACTGCTTATAGTGAAGCTTTTCATACACTGTTCGCGAATATTCGCTTTCACTGGAATAACGAAAAGACAGAACAGTTCCTTGTTCGCAATGTGCATACATTACTGATCGCCACACCCTCAAATTACAGCGAGCAGGCTTCAGTAGCCGCAAACCTGGCAATTGTCGCCGCTCAAAGTGGCACTCCAACCATCCTGGTGGATACCGATGTGCGGAGACCACAACTGGAAAAGCGCTTCGGACTCGGGCAGCATTCCGGATTGAGCGATTTATTACAAGAAGACGAACCGGTCACTGCCGAGCGAATCAGCGCCTGTTTGCAAACAACATACGTGTCTGGCTTGAAGCTTATCGGAGCGGGCACATCAACTGAAAAAGGTTCGTCGCTCCTACTTTCGCCGAGACTCCAGGATGTAGTATTATGTGTTTGCAACGTTCTGGCCAGGGAAACGGAAGAAAGCCGGCCAGGCATCGTTATTTTTCATAGCGCGCCAGTACTAGCCGGCGCTGATGCCTCATTAATCGGGGCACTCGTCGAACAGACTTTGTTGACAATTGTAATCGGTAACACAACTCGCGCTCAGGCAAAACAGGCACAGGAGCAACTCCAGCAAGCCCAGGCCAGGCTGTCTGGAATCGTCATGCTGAAACCATAAAAGGAGAGGGTTAGAATATGCCAGGCCGAGAGAGTCAGGGCAATGACTCCTGGGATCGATTTTCTAGCGGACCGCTTGCCGCGACAAATGGAACCGGTAAGCAACGAGCCATTCCTCGTCGCCCTTCCAACATGCCCCGTGTAGACCGTCCGCCCCGGACACCTCGTGTGGGCAGACCGCAGCGTGAAACCCCGCGTCCCAAAAGAGGGCGACGCCTGCTCGTACTTTTGCTGGTATTTGTTATATGTGGAGTGCTGGCAGCGATCATTGGCGCTGCGGCTGTTTTCTATTTTACGAGCATAGGGGTCAGTTCAGGAGCCGCGAGTACGGCTTCTGATTTTCTCAACAGCCTTGCCACCCAGGACTACAACCAGGCATACAAAGATCTTGACGCCACTATCACACTACAGATAGCACCTGATGATTTTGTTGCTCAAGCTAAACAAGAAGATACCTGTTATGGCGCTGTGACAACATACTCAGAAGTAAATGGCAGCGCGACAACGTCGCCGGACAATCTTACGCAGAGTTTCACCTACACCGTCACACGTTCAAAAGGCAAGTCCTACCAGCTACACTTGACGCTACACAAAGACAACTACGGGAACTGGTACATCACCTACTATGGTGGCATTAACGGCGGCGGCAATAACCTGGCACCGGGTCTACCCACCTGTAATAGCTAATATAAACATACGAGGGAATAGAGAACGCTCTTTTCACACGCTCTAATGAGCGTTCTCTTTCTCCGCTTGCTCAATTCGGCAACCTTTTTTCACCCATTCCAACTTTCCCCATACATGAAGCGTAATCCCTGTGAACTCTCTGGCCGCGAATTGCTACTAATACCATAGAAGAAAAAAGTAGGGGACAATGAGATCGATACAGAAAGCGACGCGACGTGTTTCACACTACCGTACAAGAGACCGACTGGATGGATATGAGCATGCAGCCAGTCGCCGATGATAGACAACTCTTGAGGGATATCGCAGCAGGTAGCAGGCAAGCGCTCTCGGAGCTTTATACGCGCTACCAGCGTCCTCTCTTCAATTATTTGCTGCAACTCACACCCGATTATGGGCTGGCGGAAGAGTTGCTCCAGGACACACTGGTGGCCATCTGGAAAAGCGCGCACAGCTTTGAAGAGAGATCAAGCGTGCAGACGTGGCTGATCGGCATTGCTCGCCGGCAGGCGCATAACACACTGCGCCAGCGCAAAATCCCGCTTACCTACGAGTCAGAGATGGAAACAATGGCGGATATCGAACCGGAATCGGGAGATTTTACGCTCGCTACTATCGCTCGCGAAGAACTGGCCGCGGCTTTCAAGCAGCTTGCTCCAGTCCATCGCGAAATCCTGGCGCTGATTTTCGTACACGAACTGTCTTATGCGGAGGCGGCCACTATTCTAGGAGTACCGGTCGGCACAGTCAAGAGCCGCCTGAGTAATGCCAGGCGCGCGCTGCGGTCACTACTCGACGCGAGAGAGGAGTTGAAAAAATGATGTTCCAGTTTCCACAGGATCGCGAACATGTAGTCGATCTGCTGCCAGCATATATTAGTGGCAACCTTGATGCGGCAAGCGCCATTCTTGTACGCGACCACTTACCGGAGTGCGAAGCATGTCGGCTCGAACTGGCAAGCTGGGAGGCAATCCGCGACGCGGCTCAATTGGCTATGGTATCCGCGCCGCTTCCTTCCGCACAAATCTTGGATCAGGTCTGGACAAGAATTGATACATCGCCGGCTCCAGAAGTCGTAACACGGAGATGGTTACCTGGTTACCTGATGGCTCACCTCTGGCTCGTCTTCAGGAAACAGATCGGCATCATTCATAAAAGCATCTGGATCGTCTCGGCCATGGTAATGGCTTTTGGCTGCATCCTGATATTCGCCGCCACTGCAGGCAATCACAACCATATACACGAGGCCCAATTATTGCTGGCGCTCTTCGCCTCTGTAATCGGTGCATCTGGCGTTGCCTTTATCTATGGAGCGGAAAATGATGCTGGCTTTGAATTGACGCTCTCGACTCCAACATCTATTCGCATCGTGATGATCTGCCGCATGATCCTGGTTGTTGGCTATGACTTACTGCTCTCCGCGCTTGCATCAACTATCCTGGCCCTTTCTTATGGTGGTGGCCCCTGGGAAATCATTCAACTCTGGCTGGGGCCAATGCTGCTCCTGGCTTCCATCAGCCTGGTGCTCTCAATGATGGTTGGGTCTGTCATCGGCCTGCTGTTCTCACTTATTCTGGAGGCAACACAGGCCTTGCCCACAAATATCGAGCAGGGCTTGCTAGGACTGCAACTCGCCCACCCCAACCTGTGGCAAACCAATCCCGTCATCTTGTTGCTGGCTGTACTCTTCTTTGTGTTTGCCATACTCTATGCGCCGCGCCAACCAAGATTATCGGGTTAGTAGCAATAGTTCGCCCAGGGACGAGGGACCAGATACTACTGCTCATCAGATCAGCGCAAAGTACGAGCCGTGCTCGAAAAGAATTGAGCATCAAAAATCACATACGAATTTACATAGATGGAGGCAAAATGTATCTTGATCGATTGTCTTATGAATTAAAACTGATGGGTAAGCGGGTCATCCTGACCCCCATTCTGGTGATGCTTGGCTTTGCCCTCATAGCAGTGTTCCTGCACGCCAGAGCGGTAGACCCATCCCGTACATTGTCGGCAAGCCTCGAAATAATCATACCCCTGGCGGCGGGTATAGTTGTAGCAACGATCACCAGCCAGGATAATGCCATAGAATTACAGCTTACCATGCCTAAAAAGTACGATAGAACAGTTTTGCGCCGGTTTCTCATTATCTTTGGCTGGACCGCATGCATAGCCTTGCTTTCGGGCATCATCTTCTACACACTCAATCTCAAGTTCATACCGCTATCGTCACCATCAGAACCGGTGATTTTGCAGTTGCTCACGCAGGTACTCACCTGGCTTGCGCCCATGCTCTGGCTGATCAGTATCGGAATATGCCTGGCTTTGCTGTTGCGCAGTCGTCCGGCCAGCAGCGCATTGATAGGCGGCATCTGGATTTTTGAAATCATCTTCAAAGATTATATTGCCGCTACCAACTGGCTGCACCCGGTATTTCTCTTCCCAACAACGCTGATACCGCTGGTGGGAATCATTCCCCAGGCCTATTTCAACATCTGGTTGACAACCCGCCTGGAGTTAATTGGAACTGCGCTCGCAGTTCTGTGTATCAGCTGGCTGCTGCTGCGCAATCCCGAGAGTTTACTGAAAACAGCGAGTGAGGAATAATCATGAACCAGTTAGCACTATTCTCCGGCATTTTTAGCTATGAGTTTCGCATGCAGTTCCGGCGGCTTGCGCTCTGGATAACGTTTTTTGGCATCGCGGCATTGCTGTTACTGCGCGGTGGATTCCGTTTCCTTCTGGTCTTCGCACTGAACCAGCCGCTGCTCCCCCTCGTCGCCGAGTGGGCTCGCAGCTTGAATTTTCTGCTGCCCATCGCGGCAGGAGTCCTATTAGCCGACCGCCTGGCACGAGACCGCAAGACGCGAGTCGACGAACTCTTTACCTCTGCGCCAGGCGCTTTAAGCATACGCCTGGCCGGGAAATATGCCGGTAGTACGCTTGCTACTCTCATACCCATTTTCTTGTTCTTCAGTATTGGCGCAGGCTCAATTCTCTATCAGACCCATAACTTGTTAACGATACCCTATGCCCTTGAAGCCTTCGCGACAATCATATTGCCCGGAATACTGTTTGTCAGCGCATTTTCGATAGCCTGCCCGTTCCTGCTCTGGGTACCGCTCTACCAGTTTCTCTTCGTCGGCTACTGGTTCTGGGGTAACATCCTGAATCCAGGAAGTGGTATTCCTACGTTAAGTGGAACCCTTTTGACGCCGGTGGGAGGATACATGGCATCCGCCTTCTTTGGGGATAACGATCAACTCATCCAGAATGCTACAATTACGCAGGGGGTGGAAAGCCTCTCGCTTCTACTCGGTATCGCACTGCTCGTAATGGTTGTACTCTGGTGGTTGATGAGATGGGAGCAGGCGCGACAATGACGATTTTTAGACGGAGAAAATCTTTAATGTGACACGATTTAAGGAGGATTTTTCATTATGAACATCGAAATCAATAATTTGAGCAAAGTTTACCGTGGCGGAGTCCAGGCCCTTAATGCAATAGATATGACCATTCCAGGCGGCATGTTCGGACTTCTGGGTCCAAATGGCGCGGGCAAAACAACATTGATGCGCATCCTGGCCGGTATCCTACGCCCAACCGCTGGCAGCGTCCAGATTGGTGAATACGATATCAGCACCGAGCGCGGGCGCACCGCGGTCAAACGCATGCTGGGCTATCTGCCCCAGGACCTCGGCATGTACCCGGACCTGAGCGCCCGCGAATTTCTCGACTACGTGGGCATTCTCAAGGGGATGGACAATCGCGGGATTCGCCGCCAGCGTGTCGAAGAGCTGCTTGAACTTGTCTCGCTTTCTAACGTTGCCAATCGCAAGCTCAAAACCTATTCCGGCGGCATGAAACGCCGCATCGGAATTGCGCAGGCGCTGCTCAATGATCCCAAACTCTTGATCGTCGATGAGCCAACCGCGGGACTCGATCCCGAGGAGCGCATTCGTTTCCGCAACCTGCTTTCGGAACTGGGTGGAGATCGTACCGTACTACTTTCAACACACATCGTCGAGGATATCGCGCAGACCTGCCGCAACCTCGCCATTATGAAGAGCGGCAAGGTAGTTTTTCAGGGTACGACGGCAGAACTGGTTGGGGAAACACGCGGTAAGGTCTGGATTATCACCACGCAAGGCATCAAGCCGGAAGGAAACTTCACCGTTGTTTCCACCCTCAATATGGGCAGCACTATTCAATATCGTGTCGTCGGCGAGCTTTCTCCGCGTGCGGGAGCAATACCGGTAGAGCCAAGCCTGGAGGATGGCTACGTCTGGCTTATGCGCGAACAGCGCACCTCAAATATATCGCTGATTTCATGACACGTGCTTATCACATCAGGGATAAATGGGAAAATGGTAGCAAGCTCTTGAGTAATTCAGCATCCTTATGCTAGACTACTCATACTGCAATAACGCGGTAATTCCCATTGGAGTCGCTGAATCATGAAGAAGGCGTTACTCTACCTTGGCCTGGTACTGCTCGTGGTTCTTGCCGTCGGATACTATAACTATGCCAACAGCATTATCTCAATCAATAACAGCAGTTCGACGCCGACCGAGCCATGGCAGCCGGCCCGTTTAAGTATTCCACGCCTGCATATCAATGCGCCGGTTTTAAGCGTCGGTAAAACGCCCTCAGGAGCAATGGATGCGCCGGTATCCCAGGCCATCAACTCGCCTTATTGGACAAGTGTCTTCTGGTATAACGTTGGTCCGGCCCCCGGGCAGGCCGGCAACGCGGTCATCGCCGGGCATGTTGACCGCGTCGGCGGCGACCCGGCTATCTTTTGGACCCTCAGCGCCCTTGAACCCGGCAACACGCTTTCAGTGATTACTTTGGAGAAAAAAACGCTGCATTTCGTAGTGAACCGCGTCATCAGTTATCCCGCGAACGCGCCCAGCCAGTATGTAATCAACGCGGTATTTGGCCCCACTACGGCCCACCACCTCAATCTGATCACCTGCAGCGGTGTCTGGACGGGTCACGGGTACGACCAGCGATTGGTCGTCTTCACTACGCAGACGAATTGATTCTTTCTCAGCAAGTCATAAAAAAACGGGCCAGCCATGTCATTCTGAGCGAAGTAAGCCGAAGCCCTTCGTTCCTCAGGGCTTCGGCTTACTTCGCTCAGAATGAGGCGGTTTGTTTGGAAGCTATTTTTGGCCATACCTGTATTGTTAGAAGTTCGTTACTGCGTCAATATCCGTAATATGCGTTGGAACTGCCTGCCGTAGTCCTCCGCCGCCAACTTAGGCCTGGTAAGATCGAGCGTTGCGAGTTGTAATTCCTGCGACTCATCTCCTTCTAGCATAGCAGTCGTACCTGGTTCTATGCGATGCAGCGTCTTCCCTTCTGGCAAAGCGACACTGGCTTTTTCGAGGATCTCATCCGCGACATAGACAGGGCTGCCGGTTACGACGGCAAGAGCAAGGGCATCGCTTGGACGCGCATCGACCTCATTCACAGTGTCGCCGCTGCGAATCTTCGCGATCGCATAGAAGACCTCATCCTTGAGCGATTCAATGCGTACCTCTTCAAGTGTTGCTCCCGCGGCTTTCAATACGCCGGCTATGAAGTTCATCGTCATGGGCCTCGCCAATTGAGATTTACTCAAACCCATTTCTATAGCAGCGGCCTCTGCCGGGCCGATCCAGATACCAAGCACCCTGCGACCCGCTTCGTCCAGCAACACGACCATCGAAGTATCGCGCTCTTTCGTCCCTGGTTTCAAGAAACTTACAGCTTCTACAACCGTCACCTTGATCATTGTTTGCCTCCTCTGTCGTAACGAGGAATCCTCCGGCTCCCAATCGGGGAGCGCCAGAAGATGCTCTTTTAACTGTTTGCGGGCTTTGTACAATCGCCCCTTTACAGCGACAACGGAAATTTCCAGGATCGCAGCTACCTCACGTAAACTGAACTGCTCGTAGTAGAACAGCAGTGTCGCGGCACGTTCCCTGGGCGAAAGCGCCTGCACAGCACGCAGCATGGTGCGATGCAGTTCGTGTTCTTCAACGAACGCCTGCGGGTCCAGCAGCGCACCGGAGAATGTAGTGGCGTCGATGCTCATGCCGCCCATCAGCGCCTCCAGCGAGTAGAAATCAAGCTTCTGGTCGCGCAGGTAGCCCCGGCAGACATTCAAGGTAATTCCATAGAGCCAGCTTCTGAAACGGTCGCTATCCCGTAGATGATCGAGCGATAAATACGCCTGTAGGATGGCCTCCTGCGCCAGTTCCTGGGCAATAAAGGCATTCGTCACCATACCCATGGCAATACGCTCGGCCATGGGTTGATAACGCTCGATAAGCTGGCCAAAAGCGCGCTTGTCACCTGCGCGCGCCAGGATTACCAACTCAGCATCAGATTGCTCATCCACGGCTGTTTTTGCTCACTCACCAGGAAAACCGGCATGCCACTACTCTTTTCCGTTGCTAAAGAGTAGTGGCAAAAATCGAAAGGAAGGTTACTTTTTTGCAGAGCAGATCAAGAGAAGGCATTCAGTCCGGTGATGGCCTGACCAATGATCAGGGTATGGATATCGTCCGTACCCTCATAGGTATAGACCGACTCCAGGTTGTTCTCGTGACGACTGATGGGGTATTCCAGCGTGATGCCATTCGCGCCAAGCACCGAACGGGCCTCGCGCGCGGTTTTGAGCGCCTCGCGCACATTATTGCGTTTCGCGACCGAAACCTGCACCGGGTGCAACAACCCCTCATCCTTAAGACGACCCAGTTGCAGGGCAAGCAGTTGCGCCTTAACCAGTTCGGTTGCCATGACCGCCAGTTTCTCCTGCACGAGCTGGAAGCTGCCGATTGGGCGACCGAACTGGATGCGTGTCTTCGCGTAATCCAGCGCAGCCTCGTAGCAGGCCCGGGCCGCGCCGTTCGCCCCCCAGGCAATACCGTAGCGAGCCTCATCCAGGCAAGACAGCGGGCCGCGCAGCCCACGAATGTTGGGCAGCATATTCTCGACAGGAACGCGGCAATCCTCGAAGTGTAACTCAGAGGTAACAGAAGCCCGCAGTGAGAGCTTATGATGAATATCGCTGGTCGAAAAGCCGGGCGTGCCGCGTTCGACCAGGAAGCCACGAATACCATCCTCAGCTTTAGCCCAGACAACGGCCAGGTCTGCCATGCCACCATTGGTAATCCACATCTTCGTACCATTTAGAACATAGGAGTTGCCATCGCGGCGCGCGCTGGTACGCATGCTGCCAGGGTCGCTACCCGAATCCGGTTCTGTCAGCCCAAAACAGCCAATCACCTCGCCCCTCGCCATACGCGGCAGCCAGTGCTGCTTCTGTTCCTCGCTACCGAAAGCGTAGATGGGAAACATGGCCAGCGAGCCTTGCACGGAGACGAACGAGCGCAGGCCGCTGTCACCGGCCTCCAACTCCTGGCAGGCGAGGCCATAGCAAACGGCATTCAATCCGGCGCATCCATAACCTTCAAGATGCATGCCCAGCAGGCCAAGGTCGGCAATCGCAGGGATGAGTTCGCGCGGAAACGTGCCGGCCTCAAAATGCTCGCCAATGATGGGCAAAACACGCTCCTGCACGAATTTGCGCACGGTATCGCGCACCAGGCGTTCTTCCTCACTCAGCAGGTGGTCGATGTAATAAAGATCGGTTGCGGATGGCAACTCAACATGTTGTTCAACTTTTGTTTCTGCCATAAATATATCACTGCCTTTCTTGCACGGTAGTACGGGTTTTTAGACGATTAGGGAAATGTATGCTCTTCGTTGAGCAACATACTACCATGCTGATTATTATATCTCAGATTCAGGATGGTATCTGGCAGTCTCTTCCTTTCCCTTCTGCTTTGATCTCGCGCTGAGATAACAGTACAATACATTTCTGGCAAGGTCAAAGAATATGGAGCTTTTTGTTTGTTAAATCAATGGACAACATCAATCCTATACGCTATAATAAGCCCATTATGAATGGATGTTATTCGGAAGGTTTCACTGGAATGACACGAATCCGGCAGGTCTGAGCGGAGCCCATCTGGGGTCTACTGCTTGAACATGCACGTTCCGCGTCTCGCTTTTGATGAACGCGGATGCTGTGTGTTGCCTGCCTGTCGCACCATCTTTTCAAGATCGGGCTTCGCATCGAGTCGCATGAGCTATATGGCTCTGCGGCTTTTTTGTGCCTGTCGTTCGCCCCTCGTCTTGAAAGGAACGTGTGATGTCATCTGCTTCTCACCGGCGTATCACCTACGCGCAACATTTTTTGAAGGATTCCTGTCTTGTCACCTCGCTGCTCGCCCGGTGCGATATCAATTCCAATGATGTCGTGTATGAAATTGGTCCTGGCAAGGGCATTATTACGGAGCAGCTTGCCTTACGCTGCAAACAGGTTGTGGCCATCGAGATAGACCCCTGCCTGACAACTATGCTTCGCCAGCGATTCGCGAGCACGCCTGATGTGATAATCCGCGAAGGCGATTTCCTGGAGTATCATTTGCCTCGCAAGCCGTACAAAGTCTTCGCGAATATTCCATTCAATATCACTGCCGCTATCGTAACCAAGCTGACCTTAGAGGAAAATCCGCCCGAAGATGCTTATCTTGTAATGCAGAAAGAGGCCGCAGAGCGATTCCTTGGTAAGCCGCACGAATCGCTCTACTCAGTGTTATTGAAACCCTGGTTTGAAGTCGAACTACTGCATCGTTTTCGTCGCAAGGATTTTACGCCTCCACCACATGTTGACGTGGTCATGTTGCGCCTGCGAAAAAGGGGTCCGCCCCTGGTGAATCGCGCCGATAGGCAATGTTTCCGCGATTTTGTTGTGCATAGTTTTACGGCATGGCAACCAACGCTGGGACATATTCTCAAGGACATTTTTACGAGACCGCAACTCAAACACATACGAAGAGAACTGGAAATCGACCTTGATGCAACGCCAACATCGCTAACATTTGAACAGTGGTTGAACCTGTTCGAATGCTTCAAAAAAGTGGGCAACAGAGAGGCAATGGATAAGATTATGGGGAGCGAGAAGCGGCTGAGACAGCGACAAAGTAATTTCAATCCTCGCCGGGAAAAGGTTTAGTTCCTGCCACTTCTCTGTGAGGAGCGTATAATGGTCAAAACCCGAACACGTCAGGGGCAAATGCATACATTAGACAAGCTGGCCGCTTTCATCAGAGGCATCAGCTTGAATAGCCCATGCTGGAGTGAGGCCATAATAGAGTACATCAGGGTCGATGTCTGCTCCATTCGGCCATGCTATTGTACCTTCTTCAACCTGTAAGGCATGAAACAAAGAAAGATCGTTCCGAATCGGCTCGAAGATGGGGCCATGAAGGTAAGGAGCAAGATTTATTTCTCGTCTTGAGCCATCAGTAAAAAGCACATTGACAGTGAATCCCTCAACGGGTTCGGCACTCTGAACTCGAACCAATGACTTCGTCATATCTCGTTCTACCTCTCAGATAAAGGAGCTATTTGTTTAAGGGCCATGCCTTTCCTCGCCAATTCCCAATTTTCCATAAGTTCCTTATTGTGTGTCGCAGTCCACTTGAGAACCAGGTCAAGTTGTGACTTAGGAAGATATCCCTTAAGCACTTTTGGCGCTGCAATTGTTAAAAAGATCAAAATTATGGCCTCATACTCACCCCATTTCGCATGAAAATGCGGTGGCATATGATCATTATAATACATATAGATCAGGATGCCAAAGAACTGACTGATACGCGGCATAGTACCCCCTATTAGCGTTTTTTCTTCATTGAAAGCGCTAATTATTATGAGTGAGATTATAGCCTCATCAATTTGCAATGTCAATAAGAGATTCTCTTTACCAGTATCATAGCTTACTCAACCTGTATCCGATGCAGGAAAAGATGCTATCATACACTCAAGCCATTGCGTATCTTATTTCCATTTCGAGAGGTAAACCATGCTTTTTGATGAGACAACCGTTCCTGAACATTTGCGCATCCAGCTATCGGGTCTCCTTGAGCCGGGGATGATACATAACCGTGTCATGCGTTTTGAAGAACTGTATGAGTCCTTGCCCAAAGATGCGAGCGTACGAGTAGGCGTTTATACGTCGGAGATTGCTCCAGGAGGACAAACTTCCTGGCACTTTCACAATGGCGCAGGATTTTTCCTGGTGTTGCAGGGGAGAGTCACGATCGAATTTAAGGATTCGACTCGCCATTACCAGGCTGGGGATGCCTATGCGGAACCAATTGGAGTTATCCATCGCGCGGTAAATCCCGAGCCAGAAATTCCATTTCTTTGCGTCGGCTTTGTCGTTACTCCAAGGGATCGTGAGCATGTCGTGAACGTCAAGGAACCATGGTGACGCTAAACAGCACCGATTGACCACTCTCCCCAAAACAGTGTATGATAGTGAGGCTATGAAATATCCATCATTCTGGGATACCCTGCAACAACCTATTATCGGACTGTCCCCCATGGACGGCGTTACTGACGCGCCATGCCGCACGATGCACGGCCTTTATGGTCGTCCTGACGTGGTGCTGACCGAGTTCACGAACGTCGAGGGCCTGTGGCGTGGCAGCGACCGCATTTTCCGCGACTTCTTATACACGCCTGCGGAACGGCCCGTCGTGGCGCAAATTTTTGGTTGCCGCCCCGAATACTTCTACAAGGCCGCGCACGTCGTCTGTGAGCTGGGCTTCGACGGCGTCGATATCAATATGGGCTGTCCCGCCCGCACCGTCGCCAACAAAGGTGGGGGAGCAGCGCTGATTCGCATGCCAGAAACGGCCAAAGCTATCATCCGCGCAACACAGCAAGGCGTGCGCGACTGGGCCAACGGTCAAACATTGGAAGACCTGGAAATGGAACCGCAGCGCATCCAGCGCATCCGCCAGATGAATGAAGAGCGGGTGCGCATCTGGGGCGATACTCCACGTGTCGAGCGCCGCCTGCTGCCCGTTTCGGTCAAAACGCGCCTGGGCTACGACTCCATTGTGATTACCGACTGGGTACAGGAACTGCTGGAACTCGAGCCTGCCGTCATTTCGCTGCATGGGCGCACGCTTATGCAGCACTATAAAGGTGAAGCGAACTGGGATGCCATTGCAGCTGCCGCCGAAATCGTGCGCAAAACCGGTACCTTGATCTTCGGCAACGGCGATATCCATAACCTGTACGAGGCCGCGCAGCGCATCCGCACCACGGGCGTCAATGGTGTATTAATCGGACGCGCTACATATGGCAATCCCTGGCTCTTCCGCAACCGCGAGAAGCTGAAGGTGCTGCTCAACGCGGGCATTAATCCAACTGTCGATGACCTGCCGGATGTCATGCCGACGCGCGAGGAGCGGCTGCGAATGGCACTCGAACATGCTCATGTACATGCCAGACTCAAGGGCGAAGACCATTATGTCGAAATGCGCAAGCATCTGGGTTGGTACTTAGGCCACTTCCCCGGCGCCAAGCAGGTACGCCATGCCCTCGTCCGTATCAACAGCCTGGCAGACGTTGAGCGCATCATTCATGCCGCGCTGGAGCATCCCGAAGCATTTGAGGATGACGAGAGGCCTGATGAGCCTGTTGAAGAGGAACATAACGCGGAACTGGATATGGTTTGCTCCGCCTGATCAGGCTAAATAGCCATCCCTCTCTTCAAGCTCCTGGCAATCTCCCGCATCCAGGGATAATGCTCGCGCAGGTGCTGGGTCATCCTGCGCAGGACTTTAGTCGCGGTCCATTCCTCGCCATCGTGCAGGTAAACGCGCGTGCGCTGCTCTGTCGTCAGGTCGTGCAACAGCAGTTCAACGTCCATCGCATTATCGAATAGAGCCATCGCAATGTCGGATTGCAGGTCCGGGCCGGGGTTTGCCGGTGGATTATCCATCAAGCGGGATGCATACCAGGCTTCGGTCTTCACGATATGCGCCATATGCTGTGCCAGCGACCAGTCCCCGGGATGCAGCACTCGCTCGCAATCGTGTTCTGGTACGTCTTCATACAACTCAAGCAGTTCGGTACGCGCCACCGCGGCTACATTCAGCGCCTTATCAATTTCCATATCATCAGGTGGCACCAAATCTGCCTCAAATCTAGGACCCTTATTGCCATCGATGGCCGCTAACCGCTCTTTGACGACCACAGAGATATCGCTCCCGTCGTCTTCAACGATGGTTATATCATTTTTCTTTAGCCAGTTCAGGTAGGCAGAGACCGCATTGGGCGCGTTTTTCAGCGCCTCTTCAAAGGTAGGTGCGGAAGAAAAACATCCGGGCAAGTCGCGGAAAAAGAGTATACTCTCACCAGGCCAATCTTCAACCAGGGTATAATACTGCATCACATGTATCTCCTCTTATCGTCTGTTCCAGGCAAAGACTTTATTTGATTGATCTTTTCTGTGATGATAACACGCTGAGGTTGCGTAAAGAAGCTCTTGAGAGGGGCAACTGAGCATTTTTTCCTATGAGGCGGTGTTGACACCACGTGGCCAATTTGTCGCCCCAGGTATAATGAATGTAGATAAATGGATTGCAGTGAAGTGGATGAGGAGGATCAGACATATCATGAATAACGAACAGCCAGTTTTTCCGCCTGCCCCCATGGTACGCCTGCCACAAATTCCCCCACAGCAGGTCGCGACAAGACGACAAAAATATGCCAGACCTGTATTGACACGCTATACTGTGCAGCCAATGCCTGTGACACCACGTCCCGGTTTACTACCATACTCACCATTTCAAACCCGGCTACCAGACACTCCGCCAGTAGCGTCTCTAAGCTCCCCGGCAACACGAACACTCTCCCCCAGAAATACCGGTACCACTTTGAGTCCGCGTATGCTTTATATCCCACGCACTACCAGGCATAGAGAACCCGGCTTAGGCGAGTCGCTTATGGGATGTGCTCTGCTGCTGTTGATAGCTATCGTCGTATTAGTGCTGCTCTACTACCTTTCCTCGCCAGGATAATACACCAGCAACCACTGCCAGGCAATCCGCGCTTGCGCCTGAAACGTTTGCGCTATACAATAAGAACACATTGTTTGGTCGAGCATCTCCCAGGAGAGCCCCTACAAGAATCCGGACTCATGTACAACGTGCGCCGGTCTTAGAAATGTTTGAGACCAGGTAAATCGATGTCGATAAAAGCCTACCTGAAGTGGTTGAGCAGCGTTGTACGGGGCTGGCTTTTTGTCTTGTGGATTTACTTGAGTGCCGGCTGGCGCTTTTGCCGCTGGCGTATTCAATTATGGTACAGGCAAACGTATATGGCGGAAAGTGAAAGTACACAGGCTGCTACGAAAAAAACCCTGCTCTTTATCCGGCATGGGCAAACGACATGGAATGTTGAACACCGTCTCCCTGGACAACTGCCAGGAATAGAGTTGAATGATATAGGACGACAACAGGCCGCGCGGCTCGCGGACGCGCTTTCAGTGTTACCGATCAGCGCAATTATCACCAGTCCCCTGGAGCGGGCACGTGAGACCGCCGAAATTCTGGCGCAGCCACGCGGCCTGACCGTACAACTTGAGCCTGGCCTGATGGACACAAATGTTGGTCACTGGGCAGGGCAGGTCTTCGACGAACTCTCTAAAAATGATCCGGCGTGGAAAGCGTTCGTGCGCGACCCAACGAAAGGACCGGAGGACGTCGAGACCTTTCCCCAGGTACAACAGCGCGTCGTGGCTGCCGTCAATCGCTGGCTTGAACACGATTCAACCGGCAACTACCCGGCGTTTGTAGCCCATGCTGATATCATCAAGTTGCTGCTCGCACACTATACCGGCCTGGAAACGGCACGCGCAGGGTCCCTGTCCATCGATAATGCTTCTGTCAGTATTGTCGAAGTGGAGGGAGAACACCGGCCACGCGTCGTCGCCGTCGGCTGGAATCCTCATCCTGGCTGGCTGAAACCGCCCTCTTCTGAGCCCGAGAAGCCCAAAGCCGAGGGACAACAGGAGGGCGAGCAGAAAACCTGATCATCTGCCCAATCTTAAAAAGCCGCGTTATGCCAACGATACCTCTCGCAATGCAGGTATCCTGGCGCAAACATAAAACGTGGAAGGGAACTACAGTATGTTTGATCCGCGTGATCCTTATGAACGCTATTGGTGGCACTACGATTCGAGACGCCCACTCTCGATGGCACAAATTATCGCATTGAAAAGCGTCGATACCGAAACGGTGGCGCTCATCTGGTTGCTGCTGGAACATGGGGCATCATTAACCGTAGCAGGCCCAACCGATCCGCAGCCGGGCATTGGCAAAACCACCACGCTGAACGCGCTGCTACAGTTTTTGCCGGAGGGAACAGCCCTGGCCTATATGTCTGGCATGTACGAGAATTTTGCGTTCACACAATTGCCCGATATTGACCCGGCGAAAACCTATGCCCTCTGTAACGAGGTCAGCGACCACCTGCCCATCTACATGTGGGGACGCGTCGCGCGCCGCTACCTGACCTTGCCCGCGAAAGGATATCATATCGCAACGAGCGTGCATGCCGATACCATCGACGATGTGATTTACATGTACCAGCATGACCTGCGCGTACCTGTACAGGATATTCGTCGTTTAGGGCTGGTTATTAACATTGGCGTCGTTGGTCGCGTTTATCCGTTGCGCCGGCGCTGGCTCACCACACACTTCCTGCAGCCCCATGCCGATCCTAAGCGCCCCGATGTCGTCATACCCATTCCACTCTCCCTGTGGAACAAATTCGATGACACCTTTGAACATGCTGATTCATCCATCCTCGACGACCTGGCAAATTGGTCCGGCATGACAGGTTCAGAGTTCTCAACCGCGCTCCAGCGCCGCATCGATTGCCTGGAAGAAGTCTCTCAAGGCCAGGGTATCGATATGAATGAGATGTACAGCGTCATTGAAGAACTGAGGAAAGGCGATTAATTGGCCGATTCCTATCCAGGAGAATTATTTTCTCGCTGTAATTGTTCCAGTAAGTTAGAGGACAATACGAAGAAAGGAGGCAAGCCATGCTGAGTCACAAGCAATTACAAAGCGAAGGACGCTGGCCACGCATCTGCAATAATTGATTAACTGTACTATCCAGGAGAGGAGCATACTCAATATGAGTTATTCTGTTGCCATGATCAGCGTCCACACGTCTCCGCTCGATATACCGGGACGCAACAAGGATGCTGGGGGCATGAATGTATATATACGCGAACTCGCACGCGAACTGGGCCGTTCTCAGGTGACGGTCGATATCTTTACCCGCCAGACCCGCCCAAACCAGTCATCAATCGTTCAACTCACACCCAATGTACGGGTCATCCATGTGAAAGCGGGGCCTACATCCCCCATTTCCAAGCACGATCTTCACCACTACCTGCCTGAATTTCGTCACCATATCGAAGCATTCAGACACAGAAATGGGAAACCCTACGATGTGCTACATAGCCATTACTGGCTTTCGGGCATGGTCGCGATGCCACTTGCACGGTGCTGGGATATTCCGCATGTTACAATGTTTCATACCCTGGGCCATCTGAAACAACTGGCAAATCCCAACGCATCGGAACCGCTCTTACGGTTGGAAATGGAACGCCAGCTTATTCAGCATGCCGACCGCATCATCGCTTCCACTTTTGATGAGCGGCAGCAAATCATTCGCCATTGTGGAGCGACACCCGGCCAGGTAGAGGTTATTCCCTGCGGCGTCAATCTCGAACTTTTTTTTCCATATGATCGCAAGCAGACACGCGAAAAACTCGGACTGAAACAACACACACCCACTCTGCTCTACGTAGGCAGACTCGATCCTTTCAAAGGGCCTGATCTCTTGTTGCAAGCCGCTGCCTTGATGAAAGAAAGGGCAGAGATTCTGATCGTCGGAGGAAAGCTATCAGGAGACAGAGAGCTAGATCGACTACGCGAACTGGCGCGAAAACTTCAGATAAGCCAGCGCGTCCATTTTCTTGGCGCTCGCCCACAGCACGAATTACCGGTGATCTATAGCACCGCCGACGTTACCGTCGTTCCGTCTTATCATGAGAGCTTCGGGCTGGCCGCAGTGGAATCGTTGGCATGCGGCACGCCGGTCGTAGCGACTCGCGCGGGTGGATTAATGACAGTCGTGCATCATGGCGAAACAGGCTATCTTGTTCAACGCTGCCCCGGCTTTTTCGCGGAACGTCTCGATTTCCTGCTGCAACACCCAGAAATACTCGCGCAGTTGCGGGCAGCCGCTCGCCCGTCTGTCATTCAATACAGCTGGAAGCATGTGGCCGGTCAGATGATGAATGTTTATGAGGATGTGGTTAGCGCTGCAAAGTGCCTCGTTGCCCAGTAAGAGCCTACCGGCAGGTAGCATATCCGTACTTTGGTCAATTGACAGCCACTCATAGGTAAGACATAATGAAATCGCTCTTCTTTGTTGAAGAGTGTACGCATGATGGTCATTTGTGAGAGGGATGATACAGCAACATTCCTCTTCTGCGACGAAAGGAGATTTGTACCTGTGGCAGATGAACATGCAATGCATCATGAGGATGATTCTTGCTGCGGACCTGGTTACGCTTCGCCCGAAGAAGCGATGAAGGCCGAACCTGAAAAGGTGCTCTACAGCATCGCGTTATACGAGGGAACAGGGATCAATGAACCTGATTATCTCGCTACTATTGATGTTGACCCTGCATCCCCTACCTACTCGCAGGTAATTTATCGAACTCCCATGCCGAACGTTGGAGACGAACTTCATCATTTCGGCTGGAACGCCTGTAGTTCCTGTCATACGGATGCAAGTAAGTCGCGAAACTTTCTCATTATTCCGGGCAATTTATCCAGCCGCATTCACGTTGTGGATGTCTCTGACCCCAAAGCGCCTAAACTGCACAAGGTCATCGAGCCTGAAGAGGTAAAGGAGAAGGTGAATCTGACTGCTCCTCACACCGTCCATTGCCTGGCGGATGGTCACGTGATGATCTCTATGCTTGGCGATAGCCAGGGCGAGGCTCCCGGTGGCTTCCTACTGCTCGATGAGGATTTTAACATCGCAGGGCGCTGGGAAAACAAGGCCCATGGCATGCGCTTCAACTACGACTTCTGGTACCAGCCGCGCCATAACGTTATGGTTAGCAGCGAATGGGGCGCGCCCAATACCTATACCAAAGGGTTCAACCTGGAAGATGTCGCTGCCGGTAAGTACGGGCGCGGGCTGCACTTCTGGGATTGGGAGAAGCACGAAATCGTTCAGAGCGTTGATCTGGGCGAGGATGGATTAATCCCGCTCGAGGTACGTTTCGTCCACAATCCTGATAGCACGCATGGTTATGTTGGGGCCGCGCTCAGCAGCAATATGTGGCACTGGCACAAGTCCGACGGCAAGTGGCAGGTTGAAAAGGTCATCGATATCCCATCCGTTGAGCTAGAGGGCTGGCCGATTCCGGTGCCGTCCTTGATCACCGATTTCTTGATTTCGATGGACGACCGGTTCCTCTACCTGTCGAACTGGCTGCATGGCGATATTCGCCAGTACGATATCAGCGATCGCTCGCATCCCAAATTGACCGGCCAGGTGTGGTGCGGCGGTTTGCTGGGGAAAAGCGGGCCAGTACAGGGACACAAACTCGAAGGTGGTCCTCAGATGCTCCAATTGAGCCTTGATGGCAAGCGGTTGTATGTGACCAACTCGCTCTACAGCACCTGGGACAACCAGTTTTATCCTGAGCTCGCGAAAACCGGCTCGTATATTTTGCAAATCGACTGTGACACCAATAAGGGTGGCATGCGTATCAACGAAAATTTCTACGTTGATTTCGGCAAGGAACCGGCAGGCCCGGCTCGCGCCCATGAGATGCGCTACCCTGGCGGCGACTGCACCTCGGATATCTGGGTCTAACGCATCTAGAGAACCGGTCGAGAAATAACGCTGGGGAATCTTCTGACAGAAGAATATCTCCAGATTTGGGCAAGGGATGGAAGAGAGCTTATGAACTCTCTTCCATCCCTTTCTCTGCGAAACAAGCGATGGAAAAACGTTCAGGCGGTCATGGCAAAAACCTTGTGATACATGTATACCCGGCACAGCAATTGAAAGCCGACGGCTTCATAAATGAAACGCGAGGAAGTAAACTCCGTATTCTTCTCCTCCTTTCCGGGATGTTCGCCTGTCACCAGTGCCGCCTGCATGCCTCGTTCGCGTAAACGCTGTAACCCGCCAAGCATCAGCGCCGTTGCCAATCCTTGACGACGAAATTGTGGGCGCGTTCCCACCGGTTCAAACAGGCCCACGCGGTTCACCGGGTCCACCCAGCAAATGCAGCCCGCTGCCGGTGTGCCATCAGGGGCCAGGATCATCAGATCGAGTTGAGGATCGTATTGGGGCATCTGCATCACTGCCAATTGGCGCAAGGTTGCTTCCTTGTAGGTCTTGCTCCCCCGTGGGAAAAAAGCATCACGTTGCAGCGCAGCCCGCATCTCCGCTTCAGCCTCTCCAGCAATCGGGCGAAGCGTGAATCCTGCTGGCAAAACGGGTGCTGGCACAGGCTCGATCAGCGGTCGGCGGTAGCAATGATAGTACTTTTCCTGGCGCTCATATCCTTCATGTTCAAGAAAACTTGCCATCCCCAGATCATCGTCGGAGGCTAAACCCCAGGCTTGTTCCCATATCTCATACTGGTTCTCGCCCTGTTCTAGAGCGCGCTCTTTTATGCGCTGCACTCCCCACTGGCGTACCATAAGATAGCGCTCGTGCGTGCGGAAGTCGGGATGAAGCAGGCAGACGATCTCATTCCCGTTAACGATCCCGAGAGCAAGCGCCTCACCATTTTCTTGATACCAGAAATGCCAGTTCTGCTGATCGTCAAGCGAACCATCCCGGCACCACCATTGCAGGTCGCCAATGTGCGGATAATCGGCCTGTGGATCGCGTGAGCGACAGATGGTGACAAATTTCATGGCTTCTAGAAGAGCTGGCCCGCCATTACGAGCAAGCTTCTGTGCTGTGTTCATGTGTCTATCTCCTTGTTTTTCTGATTGCTGTGTTATTGAATGCTTTCTGTGGCTGATCGGCGGGATTTCTCGCGATCAGAGCTTGCGCTATTGCCGTCAATACATCGTTTCACCTGCTTTCATATGGATAACAAATGCGCAGATAGATACCACCTCATTGCGGTAACATCGGCAAAAGCAGGGAAGAAGCAATCTGCATCAAGCCAGGTGAGCGAGCAAAGAGATGGTGCGCTACCCGGCGACGAGGAAAGAAACGAGGGGAGAAAGTGTGCCCAACACACGATACCCAGTTGACATCTCAACTGAGGTCATGAGGAAGCATGGCACCCATATCTCGCCGTATAAGCCGATCTTGTGCCGGGGCTTATACGGCGAAGGCGCTCGTGTTACGGTTGCGGTTGCGATGGATCATCCATCCAGGGATTTTCATGTCCCCTCTCAAGTAAAGAATATTCATGGAGATAGTGTACCATACGGTTGGGGTATATATCAATGACGACTTCCCCGGCTAAAGCGCGGCGGCTTCTCGGGCTAAACCCAGGCCTTGTCGTCCCAAGGCCAGAATATTCAAAGCAGCATTGAGGTCTCGATCGAGATGCAACCCACAGCACGGACAAGCGAATATCCGGCTCTCCAAGGGCATCTTTTGCCGATGCCCATACGTAAAGAAAGAGAACGCTCAGCGTCAAGTTCTGAGCGTTCTCTTTCCTTTTCATCCTTTCAATTGAGCCACTTTCTGCTCGACATCGATCCCCATCAAGCGGGCAAGGTTGCCGCCGAGAATCTTCTTTTTGGCCTGGGTGGTCAATTGTGGGTAGCCGTAGCCGGACACGAGGTCTTCGGGCAGTTCAAAGTTCCAGAAGGCGTCGAGCGCCCAGCGCGGGTGCCAGATGGGCGTCTCACCGCCATAGAGTATCTTGTCCTCGCCACACCAGAACATCAGCTTGCCCATATTTTCGGCGAAAACACGAGGCGCGCGCACGACGAAATTCAAGGTTGCCGCTATCGAGGCATACAGGTTGGGATAGCGCACCAGCTGCCAGCAAATCTCATCGATGAACGGCAGGCCCACGTGGAAAATGATGAAGTTGAGGTCCGGGAAGTTAGCGGCGGCTCCGTCCATATCCCAGGCCTGTGTATGCTCGATAGGCTGCGGGCCAAGCGGCACGCCTTTATGCACACCAATGGTGGTCACACCGAGTTCGAGGGCCTTTTCAAATACCGGGAAAGCCACACGTGGATCATCCATGCGCCAGGGGAACGGCTCTCCATAATCATAGCGCACATTGTAGAACTTGAAACCTTTCGCTCCATACTCTTTGACCTGCCGCTCCATCAAATCGAGGGCTTTCTTGCCCTCCAATGGATTGACACTGCCCCAAAAGACGGCACGATCAGGATATTTCTGAGCCATAGCCGCGCATTTCTCCCACTGCGATAGACCATCATAGAAGAGGTCGGTGAGCGGCAGAGGCTGGGCTACAATCATGTCAGTGCCCGACTCCTCAAAGACCATCTGAGCAATCTCGTCGATATTCCATTCACGCAGAAACTCTTCTGGGCTGAGCAGGCGCTCCCCTGGAGGCGTCAGCACCTGGTGGAAGGCGTACAGGTGATTAATGAACATCTGCCCCGGCTTGCCAAAGGCATTGGTCAAGTCGAAATTAAAGACATGACAGACGCAGTCAAATACAAAGGCATCATTGTCTAGCATGGACGAATCGCTCCTTTCATGAAGCTGTTGCCTGAGAGGCAGAGGATTGAGCCTCACGTTCAAGTCGACGCTGGCGCAAGGGTAGCAGTTTTGCCATCGGCAGGGTGAGCTTTTCGCGCGCACTGGCAGTCATGCGTTCGGGCGTCCAGACGGTGTTCCAGACGATTTCGGTGTCCACCTCTCCCACTCCCTCGATGGCACGCACATTCTGGTCAATCATCTGCAACAAATGGGTTGAAAACGGGCACCAGCCAGAAGTGAGCAGCAGTTCGACGCGCACATCGTGCCCATTTTCTGCTACCTTCACATCCTGGATCAGCCCCAGCTCAACGACGCTGACTGCACGCTCTTTGCAGCACGGGTCATAGCATGTTTGCAAGACCTCAAAGACCTGCTCTGGCGTGACCTGGCGTTCTTCATTGTTGGGCAAGAAAGGACTCCTTTTAGCTCATGAGGAAGATACATCTACGAGGAACGACTTACGAACCAGTAAAAGGGCTGTGCAGTTCGGGCAATGAAATAACCCCATGATGCAAGTATAATGATTAGAGGAATGAAGTACAAGGGGTAAAGAATCCGAAATGACAAAAGACCCTGCATCTGCTATCATTAATTCCTGACTTACCTTCGACTTACATCCTAATATTTAGGAGAATCGCTATGTTTACCAAATCTGAAGCGATCTACGACGCCATCTATAGCACCATGAAGGATTATGCCAAGGAGGCAGAGCAAATCCACGCCTTAATCCAACAGTATAAGCAATCTGCCGGAAACAGATTGCTCGATATCGCCTGCGGAACCGGTGGGCATCTCCCTTTCTTGCAAGAACATTACTCGGTTGAGGGGCTTGACCTGGACGAACAGATGCTGGCAATTGCTCGCCAGCGCAACCCAGGCGTGATTTTTCATCATGCTGACATGATCGACTTTGCATTAGGGCGCCAGTTTGATGCCATCATCTGCATGTTCAGTTCAATTGGTTATGTCAAGACGGTTCCGAGATTGTATCAGACGCTGCAAACGATGCGCCGCCATCTCCTTCCAGGCGGAGTCGTGATTATTGAGCCATGGCTGACTCCTCAGAGATTTAAACCTGGTCACATCGGAACCGTCTTCGTGAATGAACCTGATTTGAAGATTGCGCGCATGAATACTACGGAAGTGGAAGATGGCATCTCAATTATGGACTTTCACTACCTTGTGGCGACTCCCCAAGGGATTGAGCATTTTACCGAGCGACACGAAATGGGACTTTTTACACACGAAGAATACATGAGCGCATTTCGGGCCAGCGAATTGGATGCGGTATTTGACGAGGCTCCTGATAAGTTGATGGGAAGAGGATTATATATCGGCGTGCTTCGCTGATCCACGCACTATCCTTTCGAAGCAGCTAAGATTCTCCCTGGTTGGGCACTTCTCGATAATCGCGCTCACCCGTTGCTCTATTGTAGAACACTTCCATGAGCCGTTCGGTCGCCGGATCAACGAAACGCTCTCCGGTGGGTCGCCAGTGCCCCCGGGTTCGATCCACCTGCGCACGGTATCGTTTGCGCTCCAGGAGCATAGCACTCACCAGGATGAAGCCGTTCACTGCCAGATACACGACCAGCCAGAGCGCAGCGTGGACGATGAACAGTAACACCGCCGCGCCGGCTAAAGAGAGCAGACCATAGCCAAGGATTACTCCCCGTAGCATAGCTCTCCCTACCCCTCCGGCTCGATCACCACTGCCGTGCCATATGCTACGATTTCGCTCATCGTGCTGCCAATCTCTGAAGAGTCAAACTGCATCCGCACCACCGCATTCGCACCCATCGCGGTAGCGTTCTGAACCATCCGGTCAATGGCATGCCTGCGTGCATCCTCGAGTAGGGAGGTATATTCTTTGATCTCGCCGCCTGCCAGAGAGCGTAGACCGGCCATGATATTGCCTCCCAGGCCCCGGCTGCGCACTACGACTCCAAAAACCTGTCCCCTGGTTTCCACAATGCGATGTTGGGCAATCCCTTCTGTTGTGACGATCAGCATCATCTTCTCCTTTCGCTTCTCCCTCGTTGCCTGCATGCGAAGCGCTCCTTCTCTGCCGGCAGAACTCAATGGATAGAGCGTTTTGATTTCAATATTTCAACATGCATTGAAATGATAGCGCAAAAAAGCTCAGAAGTCAAGCAGGCAGAGATATGAAAACGATGATACAATTCTAGTAGAGAGGCGAAATCATGAGCGGAAGGAGAACACGTGCGCATAGTTTCTTTACTGGCAAGCGCCACGGAGATGGTCGCGGCGCTGGGATGCCTGGATCAACTGGTCGGGCGCTCTCATGAGTGTGATTATCCGCCAGAGGTGCTGGAACTGCCCGTGGTGAGCAGGGTACAGATCAATATTGAGGGGAGCAGCGCGGAAATCGATGCCCAGATTAAAGCTCTGGCCGAGGCACAACGTATGAATGCCACCAACACCCAATCCAGCATTGCTCTCGCGCCTGGCGATGAGGCCGCTTTCAAAGCCTTGAGTATTTATGCCATCGATATCGCGCAACTTCAGAAGCTGCGACCGGATGTGATCTTAACGCAGACGCAGTGCGAAGTTTGTGCTGTGAGCGAACGCGATGTCACTCGTGCCGTGCAGCAGTTGACAGGGATGGAGCCGCGAGTTATCTCGCTGTCGCCATACCGCCTAAGCGATGTGTGGGAGGATGTTTTGCGTGTCGGTGCTGCGCTAGGGAAACGCGAACAGGCCAGGGCGCTGGTTGAGGGTTATAAGCAGCGTCTGGCCAGCCTACAAGAGATTACCGCGACAAAAGCCGGGTTATCCGGCAAACCGCGCGTTGCGGTACTCGAGTGGCTCGATCCATTAATGGGCGCCGGTAACTGGACGCCCGAACTGGTTGCTTATGCCGGCGGCGAGCATGTTTTTGGCGAGGTCGGGCAGCATTCTCCCTGGATTTCGTGGGAAGAATTGCAGGCAGCCGATCCAGATGTGCTGGTGCTTTCACCGTGCGGCTATACGATTGAGCGTACGCTGTTGGACGTGCCGGTATTGCAAAGGCATGCTGTGTGGCAGAGCCTGAGCGCTGTAAGGAATGGGCGCGTCTATGCGATTGATGGCAATGCGTATATCAATCGTTCGGGGCCGCGTTTAGTGGAATCGGCGCAATTGCTGGCGCGGGTGATCTGGGGAGAGCAATTGGGAATTGAGGTTGATAGCAGCGCCTGGAAGCAATTGTAGCTTGATGAATGAAACGGGGCAATCTGAACATGCTTAGATTGCCCCGGTAATGCAGTATCGCGGACTGAGAAATAGATCAGGGATTGTTCGATCTTGGCGCAAGGCCCCAGAAGAGCAGGACGATAGCTACTATGAACAGCAAGAGCATCAGTCCCACCAGGTCATCTACCACGTCTGAAAGATCGAATTGGAAAACGGCTGCCGCGATAAAGAGCAGTACTATCAAGGCTCCGATGATAGGGAGAATTAACATCACATTCAGGCGTGAACCGGGTTTTGATGGGCGCGGCTCGCTGCCCGCATAGGTGATATCTGTATCGAGTGGCTCCATAGAGAACCTTTCTATATCGCCGGGGTTAGTACAATACCTGTTCCCGCACGTACAATAAACGAATCGACAACTCCTCTGTTAAGATGGAAAACAACCCGCGAACATGCCGGTACTTGCATGAAGACGGGCAATCCATCTCAGGGACTATTATAGTCCTAATGAGTGTTGAACGCAACCGTTAGCAGCAAAAAAATGCCATAAAAAATGGCCCTGCCGGGCCTACCTAGTGAGTCTGCGTAGAGGACGACCAGTTACTTGACTCCTTATGCAGGATCGATATCGGAGCATCGCCGTATGTATATGAAATAGTTGGCAGCGAGCGAAACTTGTTGAGATAACGGCGCAGTTCTAATGCATTGACCGAATACATCGATCCATCCACGGTTGCGGGGATTCTGCCTTCAGCAAGCGCGCTACAGAGGTCGGCAAACGTTGGAACACGGTCAGTCATGAAACACCCCCTACAAAACTGTAACTATCGATCGGATGAGCCGTCTGTGAGTAACTTCATCCTCTTACTTGAGATACGTTCGTACCTACTCCTGGGTTTCATCCTTCCTTTCCACTTTACCCGAGAGAACACCCGGCGCAGGTTTTTTATTCCGTCTGCTTTATTCTTCGAAGTCTTTATCCTCCTCTTCTGACTGATCTTCATCTAACAGGCCTGGAAGCGGATCGATATACATGGTACCGCGGATCACATCTATTTGTTTGATAACATCTTTGATCGCCGGAATCATTACTTGTTTTCCTTGAGGAGTTTTAATGGCATAGACATCGTTGCTACCGGTGACAATAATATCAACGACCCGGCCCAGGTCACGACCGTTTACGGTAAAGACATGCAGGCCCAAAATATCATGCTGATAGTAAGAACCAGGTGGAAGTTTCGCCATCTTACTTTCTGGAATTTGCAAGTTGATGCCACGCAGTGACTCGGCAGCATTCGCATCATTGATGCCCTCCAATTTCAACACGATCATTTCACCCTTGTAAGGCCGCACGCTCTGAATGTGATAGCGGATATGTTCCGAACCGGCATAAACCGCGTCAAGCTCTACAAAACGGTCGGGTATATCCGTCAGCAGGCGTACTTTGAGTTCGCCGTGAATGCCAAAAAGAGCTACCACGTTCCCGATAGTAGCCCATTCAGTGTTATTCTGTCCCGGCACATTGCCCTCTTTTATTGAATCTCTAGCGAAGTATGACGACCCTCACGCGCGCCGCCCGCGCGCAAAAGCGCGCGCATTGCCTTGGCGACTCGCCCCTGGCGGCCAATTACCTTGCCATAATCATCAGGAGCGACGTGCAATTCCAGCACCAGGGCATTGCGATCGTTGCGAACTTCGCGCACCTGCACGGCAGATGGATCATCAACCAGTGATTTCGCGATGTACTCGATGAGTTTGCGCATATTCAACCCTCATCTGCTCTTATTTATTCGGACTCGGTAGAAGCTGGAGCGGCAGTCGCTTTTTTCATCTGCTCGAAGCGATCCAGTATGCCAGCGCGTTTGAGCAGGCTGGTGACCGAATCGGTCGGCTGGGCACCATTTTTGAGCCAGCCCAGGGCCTTCTCCTCGTCGATATGAATCGCGGACGGCTCGACAAGGGGATTGTACCAACCAATATTTTCGATAATGCGGCCATCACGCGGCGAACGCGCATCTGCGACGACCACTCGGTAGCTGGGGGCTTTGGTCTTGCCCACCCGTTTTAAACGAATTTTGACAGACATGTGTTCTTTTTCTCACCTCTTCCCCACCAGTTATGGGGTTATTTCTTTGTATATATGGCAATGCCGCGTTTCAGCGCAGCAAATACGAAATTCCTGAACTACGGCCCCACTAGAATAGCACGGAGCGCTTGAATTGTCAATGATCATTCTGATCAAGCTTGCGGAGACGTGTACCACTTGTGAAGAACCTTAGCCGCCGGCTTCCAGTTTGGCTCAAACAGTGGGACAGACCAGGCCCAGAAAAAGATGCCGGTGATATGAGAATCGGCCAGGACGTTTACGAGGGCAGCGTTGTAGGCCGCGGCCTGCATATTGGGGTCGGGCGGCTCTGCCTGGGCCTGAGCATCACGCTGCCATGGACGGTAAAGGGCATAAGCGCTGTCGCGATACCCTATTTCTGACACCAACACCGGTTTGCCGGTCTGCTTAGCAAGTGAATCTAGCACTACGCTGATATTTTCTTTCCAGAGACGAGGCAGTGTAGCAGGGTTAAGCCGCTGCGGTGTATCCGCCAGAGGAACATAGACCGAAACGCCGATAGCCGATAGATGGGGATTGTTTAGCCACGTTGGAAGCGAACTGTACAATGATGACCAGTTAATATCATAGGTCAATTTCCCATGAAAAATCGAACGAATACGATCAATTAGCTGGTTCCAGAAGAATGGCGCAACCATCTGAAGTTTATCAAACTCTGTGCCGATGGCCAGTTGCTCTGCCTGAGCCTGGGCAGCTGCCTGTACAAATGGTTCATATGCCTGCCAATAGCTATCAAACCAGGCCTGGGTCTCTTGTTGAGAGGCAAACTGGATAGACCCTGACCAGGTCAGGATACCGTTAGCCGATACAAACGGTACCACAAATACATGATAGTGCATGGCATGGGCGCTACGTATACCCGCCGCAAAAGCCTGCGGAGTAGGCGTGAAATTGGCCGTAGTAACTTGCGTGGAGTACACCGAGGCTTGATAGAGGTTAACGGGTATCTCGATCCACTGAGCTGCCGTCTGCTTTTGTATATCACTCAAACCAATGCGCCAGTTGGCGTCGCTGTCAGAATAGGCAGTTGTGCCCCATTGCGGAAAGACGATGCCAGTCTCGAATGTGGGTCTATGGAAGCGCTCTTGTAAGGTGCTCCCTTGATCTCTCACATTCAGTATCTGCCGTTGAATGGTTGCCGCCGTAGTATGAGAGCGCAGCGAGAGATGCAGGAAAGGTATATGCCCGCTTAGGAGGAGACTCTGAAAGAGTACCCCTATGATCATCAAGACAAACGAGACGATGAAGACACGATAGGAGGCAAAGCGTTTCACTGCCCTCGTCCTCCACCGCCGCTCCAGATTTCCTCGAACGGCATGGGTATGGCATTATTGTTCTTCTCTTCTCTGGCCCGCAGGTCTTGCCGTCCCAGGGACGATTGACCGGGAACTTTCTGCGCCTGTAATCGATATTGCGCCATAGGAGAGCTACCTATGGCATCACTTTCTCCTGAAAGCGTTGGTGACAACTGCTGTTGCCAGGGGGCCGCCAGCCCTGGCATGAAAGACCCTGCTGGCGCCGGAGCAGGGAGAGCTGGCTTGTGTCCATTTTTTTCTGCAGCCAGGCTAGGCTTGGAGATGACGAAAAAGCCCTGCTTTGGTCGCAAGCTATACAGCACACCCAGCGCTTCCAATAATGCGAACCAGAAGCTGCACAACACCAGTAGCCATGAGACAACTCGCTTCAAGAGCGACTCAACGCGCCCTTTTTTCAAGAACGGGTGCGGGCATTTCGCCTGCACATCTATTCCTTGTAAGTATGCCAGGGTAAAGGTGGCCCAGGCGAAATCTGCCGGGATGCGCATCCAGCGAAACGGACTTGCATGTACGAATAAAGCCAGCAGCGCTACTAGCAGTGGCAGGAATGCAAGCTGCCAGAGAATGGTAAAGATGCCCAGGCACATTCTGTAAATAAAAGGAACCTGTTTATCATGCAGCACGGCTCGAATGCCTGAGAGCCAGCGGCTGCGCTGCCGCACGAAATCTTTGACGCGCTGTGGGGGCTGTTCGTGCAGATAACCGTCTACCCAGGCAAAGCGATACCCCTGCGCCCAGGCTCGCAAGGCCCAGGCGGCATCCTCTGTTATAGAATTTGCTTTACCAACATCGAACGAAAGCTGCTTATCATCCAGTCCACGCACGACGATAAAGGAGCCATGGATGCCAAACATAGGCGTCCCCAGGGCATATTGCAGGCGAAATCTGCCGAGGTCATCGGCGGTGCGCAGGGCATCAGCCCCCCGAAAGAACCAGTTCCCGCCCTGATAGAGTATAGCGCCCTGCCCGATCAAACCCTGGATGTGGTCTTTGTGCCTATCCTCTTGCTTGCGCGCCTCGAATTCAATGGCGCGCGAGACGAAGCGATAGAGGCCGGCCAGCATATGTTCATCGACCAGGCTTTCTTCGTCAAGATAGATATACCAGTCTTCTGCCTGCGTGGGGCTATGTTTCTGGCTTTCGTGCTGTAAGTATGTCAGGGCGCGCGCCTTAAAACGCGAGCGATTGGGCGTGACATAACCAGGTGGCACAACGTAGATGCGCGTATGAGGATCGCGCCCCATTTTCAGATTGATGGCACATTCGCTGATAATCTCTATACAATATGGGCCAACAGGGTGCGGATAGCGCGCGAAAGCATTGTGAACGGCTATTACACTATCTCGAAGGACATCGATGTTATCTCCACGCGTGACAAAGCGGAAGATGAGCCGGACCGGTCTCCTGGTAGGAGCAAACGCAAACAGGCCCGATCTCTGGAAAACGCTGGGAACAGCCACTGGCTCAGGATGGGCGCGCACTGCTTCCGCAAATATGAACCAGCCCAGCCAGAGAAAGATCGCCAGCGGCACCGGCGCAAGCCACGTCAGTTCCAACCAGCGCACACCCACGCGCCAGATAGAAGGCTGCGCGTGAATACGATCCAGCACGGACTGTAACTGGAGCAAGAGATATGTCAGCCCTATCGTTGCACCCAGGAGCCAGATACGGTAGAGCAGGGCGATGCATACCCGGTAGAGCCTCTGAGGGCCGGTGTGAACCGGAGATGGTCGTGACCTGGCCTGGAATGAACCGCTGTCAATCATGCTAGAACCATTCGCCCGGTCTCTTTGCATTGTCTGAGCGTAATGAGCCGTATAAGAGACGCTGGGAGGACGGGTAGGTAGCTGCGGTTGTGCGAGTCGCTGTTGTCGCAGTTGGGCCAGGCGTGCTGCTCGTTCCTCAGAACCATCAACCTGCATAGAAGACCTTTCTAGTTCCCCCCTGGTACTCGTCCTGCAGTTGGGCAATAGCCAATAAAGATATATTCGAACTCATCGATATTGAAGCTTGCGATATATTGATGAGCATAATAAAGCTCGCGGTAAAACATGACGCACTAGTAAACCCCTTCAAGCAGTATAACGCCTCTTGTAGGGCGAGGTCACACTGTGCCAAAAAGTACTGCTATGTTTCCGGTCCGCAAGCATGCTTGCTATTGCAAAACATGCTGCAAATGATGATGGAAATCACATAGCATCAGAAGCCTTAACAATACGGTGCAAGTATGGAGAGCGAGGTAGTCATTTACAAGATCACTGTGCCCTGGCCGATTTGAGGGAATGCGAAAGCGAACTGCCTGGATCATCTGCAGGCATAGGGCTATCCACTTCATAAGTGGGGGAGTAACTCATTGCGGTTTCCGAAAGGCTGTACGCCATGATTCTGTACCAGACTTTTCCGGCGGGTCTTTTTGGGTCGCTCCAGGGGGTACTGTTATCGGTGGCACATTGATAACAAATCGTCTTCCAGGGGCCATCCGGGCCTCCAGTCGAGCGCTGAACGCTATATTTATAGGCGCCCGCGACGCCTCGCCATTCGAGTCCGCCGCGAGTAGTGCCGGTAATGACCGGGGCGCCAAATAGACCTGGCGGCGGGACAGCCATTTCTCTCATCTGATAAGCGTGCGCCCGCAACAGCTGCGCGCGCATACGCATGTCGCCGGTATCACCAGGATAGTGTAAGGTATAGCCATCGTTGTGCTGTTCATAACCAGAAGTATCCTTGTGGCCGAAGAGCGACCAGAAAAGATCGCCTGAGATAGCATAGTTGGATTCGATATTGTTTAAAAAGCTGGGAAGCGCATCACCACCTTCCCGATTGTTCCATGCGTACTCTTCAGCGATAAAGACTTTATTCGCGCGTTGTGCCAGCCCCGCCTGCGTGTTTAAGGCGGAAATCGACATAGGATAGTACTGCCCCACGTACATATCGACGCTGCTGATATTCAGATCCTGCTCAAAGGTAGAAGAGGTATAACTTTGCCCGGTATTGCCGTCGATGACCAGGTGGTTGCTGTCGATAGATTTGATGTATGCGGAGATCGTTTGCACCCACGAGCGCGGGGCAAGCAAGCCGTTGCCGGTCTCCCATCCGAGAATAGTTGGATCATTCTTGTATGCAACACCGGTATAGCTATTCACACGGTTCAGGATGTGGTTGATATAGGTTTCAAAATCGCTGATGACGGTCGGATTGGTGTAGAATTGATTCTCATCTCGAATACCCCGCCAATCGGTGAACGTGTGTTTACCGCCATGATAATAGTGAAAATTATCGGTGAGTGGGATAATGAGGTGCAGGCCGAACTTCTTAGCCTCGGCAATAGCATAATCGACATGCCGGAAAGCAATTTCGTTAAAGATACCCGGCGACGGTTCAATGCAGAGGGAACAGCCGACGGAGATGCCCAGTGTGTGTGAGCGCACCACGGTAGCTCCCATCTCTCTGGCGGTAGCCAGCACATCATCGACGCGGAATGCCGTCGGGTAATCGATACCTCCCACATTTTCGTCTAAACCAAGCCAATAAATATTGGCGCCGGAGAAGCGAAAAACGCTGCCATCCAGGAGAAGCTGCGAGCCTGAACGTTGAATAAACTGCGCTGAGACTGCGTGCGTCGGCTGGCGAGCGACCTGTCGGGTCAGAACGAGAGTAAGCACAATAAGTGAAATGAGAATGGGAAAGAGAATAATGGACCAGTACCGGGCCAGGAGAGTGGGAATCTTGAGCGCCTTCATGTCATTTCCTCTTTTCATGGCTACTCTGCTCTTCCATTAGAATTATAGCAGCAAAGTGGGTAAGCATCAACTTGTGGCGAAAAGCAGTTTTCGCGAAGGCATCCATTCGTATTACAAAAAAGCTGTGATATAATTCTTTATAAGAGATTCTTCTACTCCTTTAAACTTGAGCAGGAGGACGGCCTGTCACGGGGGAGAAGTGCCAGGAATAGCCAGGCACGTACTGACAATAGGTAGGCCAGGTGATAACTATGATCAATCGTATTGGACAGCGGCTTGGCAACTATCGCCTGCTACGCCTATTGGGGCAAGGCGGTTTCTCTGAAGTATACCTGGGCGAGCATGTGTTTCTTGGTACACAGGCCGCAATTAAGGTACTGAGCGTGCGGTTAGTAGCGGAAGAGATGGAGGCTTTCCAGAATGAGGCGCGTACAATAGCAGGATTAAGGCACCCAAATATCCTGCGCGTCCTGGAATTTGGCCTGGAGGATACTATTCCTTTCCTGGTCATGGAATATGCCACAAACGGTAGTTTACGCCAGCAACATCCAAGAGGGGTCCTGTTACCGGCTCATCTTGTACTGTCTTACGTGAAGCAGGTGGCCTCCGCATTGCAGTATGTACACCACCAAAAGTTGATCCATCGCGATATCAAACCGGAGAATCTCTTACTGGGGCCTACAGGTGATGTCCTGCTCAGCGATTTTGGTACCGCGCTGGTTATTCAAACACTTCATAACCCTGTCACCAGAGAGATGGCAGGCACCCTGACCTACATGGCGCCAGAGCAACTGAGAGGTAAGGCTCTTCCTGCAAGCGATCAGTATAGCCTGGGGATCATGGTTTACGAGTGGTTGTGTGGAAGGCCACCTTTCGAAGGAACGTTTATACAACTCTCCGGCCAGCATCTCTTTACTTCACCACCCCCAATGAGTACCTGGGTTCCAGGTATCCCATCCGATGTGGAATTGGTGGTGATGACCTCCCTTGCTAAGGAGCCGGAGCGCCGTTTCGCCAACGTCACGGCATTCGCTCATGCCCTTGAACAGGCTATCATGCCACCACAATCACTTGCTTCCTCGCAGCCCGGCTTCACGTTACCTGCCAATCCTGCACCTGCCCTCTGGCCTGCGCCCTTTCATTCAACACAGCCAGAAGAGCAGGCACCTACCTTGCCCACACCGGTGTTTACGCCTGCGAATACACCACGTTCAGTACCGGCATATGAGCAGATGCCCACCGCTCGTTTCACTCCAGCCTTTCCTGAAACAGTTTCTACGACCCCACCGGCCCCAGCACGCGAATCATTTCCAGGCGAGCCAATCACACCCCCTTTAGGGACATCCAGCCCAAAACCCCAAAGGCGTCACTCGCGGCGTGCTGTTCTGGTCGGTATTCTCGGCCTGGGTTGTGTCCTGGCCGGGGGTGGAGTAGGAACCTGGCTTGTGTTAGAAAGAAATAGAGCGGCATCAGCTATTCAACCGGGCCAGACCCCGACACCCATAACCGAACCGGGGACAACGTTCGTCGTTTATAAAGGTCATACGCAGCAGGTCTATACTGTGGCCTGGCAACGACAAGGCCAATTCGTCGTTTCCGGTGGAAAAGATGATAAAGCTCGCGTCTGGAATTCCTCTACCGGCAAAGATATCTACACGTTCATCGAGCATTCAGGCTCCGTGAATGGCCTGGCATGGTCACCTGGAGGGCAGTCCATTGTGTCCGCCAGTTCAGATACAACCGTGCGCGTATGGCAGGCAACGACGGGCAGCATTGACTTCGTTTACAAGGGGCACTCTAACAATGTACGTACAGTAGCATGGTCACCGGATGGAAGCATGATCGCCTCTGGAGGCGACGACAATACAGTACAAGTATGGGATGCTATGACCGGCGCCCACATTTTCACCTACAAGGGGCATCATAACATGATCTGGTCTGTAAGCTGGTCACCGGATAGCCAGCGTCTCGCCTCAGCGGACGTTGATACGACGGTGCAGGTATGGGATGCAACCAGCGGGGGTAATGCCTTCATCTATCATGGACACAAACAAGCGGTAAAAGCCGTGGCATGGTCTCCCGACGGCAAGTTGATTGCATCAGGCAGTGATGTGCCGGAAAGCAATGTGCAGGTATGGGATGCCAACACCGGAGTGCGCCAACTTACTTACACTGAACATACAGGCGGCATCTATGCAATCGCCTGGCATCCAAAAGGGCAGCACATCGCCTCCAGTTCGTGGCAGGAAGTACGGATATGGAACCCGGTTCTGCCGGCAGGGAAAACATTGAATACGTATAGCGACCACACCGGTGCCGTGCATTCAATCGCCTGGTCGCCCGATGGACAGCGTATTGCTTCCGGGGCCGATGATACGACTGTGCGCATCTGGCAAGCGGTATGAACGCTGAAAGGCGGACGATCACAAGGTATACCCCTACGACCCATCCCCAATGCGATGCAGCTTCACAAAATTGGTACGCGCCCGGCTTGCCACCGGTAATCCTCCCATAATCACCACATGCTCGCCTGGCTGAGCAAGGTTGTCAGCCAGCAAACGTTGCTCAACGACTGCTATCAGGTCTTCGGTCGTGCCGACCATTTCAATGCGGTGCGGCCATACCCCCCACCAGAGCGCCAGCTGGCGATAGACACGTTCAGAGGGCGTGTAGGCAAGGATGGGTGTGCGGGGACGGTCCTTAGAAATGAGATGCGCGGATGTACCGGAGCGCGTGAAAACGACGATAGACTGGACGCTGGCCTCTTCGGTAAGCGCGCGAGCAGCATGGCTGACAGCATGCGCCTGCGAAAGCCGCTTGCACTGCGGCGGCTTCGCGGTACGGTCGCTTACTTCGGCCTCAAGCGCAATACGTACCATTACCTGCACTGCTTCTATTGGATAGGCCCCGGTGGCCGTTTCAGCACTCAGCATAATGGCATCGGTTCCATCGAGAATAGCATTGGCAACGTCACTTACCTCGGCTCGCGTTGGACGTGGATTGGTGATCATCGATTCGAGCATCTGCGTTGCCGTAATGACGGGCAACCCGAGGTCATTACATTTATCGATAATACGCTTCTGGATCAGCGGGACTTTCTCCAGGGGCATCTCGACGCCCAGATCGCCTCGCGCCACCATGACTCCATCGACAACCTCCAGGATGTCATCCAGTCGCGCCACCGCCTCCGGCTTCTCCAATTTTGCGATCAATGGCGTAGGCACGCTATGCTTATCGCCTTTCTCCGCCTGCACATGCCGGATGAGTTCTTTTGCCTCCAGCACATCCTCTGGCCTGCGCACAAAACTAAGCGCGACATAATCGACATCGTGCGAGATGCCGAACTTCAGATCATCACGGTCTTTTTCCGTCAAAGCGGGCGCGCTCACTGCTACCCCAGGCAGGTTGATGCCCTTATGCTCGTCCAACAAACCACCATGTACTACAACACAACGTACATCGGTCGTATTGGCGTCGAGCACGCGCAGCTCCATCAGCCCATCATCTAATAAAATTCGATCACCCTCCTTCACATCCTGTGGCAACTGCCGGTACGTGGTCGAGACAAGCTGAGCATTTCCCTCGACAGGACGAGTGGTGATGGTGAACGTTGCTCCATCGCCCAGCCTCACGGGCTGCCCACCCTGCAATGAGCCTGTACGTATCTTCGGCCCTTGCAAATCCTGCATGATGGCTATAGGAAATCCCAGGCGTTCGGCAACGGCTCGTATTCGTTGGATGATGACTGCGTGTTCATCCTGGGTGCCATGTGAGAAGTTGAGGCGAGCAACGTTCATGCCTGCTCGCATAAGTTGCTCGAGTTGTGCTTCGCTGTTCGTTGCCGGACCTATGGTACATACAATTTTTGTTCGTCTCATGAAGTCGTCCTCCGCTTGAAGTATCTATGCCATTATATCCTTATATCTCCTCGCGCACATATAACCATCACGTCAATTCCTTGCTCTTTTCTTTATAACTCAATACTGGAAGGTTTTCTGTGGCAGGTAGAGGACGAGCTTCGTTATCTATCTTCACCATTACAAAGATCGATACAAACCCGGCACTACTTCGTTGATATCCGTAGAAGAGATGACATAGCGATGCCCTGGTACGAATTTGCGTACCCCCTCTATATAGCGCGTACCGGTGCATCAGTAAGAAGCTGCATTCCTTTTTATTTAAAGGATACTGTTTGTTTTCTTGCTGGATGTCTCTTTTCTCTCGACATAGAGGTGTAGGGGGGAAGGACAATCCCGGTTGCTTGTCCTCTGCACCGCTATCTCTCATCACCAGCTGAGAACGCTCTCCCGGCACGTTCATTCAGGGAAAAAGATGCGCTCATTGCTTACCGGATGGAATAGATGCTCGATGCTCATCCACAGGCTCCTGGCATGATGATAGAAGAGCAAGGGCAGAATGAATGCGATGGCGCCTCCGATGCACAATAGCGAAACGAAGGAGATGGACTGGCTCGCTGCCAGGGGAATGATTACTAGCAGCGTGATCAATTCGCTCACAAATATATTCAGGGCAACCGCGGTAGTGAAGTAGCCCGGCTCGCGCGCGTAGACGAATTCGCAAGCCGGACAGTAGCGGTGCATTTTGAACCAGTGCCGGTACAGCTTTCCTTCGCCACATACCGGACACCTTAACCGCAAACCACGGCTCAATAGTACCCGCGCCTTCTTCAGAAAAAATGACATGACTCTTATCCGCTCTCGGTCAGAAAAAATGCTTTCATCTATGAGAACAAGAAATTAACGCTCTTCATTTCCGGTGGAGGTTCAGGAAATCCTGCACCAGGCGATTGAACGCTTCCGGCTGCTCCATACTCACCATATGGGCGGCGCCTTTGATGATCTCCAGGCGCGCCTGGGGAATCTCCGCGGCGAGTCGCTGTGCCAGGGCAATTTTATCGGGCTGGTCGCAATCCCCAACAATAATGAGCGTTGGCACGCGAATTTCCGCAAGACGCTTGATGGCCGGTGGTTCAAGCACCACTTCCTCCGCCTCTGCCGGTATGGGAACGGTAAATGCATGGTATTGCATTTCGTAGACACGCCGTCGCACTTCTGGATTCACCTGGTCAGGTGTACGTCGAGGCCCATCGACCCAGAAACGTACATTCAGATCGGTCGCTGCTTCCAGGTCGCCGCGCTCCAGATGCATCTCTTCTTCCTCATTAAAGCCCTTTACCGCTTCTGAAGATGGCGCTCCCCCAATGGACGGCGCGACCAGTACCAGCGAATTGACCATTTCAGGATGGACCAGCGCAAAATCAACTGCGACCTTGCCGCCAAAAGATACGCCAACGACATGCGCCTTTTCGATGTGCAGGTAACGGAGCAGGGCCGCGGGGTCTTCATAGGAAGCGAAAGATCCCGCCGGGAACTGCGATTTACCAAAACCGCGCAGGTCATAGCGAATAACCTGGTATTGCGGTGCAAAGACAGGGACCTGTTCGTCCCACATACGGCTGTCCGCGATTCCAGCATGAATCAAGAGCAAGGGTTGGCCCTGGCCGGTGACGGCATAATAGAGTGGAGCTCCCTGTACATCGAGGAAGCCGCTTTCTGAACGTAGTTCTACCACAAAAACATCTCCTTATCCTTTAAATAAATTTGACATCATCCTCCCCTATGCTATACTGTCCTCAGTAAAGTTATCAGCGATGCGGCGGATAACACAGATGTGTCCGCCGCTTTTATTTGATTCGCGATGGAGCAAGGACAGTATAGCATGGAAAAAGATCGGCGGGCAAAGCCGAGATAGATTGAGAGAGAAACCCTATGACAATTTCGGAAAGAAAAGCTATTCCCATTCCAGAAGTAGAACCTCGCAGACCTATTCCCACGCAGAATTTGCGCGTTCCTGGCCCAACACCCATCCCAGCAGCAGTGCTGAACGCGATGAATAGCCCTATGATTAATCATCGCGGTCCCGAATTCGCGGCTATATTGCGTCGTGTGACACAGCGATTGCAATATTTCTTCCAGACGACCTCGCCATTGATGACATTCCCGGCTTCTGGCACCGGTGGGCAGGAAGCAGCAATCGCCAATCTTTTCTCACCCGGCGACCACGCCATTGCGATTACGATTGGCGCTTTTGGCAATCGCCTGGCCACCATTGCCGAGAAGTTCGGCGTGCGCGTAACGCGCATCGAGTTTCCCTGGGGACAGGCCGCCGATCCGCAAGTTGTCGCAGAACGTTTGAAATCGAGCGCGCCATATAAGGCGGTATTGATGACGCATAACGAGACATCAACCGGCGTTACGAACGATATTGAAGCGCTGGCCCGGCTGGTACGGCAGGCGAACCCTGACGCGCTGATCGTTATCGATGCCGTCAGTTCGCTAGGCTGCATTCCGCTGGAAATGGATGCCTGGGACCTTGATGTTGTCTTTACCGGCTCGCAAAAGGGCTGGATGACCCCGCCTGGCCTGATGATGATAGCCGCCAGTCCGCGTGCGTGGGAAGCTAATAAGACGGCTACATCGCCGCGTTTTTACTTCGATTGGGAATTAGCGCGCAAAAATCTGGAGAAGTGGCAGCATCCCACAACACCACCCGTGTCGATTTTCTATGCCATTGATGTAGCACTGGAAATGATGCTGGAAGAGGGACGAGAAGCGATCTTTGAACGGCACGCGCGCACGGGTGAATACGTGCGCTGGCGCGCAAAAGAGATGGGCTTGCAGTTACTCGCCGATCACGAATACGCCTCGAATACCGTGACGGCGATACTCTCACCACAGGGTATTGATACGAAGGCCCTGCTGAAGAAGTTGCGCGAGGAAGACCAGGTGGTTTTTGCCGGCGGGCAGGGACAGCTGGATGGCAAGATTTTCCGCGTTGGTCACCTGGGCTACTTTGAAGAAGCCGACCTGGCCGAAGCGATGGATAGATTGGAATTACGTCTGGGGGAAATGGGATTCCATGCTTAAAATACTTGTAGCCGACCGTATCGCGCAGGAGGGTCTGGCCCTGCTGCGTACCGAGCTTCCAGAAGTTGAGATCGATGTACGTACCGGACTGAAGCCTGAGCAACTACGAGAGATCATCGGCAATTATAGCGCTTTGATCGTGCGCAGCGAAACGCAGGTGACGCGGGACATCCTGGGGGCGGCAGGCCAGTTAAAGATCGTAGGCCGCGCCGGAGTAGGGGTAGACAATATTGATATCGATGCCGCTACGCAGCTTGGTATCATGGTTGTGAACTCTCCCACAGGCAATATCGTAGCGGCCGCCGAACATACCATTGCCATGTTGATGGCGATGGCACGTCACATTCCCGCGGCCAACAGCAGCATGAAAAGTGGCAAATGGGAAAAGAGCCGTTTCCTTGGCGTGGAGGTACGCAACAAGGTGCTGGGGATTATAGGCCTGGGCAAAGTCGGTACGGAAGTGGCACGACGCGCACAGGGACTGGAGATGCAGGTCATCGCTTTCGATCCTTACGTCGCGCCGGAGCAGGCACGCAAGCTAGGTGTGTCGATGGTCGATATGGAAGAAGTGCTGCGACGGGCGGATTTTGTGACCTTGCATACCTCACTTACCAGCGGACCCAACGGTACGCGTGGGCTGATAGGCGCGCGCGAACTCAGTTTGATGAAGCCTGGAGCCAGGCTGATCAACTGCGCGCGCGGTGGTCTGATCGATGAGGAAGCATTGCTCAATGCGCTGGATGAGAATCGGTTGGCCGGAGCCGCGCTCGATGTATTTAGCCAGGAGCCGGTACGTGATGACGCGGTGTTGAAGCAACTGCTGGCATACGAGCAGGTAATCGCCACGCCGCACCTTGGAGCCTCGACGGAAGAGGCACAGGTGGGTGTGGCAACCGACGTAGCGGAGCAAATAATCTCGGTTCTACGCGGCGGTTTCCCGCGAGCTGCCGTGAATGCGCCGCTCATATTGCCGGAAACGCTGAAGATACTGCAACCCTATATGCACCTGGTAGAGCAAATGGGCCGCCTGTATACCCAATTGCAGCCCGGTCCTCTCAAGAAGATCGAGTTTTCGTGCAGCGGAGAAATTGCCGGTTACGACCTGCGTCCATTGCAGGCGGCCCTGATCAAAGGTCTACTCGAATCCATTTCGGATGCCCACGTGAACATGATCAACGCGCAGTTGCTGGCAAAGCAGTGGGGACTGGAGATCATTGAGCAGAAATCAACCATGCCGACCGAATTCGCCAACCTGGTGACGATGCGCGTATTGAATGCCAACGGCTACACCTCTTCCTTCGCGGGCAAACCAGGCTCCGGCGATGAACACGTGGAGGTATTGAGCGGTACGGTAATGCATGGTGGACCGCGCATTGTGCAGGTAGGACGCTATTGGACAGAGTTTATCCCTGAAGGATATATCCTCTTTTGCCGCAACCCGGATCAGCCCGGCATGATCGGACGTGTGGGCACCGTACTGGGCAAAGCCAACGTCAATATTCGCCACATGGATGTCGGACCAGGTTCGCGTATGCCCCGCCATAGAGAAGCGCACCGCTCAACCGATACGGCGTTGATGATCATCTCCGTAGACGAGCCTGTGCCTGATTGGGCGCTAGAAGAGATCGGCGCCGAGGGAGAGATCTTCGGGTTGACACTGGTCAAACTATAACCGGGGGCGCATTGATTTGCGCCCTCTCTTCTTATTTTCTGGGGGAAGAAATACCTGAAAACTTCGAAAGCATCGCTGGCTTTGTTGCCTGCATTGAAGACGCCTGGGGATTGAAACGTTTGAAACATGCCAAACACAGCAATCCGATGAGCGAGTTTTTCATATCTTGAGCTCAAAGTTCGATGAGGTCGTAGTTTTCCTCTTGTTGCTGATGTTCTTGTGCGGGAGCCGTGGACAAGAGTTTCGCACGGATAAAGCGATTGACTCGATATTGGATGAGGAAAGTCAGGGCAACAAGCACAAGCAGCCCGCAGATCGCAGGAACAGTATATGATTGAATCAGGTGAAGCGCGAGAAAGCACCGACGACCAAGCGCCCAACCAATAGAGAGAATACCAACACACCAGAGTACCGAACCAGATGAAGCAGCGATCAGGAAGCGGCGAAAGGGCATATCGGAGATGCCGCAGGGTATGCAGGTAAATGGGCGGATGTATGGTATGATGCGCGAGAGAAACACCATCCAGATGCCAGCTTTCAGAAACCAGTTTTCGGCGGCTATGATCTTTCGCGGATCTATCCTGAATCTCCTTGCCAGGCGCAACAACACCTGCCTGCCACCTTTCATACCGAGCCAATAGCCCAGGCAGGCGCCGCTGATGCTACCAAGAATTGCGGCCAGCGCCAGGATATATATATTGAGGTGGCCCAGAGAAGCCAGCGCCCCGGTCAACAGCAAGAGGGAGCTATTAGCCAGGGGAATGGCAGTACTTTCCAGCAACAAAATCAGCGCAAGCAGGAGGTAAACGATGAGTGGGCTGATGTTGAGGACAGCGTGAATGAGAGAATCCAAGCCTATAACCTGCTTCCTATTTTCGAGGCGAACAACTCTTCTAAATAACACCTCTGACAAAAGTCCTATCTTCTGGCGTATATAAAGACGTATCAGGGCTATGTGAAGTAGCCGTTCCAACCTCTTTGGGCACTATTACGTATGAACTGATTAGGGAAGATGGTTATAATGGGAAGAGATTTGACGCCAAGAAAAACATTTGGATACACCAAACAGAAAGAATTACAAATGACGACAACTCCTGTGACAGAAACGCAAAAAAAGCGCCTGATCAAACCATCGAGAGGTCAGGCGCGATTTGCTTTTACCATTCTACTGATCATCAATATACTCAATTATGCTGACCGTTATGTACTTTCCGCGGTTCTCCCTCAAATCAAACACGAGTTCAATATGACGGATTTTCAGGGAGGGTTGCTCATTTCTTCGTTCCTTATTGTGTATGCGGTGACAACACTTCCAATTGGCATCTGGGCAGACCGGGGCATACGCAAAAATATCGTAGCAATTTGTGTTGGTGTCTGGAGTGTGGCAACAACTTTCGCCGGCTTTACGCGTAACCTTTTTCAGTTGTTCAGTATGCGTTCAATTCTGGGCATCGGAGAGGCCGGCTACGCTCCCGCCTCGCTATCACTGCTCGGCGACTTTTTCTCCAAAACCCATCGCGGCCGCATCCTTTCCTTCTGGTCAATCGGCACCCTGATTGGTGCGGCGATTGGAGTATCGGTTGGCGGACGCATTGCCGATACATTGGGATGGCGCTGGGCATTCTATATCGTCGGCATACCCGGCCTGATCGCGGCATTTCTAGCATGGCGCATAAAGGAACCCAAACGAGGTGTTTTTGACACCGAAGAAGGCGAATCAGGTGAAAATGCCGCGGATACCTCGACTGCGCATGGTAAAATCGACCAGAACTTCTGGGGTACAGCGAGAGCGCTTCTCAGGATTCCAACTTACTGGGTGCTGCTGGGTGCGCTCACTTTCAGCTTCTTCACGATTGGTGGTACATCTTTCTGGTTGACGACCTACCTCACGCGTGCTTTTTCGCTCTCGTTAACGGAGGCCGGCTCAGTCTCTGGAATCGTGTTGATAGTCACCGGCCTGACCGGGACAATTATCGGCGGCTGGTTAGCGGACTTTTTACAGAGTCGACGACCCCAGGGCCGCATGATTACATCTGTCCTCGGTTTCCTGCTCGGCGCGCCGTTGGTACTTGTGGCTCTCAGCATTCACATCTTTCCAGTATTCATAGGAGTATTCGTCGTAGCAGCCATCTCCCTGAATTTCTGTACGGGACCCTTGAATGCGGTGATTCAGGATGTGATTGCTCCTGATATGCGTGCCACTGCCGTCGGCCTTGCTCTGTTGCTGGCACATTTGCTGGGTGATGCAGCTGCCCCAACGGTGATCGGTTTCATTTCGGACATATCTTCGTTAGGAACAGCGCTGCTGGTAACCGCTCCACTCTTTCTTTTCCTGGCCGGTCTGGTTTCCCTCATCGGCGTGAAAACAGTTGCCAGCGACATGCGCCGCATGCAGGAACAATTGAGGGCAAGATAGGTTTCATCAATTACAAAAGAAAAGGAACCTTCTTCAGAGAGAAACGTTGATGATTGTCCGGCAGTCTCCAGCACGAGATGAGCAGACGGGGCCTCAGGTGGGCGCGAGAGATTCTTCGCTGCGCTCAGAATGACATGACCCCGGAGTCATTGTAACTCCGGGGTCATGTCATTCTGAGCGCAGCGAAGAATCTCTCGCACACTTATGGGTAATCACCAGAAAAATGGGATTGACAACATTACGAAGGTATGGTAGCATAAAAACACATGCGGGAGTAGCTCAGTGGTAGAGTTCCTGCTTCCCAAGCAGGCTGTCGCGGGTTCGAGTCCCGTCTCCCGCTCTCATCGCACAGGAAGTCAGTTCTAGAGCGCGTTCATAGCAAGCGTGCAGTACTGGCTTTTTTGATTCGGGTATGCAGAAAGCGTTTCCTGAGTACCTGCCTCGTAAAGCCACGAGTTCCTGCTTTTCATGCTCATAAACATTGCATGAACAGGATAGGCGTATCTGCCTCTTGCTATGAATGCCTCAAGCAAATTGGAGGTATTCCTGTGTCGTCTCGCAACAAGCACAATCAATCTGCGTCACAATCGCAAGCAAGCAAAAGTTCACTCGCCGCATAAAGTGTTCTCTTCGTGCATCTATCAACGAATACATCCTTGATCACCAGAGCCAGAATCATAGCCCTAAAACTATTGAGTGGCATACGCTCGCATTGGGCAAGCTGGCCGTCTTCCTTGAAAAGCAGGGCGTTACCTACATTGAGGATATTGAGCGCGTACACCTGCTCTCCTGGCTCACGGTGTCGGCTTCTGAACCTGGGTCGATAGGAAAAATTGGGGGATAGTCCATACCCAGACGTCAGAGCCTCTAGCTCCCTCTCCCTCTTCTCGACGCAGAAGGGCAGGGGAAGAGGTCCCGCAATGGCTCTGAATGCTTCGACAATGCTGCTATGTGGCCTGCTAGCCTCCCGAAAAAAGGGAAATGCGAGTTCTCACTCGCATTTCAAAAAGGATGCAGATCGTCCTTTGCGCCTCTCATTGCTTAGCTTATTTAGAATGGGAGCCTGATTTGTCTGTCAGGGTCTGTGAATTATTGCTGGCCTCCACTCTTCTGAGAAAGGAGGGCAAGGGCTTGCTGAGCACAGGAAGCGAAATGGCGGTGGGTCGCTGCGATGCTCTGATGGAGCCATGCCTGCCGCGTGGATCAGGCACGGCTGCCAACAATTTCGCCAGGCTATGCAAGCCGGCTTGGGTGAGCAAACCATCCGCTTGCTCGCTGCTGAGAGCAGGGAGGACACACTGGAGTGCGATACACTACATGAGAAGCTTCTCCTTGAGAGAAGATGGATTGGATATCGCTATCTTCTCTCTCGTGAGAAGCCTCTCTCTGCAATCATTCACAAGCCCTGGACTCTCCGATATGACCCTTGACAAAGCGTCGTGGGTTCACTATACTATGTGTGTGAACATTCACTCACATTGGAGAGGATTGTATGGCAAGCACACGAGACAGAATACTGGAAGCTGCTGAGAAGCTACTGCTTTTGAAAGGGTCGGCACATCTGACTACCAAGGAGATCGCGCGCGCAGTCGGGCTATCGGAAAGCGCGCTCTATCGGCATTTCGACCATAAAGAGGAGATCTTCTTCGCGCTGATGGCCGAGCATCTGCCTGCCTTTCACGAGGCATTTCAGACGCACCAGGCAGGGACCGCAACCATCAGCGAGAATCTGGTCGCGCTCGCTCTGGCGGCGCTGCACTACTATGAGCACATCCTCCCGATGGGCGTCTCCTTCCTGGCAGACAAGGATCTGCTGGCGCAGTTTCGGGCCACAATCCAGCCGCTGGGCATGGGTCCGCACAATGTCTTTGAGCGGTTAGCAATGTACTTTGAGGAGGAACAGCGCCTGGGACGGCTCGGAAAGCATCTCTCGGCGTTGAGCATGGCAACGATGCTGCTGGGCCCCTGTTTTCAGCGCGCGTTCAACTTGCAGTTCCTGGGTGTTGACCCGTTCGGCCAGACGGATCAACAATTTGCCGAGGCACTGGTGCAGGGGCTGCTTGCCGGTCTCCAGCCTTCCTGACTGGCAGCACGAGGACAAAAGCACCTTGAGGGAGTGTGAGTATTCATTGAAACAGCCAACCTGATGAACGGACGACAGCACGTACTTTACCGAGAGCGGTTGGTGCCCCCTGGCAGAGCTGAGCAAGAAGGAGTCACATTGATGATGACGTTAACCGAAATCTTTGCACACAAGGGAAAGTCTATAGAAACCGTTGCAGCATATGTTCAGCAGTACCTCGATGAGCACGCGGTGATGATTGAGCTCTCCGCCCTCCCTGGGTTGGACGCAACCTTTGCTGACCGAAAGGAGCAAGCAAGATGATCAGCGCTGCGTGAGGTGGTCACAGCCTATGGCGCCTGGCTGGCCCAGAACGATGTCCCCAAGTTGTACATCAACAACGATCCAGGAACGGCGACACCGGCAGTGCGGGCGTTCTGCCGCACCGGCTGTGCGCCCTGGCCTAGCGATATATGCTGCTCGGAGTTACCTGGAAACGAGCAGGAAACTCCGAGCAGACGAGTACAAGAAAGAGAGAGAACATGAGCGAAAACACAACACACACCTCTCGGGCGTACCTAACCACTCCCGGCAAGGGCCACATGACCCTGCTGACCAGCTTCCGCCGCAACGGCCAGGGCGTCGGCACGCCGGTAGGCACGGTCGCCTCGGGCGGCAAGCTCTACTTTATGACGGCGGCGGAGACCTGGAAGGTCAAGCGTCTCGCCCACAATCCGCACGTCACCCTGGCACTTGGCACCCGCAAAGGGGAAGCGCTTGGCCCGGCGATTGAAGGCACCGCGCGTCGCCTCTACGATGCAGAAGCCAGGCAGGCACGAAAGCTACTGCGCGTGGGCATCGTGGGCCATTTTTTTGGGGTCCTCTTTGATCTGAAATATCCGGGGGAGAAAACGGCGGTGTATGAAATTGTGCTGGATGCCACAGATGCTGACCCGGGAAGCCGAGACGTTGAACGGATGCAGGCGACGCAGTCGCGGACCGGGTCCAGGGAAAGGTGAGCGCGGCAATGGCTTCAGTAGCCAGCCGTTCCATCTGCTCAATATCGTCGAAGAGCAAGTGGAGCTGGATGAATTCAGCTCCCGCCTCGCGACCGCACGCAGTCCTGCAAGGACGAGCAATGAAGCAGCACATTCGGAGCCCTTAGGAGGAGGCCTCACTTGCCACACTATCAAGTTCCCTTGCCAACTGCGTCACCGATGCTCCGGTCCTGAACATCTCGCGAACTTCGCGCGAGAGAGGAAGTGGAACCTCATAGCCAACGCTATACCCACGCCAGAAAGGTGACGCCGTTACCAGACCAGGCACGGCCGTGAGAGGGTTGGGGTCATCGGAGACCACCCAGAGCCCATCTCCATGAAGCAGCAACGGCATGATGCCCTTTCTCACCAGTCCGACCAGGTGCCCAAACAGGTTCACCTGCTCACTGCCCAGCACCTGCGCCAACCAGTCGGGTCGCTCCCACCCTCCAGCCTGCTGCTCCCCGGCCAGCAGGGAGATGCCGCGCTGCGCAAGCAAGGTAATGGTGTGCAGGGCATTGGCTCTCCCCACCGCATGCCGGTAGCGATCAGGATGCGTCTGCAAAGACGCCGCAGCCTGCCAGAGCGTGGTGGCCCACCGTTTGAGTACGGCTTGCGCGTGGGTCCAGAAGACGCCTTCCTCCACCTGTACCTGATAGCCGATGGTACGACACCCGTTGATCTGCGGCGTACTCATCCAGGCATTCCCAAGAGCGCTCGGCAAGCGTTTGCCATCGAACACCGAACCGGAGGTCTCCGCGTTGACGCGCCAGATACCGGGACGTATGCCATCGTAGGCTCGCCCACGCACAGAATAGTCGGGCGCTCCTGTTCCCAGTTGAACGCTCAGGCTCCCCTGGAGCAAATGGGAGCAGTGGAGATATTTGTGGACGTACCGCTGCCGTTGCTCCACCACGGTCAAAGCACGCTTCCAGGCGACAGGATGCACGCACTCGGTGAAAGGAATGGGTTGTCCCTCAGCAGTGGTCAGGGTACGCAGATCAAGAGGCAAAGCGCGTAACGACGCAATGGACTGGTCGAGGGTGCAGTCGGCGAGGAACTGCTGGGCGACCCGATCGAGGGCATCCGTCACCGGCCTGCCCAGGACCTGGTCCAGGTACGTCACGGTTGCGAGCAGGCTTCTGGCATCGGGAAGGTTCCACTGCCAACCAGCATGCGCTGGAAAGGAGAGGGTCAATCGACGTCTCATCTCCTGGCCACTCCCCTTAGGCCAGAGTAGCACGCTGCTGGGTCTGCTCGAATCATGTGCATCGGCATGCACGAGGACGGACCAGCGCTCTCGCAGGTGCTCGAAATCGCTACAGGTCACCGTTCGTGAGAGCGTAGCTAAAGGAATCACCCAGACCGAGTGCAATCCAACGGTCCAGAGGAAGTCCAACAGCCCGCCCAGGTCGCGCATCTCAGGTGAAAGCAAGCGCGTGCCAAGGACCCGCTTGCCCTGGATTACCTCAAGCAGGAGTACTTCATGGTCTGAAAGAACGCCATATGTTGGATGAGGAGTCAGGAGAGAAGAGTATGTTTCTCGCTTGATCATAGCAACTCGACATTCAGAATGCTGGAGCGGTTCATCTCATGTAGGCTCCAACCACGACTTGTCCCATATAGACACTATAGAAAATAGTTCCCTCTGAAGCAGACAAAAACGGCAATGTTAAACCGACTGCTTGCGCTCTACCTACGTCGTGGTATAAGGAAGCGCCAACATGAATGATCTCTTGAGGGTGTGTGCGTCTCAGAAAGGACCCCCTCATAGCACTCAGGCTGAGGGCAGCTTAGCACCCGATTGTTGGTGGAACCTCGTGGTCTCGGCGATCCCTGATGGCTTTGTCGCTCGTTTCATCTGAAAGGCAACGAACTCGGCAGCATTGTGCTGCCGAGTTCGTTGTAGTTGTCGGGCATAGGTGCGACCGATAGTTCGTAGCCCGTCTCCCGCTCTCTTCAATGCATCATCTCTATATAATCCCATGCTATGTCCATTGGGAACAACACAGAAGCTCGTTTTTCAGCGGTGGCTAAAATCGCGCAACCTTTTGATGCCTGCCTGGTCAAGTACATACTCATACGCGTTGCGGCCAGGGGCAAGCGATTTGCCGTCTAAGTGCCGGAAACCCAGTTTTCTCACCAGGTTATCCCCCTCCACCGTGGCCGTCACCGTGTAAATACGGGTAATCTGATAGCCATTCGCCAGCAGATTCAGGAGCAGGTCGATGAAGCGCGAGACGATAAGACCGGCATAGAGATGCCGTTTATGGGCAGTCAGATGGGGATCGATGGCAATGACATCGATATAGATGCTGAATGGTTCTAATCGCACAAATGGTAGCATCTCTTTTACAGAGATCTCACGCTCAATCTTACGACCGGTAAGGAGATCCTCAAGAAGGTTCTCGGACAAACGGAACATTGAGATGTAGCCGACAACCTCACCATCAACTTTGAGTGAGTAGAATGTAAATTCAGACTTCTGCTGGAAAGCAATACGTTCTGCCAGAGGGGTGATAAAATCGCTGCCAAAACACCTGATACCAATGTTCATCTCTTCTAGCTGATCGGCAGGAGTCGAGCGGGAAAAAATAATTCTGTCGTATTGTTCAAAAAGCATATTCATGGAGAGCGCGAGGGCATCGATATCTCTCCTGGGATACACTCCCTGTTTCATCCCTGGCAACACCACTTTGGGAATGACTCCCTGGCTGACTTTGCGGAAAAACATGGCTTTCGATAAGCCAAGCCTGGCCTGCGCTTCGCTGGCCGTGTAATAATTACTATGAATCGCCATCTATTTACCCTACAATGAAGCTTTACGAAATCCCTGCACTACAGCTTACGACCCCTTGAGAAAAGCTGCCTGTACTTCAGCCTTTGTCATGTGAGGAACTATATCATACTTTATAAACTTTGTGTACTGGCTGGTACTACTTAATACTACGTAAAAGTACTGGAGAGCGATTACACTTGAACAAGTAGCTTACTCATGCTTTAAGAAGGATAACGATTAAAGGCGATGACGAAATTCCTGTTGTAGAGCTTGAAGATGAGCCAGTCCCGCATCGTCAAGGGTATATTCGAAGGCCAGACGACCAGGAACGAGAGATTTTCCTGTCATTTGCTGAAAGCCCAGCCTCTTTAGCAGGTTACTGACCTGCTGCGTTGTGGAAATAGCATAGAGGTGAGTGATCTGATAATCATTTGCCAGGAGATAAGAAAGTACGCTAATAAAGTGGAAGATCATCGTGCCGGCATAGAGACGCCTCAGATGAGTGGAAAGTCCAGAGTCCACAACGATCCTATCAAGAAAGATAGCAAAAGGCTCCAGGCGCACAAATGGCAATACCTCTCGCAAGGTAATGTCTCGCTCAATCTTCTGGCCAGTCAGCAAGGCATCGAGAAAACTATCCGGTAAACGAAACATGGAAACATAGCCCACGACCTTGTCGCGTACCTTGAACGAATGGAACGTAAACGAACACTTTTGCTGAAATGCAATGCGTTCAGCCAGCGAAATTACAAAATCACGCCCCCAGTAGCGAATATCAATAGCCATTTCCTCAACCTGGTCGGCGGGGGTCGACCGCGAGAAGACATACGCCTCTGTCTGAGAAGTCATCGACAGGGCCAGCGCATCTATATCTCGCCTGGGATACATTCCCTGTTTCCTTCCGGGCATGATTACCTTTGGAATCAATCCTTGCCGCACCTTCTGGTGGAACTGCGCTTTGGATAATCCAAGTTTCGCCTGAGCCTCGCTCGCTGTATAGTATTGTGATCCCTGGTTATTCACGGATTTCCTCCATTTTTGAGACTATATCATATTTTTTGTAGTTTTGTAATCCCTATGAAATAGAAAGAAATATTCGCAATTTTTGGTAGAGGTATTGACAAGAAGAAATTTATGAGCTATATTTAACTATAGAAACTTTTGAAACTTTTGGATACTCGTTGCACAAAGATACTCCTGGCTACCTTGTAGGCCTTTCACACTTTGATGCAATGCCGGGTGCATATCCATTCAGTTTCTCCTTTCGGCCATGGATTACCTTTTACTTAAAGCGTTTTTACGAAAGTTTTGTGGGGGCAAATTCAAAATAGTAGTGCTGCTTTTCCGTCATTTGATAGTCTTCAAAGTCAAAGGAGATGCTCATGACCTCAACCACAAGAAAGCTACGCGTGGCACTCATTTTCGGGGGACGTTCTTGCGAACACGAGGTTTCTCTCGCCTCGGCGCTCTCTGTTATGGCTTACCTTGACCCGGACAAATACGAGGTATTGCCCATCGCTATTTCCAGAGAAGGCGCCTGGCTGCCCGGTATTGCGCCCGCGGCACTGCTCACGGCGGAACAACGCGAACAGCCGTGTAGCGCGCAGCAGAAAGAAGAGCGCACTGCTCAGGATATTGCTACTCGCAGTGATAAGCGAACGCACCTGGGCGGTGATCGGCTTATCCCTCTAGAGGAAAGACCAGACGTTGCCTTTCCAGTCATACATGGTACGTATGGCGAGGATGGCACGTTGCAAGGATTGCTTGAGATGGTAGACATTCCCTATGTCGGATGCGGAGTATTTGGTTCTGCGGCAGGGATGGATAAAGACAAAATGAAGATGTTATTTCGCTCCGCCGATCTTCCTGTCGTAGATTCGTTGACCTTTCGCCGCCTGGATTGGGATCGCACACCCGAGCGCATTCTGGATAGGATTGAGGCTCGCCTGGGATACCCCTGTTTCGTGAAACCTGCCAACCAGGGGTCGAGCATTGGCGTAAGCAAAGCGAGTAGCCGTGTTGAACTGGAGCAGGCCATGCAGCTGGCCGCTCAATATAACGGCAAAATTATCGTGGAGCAATCTGTCGATTGCCGCGAGTTAGAATGCTCGGTGTTAGGGAATAGTGAGCCGGTTGCATCTGTTGTAGGCGAAGTCATGATGCAGCACGAATTTTACGACTACGAGGCAAAGTATCTGGATAACTCGTCATATACCGCCGTTCCGGCAGACATTCCAGCTGGTACGGCAGAAGAGGTTCAGAGGATGTCTGTGCAGGCGTTTCTCGCGCTTGATCTAAGCGGCCTGGCGCGTGTGGATTTCTTCTTACAAAGAGAGAGCGGGCAAGTCTACATCAATGAGGTCAATACGCTGCCCAGCTTCACGCCACAGTGCATGTATCCAAAATTGTGCGCGGCTAGCGGGTTACCTTACCCACAATTGTTGGATCGCCTGATCGAGCTGGCAATAGAACGCCACGCGGACCGCAGTCGTAATCGCTCCTGTCTGTAGTGCTTATAATAAGCGACGGGGAAGATCGTTATCACTCGGATGCGCTTGCTTTCCGGGATGTATTGATAAAAATTGGTAATGATTTCATTGATGGAGGAACAAATTCATGAGTACACAGCCCGTTACCTCTGGTTCCGCGCGTCTCCCTTTACCATCTCAGAACCATAAAGTCAAAGAGATCGATTTGGGGGACCTCCGGGATATGCAGCAGATCACGTCCCTTCTCAATCTAGGCCAGCTTTTGTGCGGCCAGTTGCAAGGAGGGGTGAGCCGCCTGTGTTTTGAAATCCAGTCCATGACACAGGAACGCGCGCAACTCTTCCTTAGCCGGCAAAAAGCGCTGAAACGGGTACAGCTTCCCGCCACCACTATAGCCACGTTTCCGGTGCAATTCAAGCACCATGTATATGGTGTACTATGTATTACTTCCGATCCTTTGAATCCTGAGCAGCCTTCAATCGCTCGGCCTGTTGCGCAACTTCTGGCTCAAGCATGCAGCTGGTTATTGTTTACATTTGAACAATCAGCTTTTGTGCAGGGTCAATGCCAGCATCTTGACTACCAGATGAATGGGCCTTTGACCAGGCGCGAGCAGGAAGTGCTTTCGCTGATGTGTCGCGGCTACAATCAGGAGGCCATCGCGCAACACCTGCACATCGCGCCCGCCACAGTAGGCAAGCACCGACAACACATTTACGAGCAATTAGGAGTGCATTGCGAACGAGACGCGCTCCTTGCCGCCTATCACAGCGGCCTCTTTTCTTTGATTGAAGATATCGCCGGCTAGCTCCTCTATAGCATACCTGGTAGCCCCAGCCCAGGCGCGATCATGTAGTTGAAACAAGATAGTTCAGCAAGGAACGCGGGGCCGATGATGAACATTCACCATCAAAATCGGGAGGCATAGCTATCCGTGTCATTCTGAGCACAGTAAGCCGATTTGGTTGTGAACATTTATTGGCCTCACGGCTCTGCCGTAGGGGCCGATTCATCGCGCCCACCGCCGATTCATCGGCCCCGCGTCCCTTGCCGGAAGACGTTGTAAACAACCATGATCGGCCCTCGCGCGATTACCGCAGCAATTTGTCAAACTGCATCATCTAGCCCTTACACCCGCAATATTCACCGGCCAGCACTCATTCTCAAGCAGGCGTAAAAAAAATACTGTTTGAGAGGCACGACAGCGTGACTTTTGTAACGTATCCTTGCTTCAGAAGTTAGAAACACACCTGTAGGAGCATCACACTGCTAGCGTGGAGTTGAAAGATGAGTTATACACTGGCCACTAAGACGGTGGAAGCTACGACCCTTGTCGAACTGCTGCGTTGGAGGTCGCTTCACCACCCAGAACGACATGCCTACACCTTTCTGAGGCAAGGGGAAACTGTTGATTCGCGCCTGACTTACGGAGATCTGGACCGCGAAGCTCGAACAATTGCCTCGCTACTACAACAGAAGGGCGCTACAGCTAAACCGATACTCTTGCTGCACGCGCCGGGTACGGCTTACGTCAGCTCCTTTTTTGGTTGTCTCTATGCTGGAGCAATCGCCGTACCTGCCTATCCACCTGCTTCGGCACGCATGATGCCGCGCATCCAGGCCATTGTTGAGGACACGCAGGCCGCCATCGTGCTTACAACCAGCAATCTCCTCTCTGACCTGCAACGTTACTTTACACATGTGCCAGACCTGCAGCACCTGGAATGGATTGCGACCGATACCATCCCTGCTTCCCTGGCGCAAGAGTGGGAAGAACCACTGCTTACTGCCGATTCGCTCGCCTTCCTGCAATACACATCCGGTTCCACCTCTACGCCTAAAGGGGTGATGGTCACGCACAGCAATCTTTTGCACAATCTGGAATGGCTCGTACAGTACTGCGAGCAAAGGTTTGAAAACGCCAGCCATATGGTGACATGGCTGCCGCCGTATCACGATATGGGACTTATCGGCGGCATTCTCTTTCCAATGTATGGCGGCTATCCATCGACGATGATGTCGCCGTTTGCCTTTTTGCAGCGCCCCTATCGCTGGTTGCAGGCAGTTTCTCGCACTCGGGCTACCATCAGCATCAGCCCGAATTTTGGCTATGATCTCTGCATCCGCAAGCTCACGGCTGAACAGAAGGCAACGCTTGATTTGAGCAACTGGGAGGTCGCGGCCCTCGGCTCCGAGCCTATCCGCAGCGAAACACTCGATCAATTCGCGGAAACCTTTGCCAGCTGCGGTTTTCGTCGCCGCGCCTTCTTCCCCGGTTATGGCCTGGCAGAAGCAACGTTACTGGTGGCAAGTGGCGGTAAAAATGACCTGCCACTTGTACTGGCCCTCGATAAAGCCGCCCTCGAACAGGGATATGTTCGCGCTCCCAGTGACACCGGCACTAGCAGAAATATGGTGGGATACGACCATTTTCTACAAGAGCAAAAAGTAGTGATTGTTCACCCTGAAACCTTGACGCCATGCGCGGATGATGAAGTCGGAGAAATCTGGACTTCCGGCCCCAGCAGGGCCGCTGGATACTGGCAAAAAGCCGAAGAGACAGGGCGCACCTTCAACGCCTACATTGCCACTACCGGTGAGGGTCCTTTCCTGCGCACCGGAGACCTGGGCTTTCTGCATGAAGGGGCGTTATTTGTCACAGGCCGTCTCAAAGACTTGATCGTCATACGTGGGCGCAATTACTATCCGCAGGATATCGAACTAACGGTAGAACAGTGCCATCCGGCGATTCGCAAATCCTGCTGCGCCGTTTTCTCAATCGATGTCGATGGGCGAGAGGAACTTGTCGTACTGGCCGAAATAGAGGCGCGCTATTTACCGGCGCATGAAGCAGCAGGGACTCCGCAGGCAAGCGAAGCCCATCGCAAGCCATTGGACGGCCAGGAACTGATCAAAACGATCCGGCGCGAGATAGCCGAGGAACACGACCTGCAGGTCTACAAAGTCGCGCTGCTGAAAACCGGGGCGATCCTCAAGACATCGAGCGGCAAAGTTCAACGGCGCGCATGTCGTGCCGCCTTCTTAAACGGTGAGCTGAGCATGTGGGATGAATAGAAGACGTGTATAACGGAGTAATTTGACATGAGTTTCTCCGATTTTGAAAAGAACAACGACGCTTCTGAAGAGCGACATGGTGAAGGCAAAGCACACGGGCAGGCATGGAGCCGCGAAGCTATTCAAGATTGGCTGATCGCTCACATCTCCGCTGAGCTTTCGCTTGAGCCGACTGCGCTTGATATACATGAGCCGCTGGCGAGTTATGGCATGGACTCGGTAGCGGCAGTCGGGCTATCCGGCGATCTCGAGGACTGGCTAGGACGCGAACTGGCGCCTACACTCTTCTATGACTATCCTACTATCGTTGCGCTGGCCGGCCACCTTGCCGGAGAGAAACTGCTTGCGGGACGCGATACTGCTGTAGGGACAGTGCCTGGTGCCTGTCCTGGAACACCCGACGAACCAATTGCCATCATCGGTATGGGGTGTCGTTTTCCTGGCGGAGCCGATTCGCCCGAGGCGTTCTGGCAATTGTTGAGCAGCGGGAGCGATGCCATTCGTGACATTCCTGCCGGGCGCTGGGATGTCGATGCCTTTTTTGACCCGGACCGCACTGCCGAGGGGAAGATGTACACGCGCAAGGGTGGATTTCTCGAACATATCGCGGCCTTTGACGCCCAATTCTTCGGCATTTCCCCTCACGAAGCCACGCGTATGGACCCACAACAGCGCCTGTTGTTAGAAGTAGCCTGGGAAGCTCTTGAGGATGCCGGGCAATCCTTGAGCAAAATCGGGGGCAGTTCGACAGGCGTCTTCATCGGCATGATGAGTAACACGGAATACTCCCAACTACAGGCAAAATTTGGCTACGAGACGGGCGATACGTCCTACCTGGATGATCCATATTTCGGCGTCGGCAGTGCCTCAAGCATCGCCGCGGGTCGGCTGGCCTATCTGTTTGACCTGCAAGGGCCGGCAATGACCATCGATACGGCCTGTTCCTCTTCGCTGGTCGCCGTTCACCTGGCCTGCCAGAGCCTGCGCAACGCTGAATGCAGGCTGGCACTGGTGGGCAGTGTCAACGCCATGCTGCTGCCGGAACATATGGTGAATGCCTGCAAGATGGGCATGCTGGCCGCGGATGGGCGCTGCAAGACCTTCGACGCGGACGCGGACGGCTTCGCCCTGGGTGAGGGATGCGGCATCGTCGTGCTGAAAAGGCTCAGCGATGCGCAGGCCGATGGAGATAATATTCTGGCTATTATTCGCGGCTCGGCGGTTAACCAGGATGGACGCAGCAATGGCATTACGGCCCCCAATAAACTGGCGCAGGAAGCGGTGATACGTAAAGCACTGGCAATAGCCGGTATCGAGCCGCGGCGTGTCAGCTATGTCGAGGCGCACGGCTCAGGGACGGCGCTGGGAGATCCCATCGAGATAGATGCGCTATCGGCAGCACTTGCTGAGGGACATTCACAGGACGCGCCGGTATTTGTCGGTACGGTCAAGACCAACATCGGCCACCTGGCGGGCGCCGCGGGCATTGCCGGCCTGATGAAAACCGTGCTGGCCCTACAACACCGCACGATTCCGCCGCACCTGAACTTGAAAACCCCTAATCCCCATATTCGTTGGGAAGAGAATCCGGTGCGAATTCCGGCAACGCTGCTTCCGTGGCCATCGCAGGAACAAACCCGTATCGCCGGAGTCAGTTCTTTTGGCTGGTCAGGCACGAACGCCCACGTAGTGCTAGAAGAGGCCATTCCTACTACATCAACCTCTTCATCTCGTCCCTACCAGTTGCTGCTGCTCTCAGCAAAAACCATAGAGGCACTGGATAAGGCGACGAGTAACTTACAGGCGTATCTCAGGAACCACACTGACGAGCAACTGGCCGATATCGCATATACAACGGCACTCGGACGAACTGCCTTTCAACAAAGGCGCTTTGTCGTCTGCCGCGACATCCAGGATGCCATTACAACGCTTGAAACACCTGGCGGGCAGCACGTACAAACGGGCAGTGCGCAATCGAACCCGGGGAAGATTGCGTTCATGTTCTCAGGCGTGGGAGAGCAATACGCGGGCATGACCGCGGAATTGTACGAGCAGGAAGCGACCTTCCGCGAGACGATTGATCGCTGTGCTGCCATCCTCGAACCTTTGCTGGGCCTGGACTTGAGAGAACTCATCTACACAAAGCCAGAACAGAACCACACGCACCTGAATGGAAATTCCAACGGGCATAGCACATCACAGGGAACATATGATTTACAGGTGTTGTTAAGGCGTCATGGAAACAATGGACACTCCAAATCTCCTGCCCATTCTTCCCATATCGAATCTTCACCCGCAAACCGGCTCAAGCAGACGCGCTATGCGCAGCCGCTGATGTTTGTGATCGAGTACGCCCTGGCACAGTTGTTGATGCAGTGGGGAGTGCGTCCCCAGGCTATGATCGGTTACAGCCTGGGCGAATACGTCGCCGCCTGCCTCTCC